>CAZAHG010000054.1:0-1581 GCA_964485065.1 uncultured Candidatus Saccharibacteria bacterium | reverse complement strand
CAACCAAGGCAAGCAGCAAATGCTCCACCGAAACATATTCATCTCCCATCTTTCCTGCTTCTAACCTGGCTTTTTCCAGCACGCGCGCCAAATCCTGCGTCAGATAGAATTGACCGAATACGGCGGGACTGGTGCTTTTTGGAAGTCGTTCGAGTATGTTTGCCGCCTTCTTTTTCAAATCCTCCACGTCGGCTCCCATCTTCGCCAAGGCAGTCTGCACAACGCTTCCTTCCTGCGAAAGCAGCGCATACAGCAAATGAAGCGCATCAACCTGCTGCTGGCCCTTTTCTTGCGCCAGCTGCTGAGCCACCATGATTGCCTCCTGGGCTTTGTTCGTAAAATTTCCGCCGTTCATGATTCTTTTATATCACAAAAACAGCAACAATCAAGCCTCCGAGAGGCCTCCGTACTACTGCGTGCGAGAACCGAGCTCCAGGTTTACGGTCTTTTCTTCGGAACCCGAGAACAGTATGAGGGTAACGAAGTCTCCGGGATTGTATTTCTGGATAACCTTACCCAGCGAGTTATTCTGCGTAATCCGTTCGCCGTTGAGCCGCAAGATAACGTCTCCTGCCCTGAGTCCTGCCTTGGCAGCGGGAGAGCCTGACTCAACCGCAGGTTCTCCGTTCTCGCCCTGCACCACGAGAGCGCCGTAATCGACTTCAAGCTTCCGATCTTTTTGCACTCCCGAAGTAACCTGAAGGTATCTGACGCCCAAAAACGCATAGGTGATCTCTTCTCCTTTTCGCACCTGGTCAATGGAGCGCTTTACCTTGTTGATCGGAATCGCAAACCCGATGCTCTGGGCTCCGGAAACGGTTGCGGTGTCCATGCCTATGACCTGGCCCGCAAGATTGAGGAGCGGCCCTCCGGAATTTCCCTGGTTGATTGCGGCATCGGTCTGAATCACATCTTCAATAGTTTCCACGAAGCTTCCGCTTCCCGTAGCCGTGATGGTGCGGCCGAGCCCGGATACGACGCCCATGGACACCGTGTTGCGGAATTCACCAAGCGCATTGCCTATGGCGATGACCGTCTGGCCGATCTGCAAAGCATTGGAATCTCCGAGATTCGCCACCTTAAAGCTTCCTCCTGGGTTCTCTATCTTTAAAATGGCGAGGTCTTGTACCGGGTCTCGCGCAAGCACTTTTGCGGGGTATGATTTTCCGTCATTCGTAAACACGGTGTACTCGGCTTGCTCATCAAGCACCACGTGCTTGTTTGTCACCACCAGGCCGTCTGTAGCAACGATGAATCCGGATCCTCCGCCGACTTCCTTTTTTTCCGTGCCGCGCTGGCGATACTGGGGAACCTCAACATTGAAAGGCGACCCTTCTCCAAAGGGATTGACAAAGTATTGTTCCAAAATGGGGACGTCTTTGGTGATGACAATAGACACGACCGCAGGAGAAACATTTTGTACGGCTCTGATGATTTTTTCTTCTTGTGTTGTCTGGGGAACGTATGAGGTTTCAAGCCCCGAAGAAGAAACGCCCTGAAGATTAAGCAATCCCTGTGGCCCTCCGAACAATCCTCCTTCTATGGCGTAGTACGACCCTGCCAATCCTCCCAAGAATCCTG
>CAZAHG010000053.1:0-1786 GCA_964485065.1 uncultured Candidatus Saccharibacteria bacterium | reverse complement strand
TCGATTCCTATGATTTTTGCCATATGTGTATAAATTATTTGGCGACTTTTACTTTTGCCGGTCTTAACAATTTTCCCAAGAATAGATATCCTTTTTCAACTTCTTCAATCACGGTTCCAGGTTCCTTTCCTTCTACCGCTTCCTCTCCCACGGCTTCGTGAAGTTCGGGATTGAACTTCTGGCCTATTGTCTCAAAAGGTTCCGCGCCCTGGCTTCTGAGAAATTCCCGCAACTGGGATATAACCTGCAAGCATCCTTGCGCCACGGGGTTCACCTTATCCGATTCAGCCGCCTGTTGTTCCGCCCGTTCCAGATTATCGAGCACCGGAAGCAGTTTGAGCAAGAACTCTTCCTGGCCATACCGCATGAAACTGCCAATGCGTTCCATCTCTTCCTTCTTGTAATTCATCAGGTCCGCGCGCGCCCTCTGCCATCCTGCCAGATATTCGCTGCGCTCTTGGATGGCCTTTTCCAGAGCCTGCTGCAATTCTTCGGTTGTCTTTTGTTCTTCAGTTGTCTTTTTTTCTTCCATATGAAATAAGCAATTCGATATTTTTTTCGTATTCCATGCGCTTAGGACCTACCATCGCAACCAGACCGTCCTCCTGAGAATCAATACTATATCTGCGAACGATAATCGTAAAATCTTTCACCTTGGAAAACGGATTCTCTTTGCCAATATACACCTCCATTGCCTTTGCGGGAAGGAAATCGGCAATGTGTTTCTCCACATCTTCCACGAACTTCGTAAGGTTCCAAAGAGAATCTCTCTCTTCAAACTCGGGCTCGCGGAGCAGGTGTTCCCAACCTTGTTTCCACACCGTACTCGATCTTGGCGTGTATCCCAGCACGAGAGCGGTCGTGGATTCTGCTAATTGATCCAGAAGCTCAAACCGGTCCACGATGAGTTGCGAAAGCTCTTCTTCTCTTTTTTCAATCTCTTGGATAATGTCGTCTACGACAAACCTATATCCCCGATCTGTCGGGATTCTTCCGGCTGACACATGGGGCTGTTCCAGATATCCCTTTTCCATCAAGACCAGGAGTTCATTGCGAATGGTTGCGGGAGAAAAATCAAAACCAGCCTCCTTTTCTCTTAAAGATCTTTCAGACAGCCATTGTGAGCTGATGGGGTGGGCCGACTGAATGTAGCCCTGTACCAGGCTTTCCAGTATGGTCTTCTGACGATCGGTAATAGTCATATGTCTTTTATGATTATAGGAAAAACAAAATTAGCAGTCAAGCCCTTCGACTGCTAGCTCAGGGTTACTGCTCATAAAATGCGAAAGCCGAGGTAGAGGGTACCTCGGCTTCTTAGCAGCTAGGCCTTGAAGGCCTTGGCCGCTTGTGCGAGCTGGTCGCTCCGTTGGGCGATCTTCGCCCGGCGCTCGTCCGCCTTCGCCAGCGCCTCGGAGAACTTGACTCCGAGAACGCTGATCATTCCGATCAACACGTCCACCCGCTCGCTGTTGGACTTATCGCCGAAAGAAAGGTTGCATGGATCGAAGCCGGTGCTAGAACTCTTCGACTGCAGCTGGCCGTTGCGGAGGAGGACGAGCTTGAACTCCTCCAAGAGCATGATTCCCCGCACAGGGTGGTTGTAGCCATCCGTGACCTCGGGAACCAGCTGGTCCACGTACTTGAGCACGGGGACCACTGCAGCGATTGCCGTCTCGAAGAACTTGCGCGCGTCGTTGAGGAGCTGCCCCTCCTGTCCATCGATGTCTGCGGCGAGCTTGGTGGTTCTCGCCACGGCCTCTGCGAAGAGCTGCTTGATCTGCTCGAT
>CAZAHG010000052.1:0-1822 GCA_964485065.1 uncultured Candidatus Saccharibacteria bacterium | reverse complement strand
ATGTAGGCTTGGTTGCCAAAGCGAACGTCAATGTATTGAAGACGGCTTCGTTTCTCTGGGGAAATCTGTTTTTCAAGCACTTCTTGCAGCTTGGTTTCCTGCCAACTGCGGTTTTCTTCATGAGAAAAATATATCTCCCATCCTTCTGTCATGTGCGCTGAAATGAGACCGGGAGCCAGGGAGAAAAATTCAATCTTGGTTTCCGTTGCCTGAAGCACGCCCCAGCCGTCGAGAGACCGCTTCAGATCGGTGATAAAAGGAAGGAGATTCGGATCTACCATGCCTGCTCCAAGGGGCGGAGCCGCTTGGGATAATGCGACTATGGCAACGCCTGCTGGAATTTCCTGCTTCTGCCTGAAGCCTATTCCTTGCGAGTCAACGGCAATGCATGGAAGAACAGCGCGCCTTTCGTCTGTATTACACAAAAGAACGAGTTCTTCGCGTTCCGCTATATCAACGACAAGCTTGCGGACAAAGAAATTCTTTTTGACCTGCACCCTTCCAACTTCGGGAAACTTGGTGAGAATATTCTCCTGAATGGGCTTTGAAGCCATAAAAAGAAGATTGCCTTGAGAAGGAACCATCTCTAATAAAGCTTCCGGGGCTACGGTATGCGCTCCTTGCACTTCTCGCGTCTGCAGCTGAAATACGGGAGAAAAAAGAAACAGGTACCCGAATCCTCCAACCACACATGCCGACACAAAAACCGCAAGAAACATCTTCTTGCGCCAGAATGGAATGCTTCGTTTGACGCGCCGAGGAACGCGATATCTCTTTCTATTCATAGTCCCCGGCGTATGCGCCGCAGAGTTTCAAATGCAAACGTAATCCAATACTTCTTGCTTAAGGGAAGGTCTTGGGTGAATACATACTCGTGTGCCTCTCCGCCAAATCCCATCTTGAACAGCGTGGGGCCTGCCCAGGGATGAAAAGGCTTTGTTTTGGGATCCACGTATCCCCAAAAATCATACTGCGAGCATCCCCTTGTTTTTGCCTCTTGTATGGCCTCCCATTGCAACAGGTACGGTATGGAAAGCTTGGCAAATTCTGGGAGAGACGCCGCATGATGATAGAATCCGATGCCGCTCCAAAACACCACGAATGAAGCCGCAGCAATTTTCCCCTCATACTCTCCGAACAGCAGAAGAATCTGGCTGTCTTGAGAAAAAATCTCAAACTCTTTCTTCAGGTATTCTATGGAGAAAGGGGCAAAATGCTGGCGCCGAGATACCTTCTCGTGCATTTTTGAAAACACCCCTATATCTCGAAGATCGGCGCTCTTGCGCACGGTAATACCCGGATTTTCCTCTGCCTGCCGGATAAGGTATCGGGTGGTTTTTCTCATATTTTTAAACAGCTCATCTTCTGCTAACCGAATATCCAGCTTCCAAGAGGCTTCAGGATGCATCTGAATGGGCGAACGGCGAAAACCCAGGACCTGAAACAGCGCCTGATGTTCTCTGGTTCTTTCCCAGATTGGATTAATCCTGATAAACGCTGCCTGTTCTTCTTGTGCAAGCTGGCGGCAATGCCGAACCACAACCTTCAGGATTTCTTCTTTTTTGCGTTCAGCTTCTCGGCGCACGACCGGCCCATGCGGCACCAGCAAAAATGTGCCTCGCCTTGCTTTCACGCACACAACCAAGGCTGCCGCACAAAGCGTTTCTCCCTCATATACTCCGAGCCGCCAGATCTTTTCCCGCATTGCCCGCTGAAATTCTCCCCAATTCCACGAATGAAGAAACGTCTTTTCGGAACACTTTTCTAGAAATTCCTCCCATATATTTTTATCAAATATTTCTTGTATGGTCATAAACATACT
>CAZAHG010000051.1:0-1847 GCA_964485065.1 uncultured Candidatus Saccharibacteria bacterium | reverse complement strand
GAACTGGTGTTAAAGATAGGACGGCTGCTTTTGGGAAGCGCGATATTCATCCTGCCATTCATATGCGTCTTGGGAGGACTGCTGTTCTTTGGCATGAGAAGTTACAGCAGCAAAGTTGCGCTGGCCCTGGCTGCAGGACTCACCATTTCCGTGGCAGGCCTTCTGGGAGCTTTGGAAGAGATCCGCAGCGGCGTGGAAGGCATGGGGGGAGCTGTTGGATTTCTCGTGGCGTTTCCCTTGCTTACAATCTTCGGGTTCTGGGTCACGCTTCTGATTCTGGCAGCCGGTCTTGCGGCAACTCTCGTCTTATTCTGGCAATTTTTGGAGCATCCCGAGATGGAAGAAGATGAAGACCGGTCGCTTGCAGAGAAGGTGCAGGAGCACATGAGAAAAATACTGGAGCCCAAGTTTGATATTGAAAGCGTGGATCCCGAATCCAAGCAGCCAGCACCAGCTTCCGAAAAAGAAGAAAAGAAAGAGCTTGCATTCTTTCCCGTTCCAGCTCCAAAGAGAGCAGGGGCCGGTTCTTCTTTAATACCTCCTTTATCTTTGCTGGACGCGGGACGCTCAGCGCCCAACGCGGGGGATATTAAGACGTACGCAGCCATCATGAAGAAAACGCTTGAGAACTTTGATATTGATATTGAAATGGCGGAAGTGAACGTGGGGCCCTCTGTCACGCAGTACGCTTTCAAGCCAGCAGAAGGCGTGAAGCTTTCCCGTATCACCGGCCTTGCGAACGACCTTGCCTTGTCTCTGGCAGCTCATCCTTTGCGCATTGAGGCTCCCATTCCCGGCAAATCGCTTGTCGGAATCGAGATTCCCAACCGCGTCAGGGCTCAGGTTCGTTTGCGATTTATGATGGAAGAATCTAAATTTGCCCAGGGTCTCCAGGTCTTGCCAATAGCGCTTGGAAGAGACGTTGCGGGAACTCCCGTGATAGTAGACCTGAGCCGCATGCCTCACCTTATGGTTGCAGGAGCCACGGGTTCCGGGAAAACAATAGCGCTGAACAACATCATCTTGAGCATGTTGTATAAGCAGGACCCGGAAAATTTGCGTTTCATTCTCGTAGATCCCAAGCGCGTCGAGTTTTCAATGTACAACGACTTGCCTCATCTGCTCGCCCCGGTGATTCACGACACCCAGGAGACCATAAACATACTGAAGTGGCTCATCAAGGAAATGGAGCGCAGGTTTCACCTGTTCTCAAGGACAAAGGCCAGAGACATTGCGGTGTATCATGCTTTGTATGCGGAGGAGCAGATGAAGATGGGGGAAGAAAAAGAATCTTTGATGGAGCAGATCCCTTACATTGTGCTTGTTATTGATGAGTTGGCGGATCTCATGGCCTCGCGCGGCAAAGAAATAGAAGGGTTTATCGTGCGCCTGGCCCAGATGTCGCGCGCCGTTGGCATTCACCTGGTGCTGGCCACGCAAAGGCCGTCGGTTGAAGTCATCACAGGACTCATCAAGGCAAACATCACCAGCAGGGTCGCCTTTCAGGTAGCTTCGCAGATTGACTCCCGCACCATTTTAGATATGGCAGGAGCAGAAAAGCTTCTGGGAGAAGGAGACATGCTGTTTGTGTCGGCCGAGTTTTCAAAACCGAAACGCATTCAGGGAGCGTATGTTTCAGACAAAGAGGTGCGGAGAGTGATAACCTGGCTTGCAAAAGCCGCCGAAGAGAAACCCCGCGATATGATTTCAGAAGAAGAGCTGAGCCAGCACGCGCAGTCGTTTGACGGATGGTCGGGAATCGGGGGAGAACAAGGAGGCGACGATCCCTTGTATGAAGAGGCAAAACGCATTGTCATGGAAGCAAAAAAAGCCTCGGCCTCTTTGCT
>CAZAHG010000050.1:0-1882 GCA_964485065.1 uncultured Candidatus Saccharibacteria bacterium | reverse complement strand
TCGTCATCCAATCGGTTTTTGCCGTTGCAATCGCAACCGTCAATTCTTTGCCGTTCTCATCCGTAAGTCGGATGGGAAAACTGGCTTCAAAAAACCATGGACCCCTGGCCTTGCCTTTAAGAACAAGCGGAGAAGAAATTTCTTCGTAAGCCATCGGTGCTTCAACTGAAATCAAATCCTCTTTCGGGCAAAGAGAAAATTCGCAATTTGGACCGGTGCGCCCGACATAGGAACCGTCCGAGCAAAGCTTTGCCTCCTGCGTGCAGTAGACCGATTTTTCAGCAAAGAAGTTCTGCGAAATAACAACGCCTGCAAAAACAAAAACTGCCGCAGCGATAAAAATTAAAAAAGTTTTCATAATCGAATTCGCAACATCAAAAAGATGAAGTTATCCGCTTCTTGATTGAAACGGGCTTATTCTTGCACGAGCACAAGAGCCCCTTCTTTCACCTTCTGGTCTACCTTAATGCCTACCGAGTCTCCATTTTCTGCCTTCTGTATCTGCTTATACTCTTTTTGCATGGAAGTAACCTCCTGCTCAAAAGCGTTGTCTCCCCTTTCAATCCGGATCCTGTCGCCGACTTTCAGGGTATCTTGAAGCTCAACAATGGCTACCCCTGCCTTGCTGTAGTAGTGGGTGATTTTGCCTATTGGTTTCATACAAGATGTAAGGAATTGGCCTCGACCTTTCTTTTTCTAGAGTTTGAATTCCTCCTCCATTATTCCCCTTGTAGCCGGTACGGTCAATAAAGATACTTCTTCCCCCGTAACTTTTCGGGCAGCAGATCTTCTTTTGTATACTTTTCGTAGCCCTTTCCGTATTCCAATTCTTCCATGAGCTTGGTCGGAGCGTTTCTGATTTTTAGGGGAACCGGCAGGTTGCCGTATGCTTTCACGTCTTCCGCGGCCTTAAAATAGGCGTCGTTCGCGCTCCTGTTCTTTTTGCATTCGCACAGATAGGCTACGCCGTGAGCCAGGTTTATGGCGCACTCCGGAAGCCCGATGATCTCCACCGCGCGGAATACGTCGTTGGCGACCACAAGAGCGGTCGGGTGAGCCAAGCCGATGTCTTCTGAGGCGAAAATAACCATTCTTCGTGCTATGAACTTGGGATCTTCGCCCGCGTCGATCATCCGCGCCAGGTAGTACAGGGCGGCATCGGGTTGAGACGCCCTCATACTCTTGATGAAAGCAGAAATGGTGTTGTAGTGCTCATCTCCTTTTTTGTCATACCTGAGAAACTTTGACTGAAGCGTGTCTTTCAGTGTTTCTTGGGTAATGGCGCCGTATAGTTCTTTGGTATTGTCGAGCATCATAATGGCCTGGCGCGCGTCTCCGTTTGCCATCGCGCAGAGCCAGTCGCTGGCCTTCTTGTCTAGCTTAAATCCCGTTCGCTTGATGATTTGAGCCATTTCTTCGTGAGAGAGCTCGTTGAGCACAAAAACCCTGCAGCGGGAAAGTAGGGGCGGTATGACCTCAAAACTCGGGTTTTCGGTTGTAGCTCCAATCAAACTGAGCTCTCCTGTCTCAACGTACGGAAGAAGAAAATCCTGCTGTGCCTTGTTGAATCTGTGAACCTCGTCAAGGAACAAAAGCTTTGGATGCTCCCCTGCCTTATCTTCTATGATTTTCTTTATATCCGCCTTGCCGGCCGAAACCGCGGAAAGCTCGTACAGCTTTGCATTCAGGCTCTTAGCATATATCTTGGCAAGCGTTGTTTTCCCGGAACCCGGCGGACCCCACAGGATAAACGAGAACAGATGTTTCTGGGCAATGGCGATATTCAGGGGTTTGCCCTCCCCCACCAGATGTTCCTGGCCGATGAATTCCTTTAAACTCTTGGGTCTGATTCTTGAAGCCAAAGGTTCCATGGCCCTATTGT
>CAZAHG010000049.1:0-1915 GCA_964485065.1 uncultured Candidatus Saccharibacteria bacterium | reverse complement strand
GCAAGGGCTGGGGCACCGGAGTGCGCCATTACGCATTTCCGGTGCCCCAGCGCCACACACTTTTTCCAAGAACGAGATGCGACTCGTTCCTTTGTTTTTATTGGCGGATCTCTTTGAATCATGATAGGATTATCCGTATGATAGGGAAGAAAGACGTTCTCCTTGCTTCACTCGTTGGATTTCTTGTTGCGGTATTGTTTCTCTCGGTTGCCGCGAACCTCGGCATTGATCTTTGGTTTTTGCCTGTCACGCTTCTGGTATTCCCCGTGCTTTCCGCACTCGGCATTATCATAGCCGCAGCGATCGGAAAAACAATCCCTGCTTTGCTGCAGGCGGCGAAGTTTCTTCTCACCGGAGCCCTCAACACCTTTATTGATATCGGAGTGCTGAACCTTCTCATTGCGTTTACAGGAGCCGCTTCGGGACTGGCATACTCTGTTTTCAAGGGGCTTTCTTTTCTTACGGCACTAACCAACAGCTATGTATGGAACAAATACTGGAGTTTTGCCCCAGGGCCTGCCACGGCTGCGATTCTAAAACCTCGAAAAGAGCTTGCGCAGGAAATTGTCCAGTTTTTTGTCGTTAGCGCCTTTGGATTCGGCATTAACGTGGGAACCGCATCAATCGTGGTAAACGCCATAGGTCCTCAGTTCGGATTCTCCCAGGAGCTCTGGGCGAATGTGGGAGCAATCATTGCGGCATTTAATTCTTTTGTCTGGAATTTCCTCGGATACAAGCTCATCGTATTCGCCGACAATGGCAAACCTCGCATTGTATAGAAAATATCGGCCGAGAAGCTTTGGTGAGGTCATAGGACAGGAGCACGTGGTGCAAACCCTCAGGAACGCCTTGATGCACGGCATGGTTTCCCACGCGTATCTCTTTTGCGGCCCGCGAGGATCCGGCAAGACCACGCTGGCCCGTCTGCTTGCAAAGACGGTCAACTGCGAAAACCTTGGCAAAGACGGAGAGCCCTGCAACAAGTGTTCTGCCTGCCAGGAGATAAATGCGGGAAGAGCCATGGATTTGGTTGAGATTGATGCCGCTTCCAACAGGGGAATAGACGAGATCCGGGAACTCAAAGAGGGGATCAAGTTCATGCCCGTCAAACTCAAGTACAAGGTGTTTGTGGTTGACGAGGCCCATCAGCTCACCAAAGAAGCCGCGAATGCCCTGCTTAAAACCCTGGAAGAACCTCCGAGTCACGCAATTTTTATTCTCGCCACGACGGAAACGCACAAGATGATGGGAACCATCGTATCCAGATGCCAACGCTTTGATTTCCGCAAGCTTAGATTGGAAGAAATAGTCCAGCGTCTCGGCATTGTAGCCAAAAAGGAAAACCTGGAAATAGAAAAATCTGCTCTTGAGCTTATTGCCCTAAGCTCGGGAGGATCTTTCCGGGATGCGGAAAGCATTCTTGACAAGGTTTCGACTTCTGCGGCCGGCGCGCCAATGAAGCGCATCACCGCAGACCAGGTCAAAGAACTTCTGGGATTGGTAGATATAAATCTTGTAACGCAATTAACTCAGCTTCTGCTGGAAAAGAAGGGAAGAGAAGCAATGAAGTTTCTTTCCGATACGTTAGAGCAAGGGTCGGATCCTCACGAATTCGCAAAGGCGTTGGTCACGCACTTACGATACGCCTTCTTGGTGAAGATCAGTCCCGACCTGGAGAACGTGCTGCTTGCGGGGTATACAAAAGAGCAAAAAGAGAGTATGAAAAAACAGACGAGTCTCTGGGAAGAACGCGATCTTCAGAAAGCGGTGGAGCTGTTCCTTGTAGCAGAGAACAAGATGAAGTTCTCCTATATTCCCCAGCTTCCTTTGGAACTGGCGATCATTGAAACAACGGAAAGAAAATAAGACATTGCGGGGTGGTGTAACGGCCCGCCCGCAACGCCTCGCAAGCTCG
>CAZAHG010000048.1:1117-2053 GCA_964485065.1 uncultured Candidatus Saccharibacteria bacterium | reverse complement strand
GAACAAGTGTTACTAGATTTTTATGGCAAAGTTTGACGTTATTTCCATAGGAGACACGCAGTATGACGTGTTCTTGGAATTGGAAGAGAAGACTAAGTTGTTTAAGGATGACGGGTATCAATACCTGGGAGTCGCGTTCCCCGAAAAGATCCCGGCGAAAAAGTACACCGCGGTTCCCGCAGTGGGGAACTCGGCGAACGTTGCTATTGGCGCGAGCCGCCTTGGACTGAAGGCAGCTTTTTACACGCATTTGGGTTCTGACCAAGTAGGCAAAGAGGAAGTTGAGATTTTCAAAAAAGAAAAGGTGGCAACCGATTATGTGGTATGGGACAAGGAGCGGGGGAGCAATTTCTCAGCAGTGCTGAACTATCAAGGGGATAGGACCATTATCGTGCACCATGAACATCGCCCCTACAAACTGCCGAAGTTTGCGGACGCAAAATGGGTATACTACAGCTCGCTTGCCGAGGGCCATGATATCTTGCACCACGAAATCCCCGAATATGTGAAAAAGAGCGGAGCAAAGCTCGGATTCAATCCAGGTTCGTTCCAAATACGAGAAGGGTTGGAAGTGTACCGCGAGCTTTTGAAGGTGACAAGCGTACTTCTAGTGAATAAACAGGAAGCGCAGACGCTCTTGGGAGTACGGGAGAATCCGCCAACTGGCGGAGAGAAAACATTGCTTCAGGGTTTGAAAGAATGGGGGCCTGAGATTGTGATTATCACGGATAATGGAAATGGTTCGCATGCTTTTGATGGAAAGGAATATTTCCATCGAGACATTTTCAAAGTGCCTGTTATTGAGATGACAGGCGCGGGAGACGCGTATTCCACAGGATTCGTTGCTGCATTGGCCTATGGGAAAGATATTCAAACAGCGATGACGTGGGGAGCCGCGAACGCCGCTTCTGTTATTCAATATATCGGCCCGCGAGA
>CAZAHG010000048.1:0-1107 GCA_964485065.1 uncultured Candidatus Saccharibacteria bacterium | reverse complement strand
AAGCGCTTACCCACGGAACTTTAGATATTTGGGTAACTGTTCCTGAAGGATACAGGGCAACCGAAATAGCTGAGGCACTTCAGACGATTCCAACTTATGAAGACACGTGGAAAGATGAGCTTGAAAAGAAGATACATGCCTAAAGTATTTGTTTCAAAACAGGCTCCTCAAAAAGCCGTTCAACTGCTGCAGTCAGCTGGATTTGAGGTTGAGGTGGGGGATATGAAAAATGCGAAAAACGCAGACGCTTTGTTTTCACTCGTGATAGATAGAATTGACGCAAAGCTTATGGAAGCTTCGCCGCAACTCAAGGTTGTTTCGAATATGGCGGTGGGGTTGGATAATATTGACCAGGAGGCTGCAAAGAACACTCCTGATGTTCTTACGGAATCTGTCGCAGAACACGCGGCCTTGCTGATTCTGGGAATCGCGAGAAAGATTAGCCAGGCCGATGTGTTTGTGCGAAAAGGAAAGTTCAGGGGATGGGAACCGAACTTGTTTTTAGGAACAGAACTCAAAGGGAAAACATTGGGTTTGGTGGGGCACGGCAGGATAGGGTGTAGGACCGCGAAGATTATGCAGAAAGGATTTGGCATGAGAGTCATTTACTATGACGCAGTGCGAGACCAAGCCCGAGAAGAGCAGTGCGGTATTACCTATGCATCTTTAGAGCAGCTGTTAAAAGAAGCGGATGTTGTGAGTTTGCACGTGCCTTTGCTTCCTTCCACAGAACATTTGATAGGGGAGAAAGAACTGCGCTTGATGAAACCAACTTCATATATAGTAAACACTGCGCGAGGCCCGGTTATTGATGAAAAAGCGTTGGTAAAGGCATTGCAAGAGAAACGTATTGCAGGAGCAGCCTGACATGCTGAGGAATGGTGATGCAGCAATAGTCGTGATAAAGCCGCAAAAGCCAATGGTAATAGAAACTCAGAAGGAAATTCCACAGATGGCAAGATTTGCTATAAGAGATGCGGGGCAGACAGTAGCAGCAGGAATGTGCACAAAAGTGGTAAAGAAAGAGATATAGTTCTTTTTTTCTTTTTTAGTTAAATTTATAAATTAACTTTTTTCTTTAATACAAAATGCAAAAAGCAAGGATAA
>CAZAHG010000047.1:0-2297 GCA_964485065.1 uncultured Candidatus Saccharibacteria bacterium | reverse complement strand
CCACGGCAAAATGAGTCGCTTCTGCTCCCGTGCCGGCCGTCGTCGGAACCGCCACCAAGGGCTTTGGAGAATGTACGAATTCTTTTTTCTTGAGCACAAAATCCAAAGGATCCCCTTCCTGAACGGCCAAGGCGTTTATTGACTTTGCCATATCAAGAGAACTCCCGCCTCCGCAGGCAAGCACGAGATCGGGCTTAAAAAAACGAAACTGCTCAATGCCTTTCCGAATATCCTCGATCTTTGGGTTCTCTTCAAAGTCGGAAAACTGAAAGACATCTATGCCGGCCAGAAGCTGCGATATTATAGCTTCGGCTCCGCTTTTTTCATACGCGCCCTTTCCGAAAACCAAGAAAATCTTGCCCGGCTTCTCGTTCTCCAGGATTTTTCGAAGCTGCAAAATGCTTCCCGTGCCGATAAATTCCTCAGGCATGGGGTTTCTGGATGAAATCCATGAATACTTTCTTGCATTCATCCGGGCTCTGTGAAGGACGGGAAAGATTTTTTCTGGATCCAGGCACCACGTTGACGATGAGCGCGATTGGCCCTTCCCAATCCTGCAAACTGATCGCCGCAAGCTCTTCTCTCGTGCGAGCGCGCATCACTTCTCGGTATCCCGATGCTCGGAATATCTGCTCCCAGTCCACCGTTGGAGAGACCGTCGGCTGGCCTCCCGTACTCTCATGCACCCCGTTATCCAGCAACACGTGGCAAAGATTCTTCGGTGCCCAATGCCCGATAGTCGGCAAGCTCCCCATATGCATGAGGGCTGCGCCGTCTCCGTCGAGAACAAACACCCTTTTCTCCGGACGCGCAAGCGCAATGCCCAAAGCAATAGCGGAAGCGCAGCCCATAGAACCTACCACGAGAAAGTCACGCTCGTGTCCCTCGGATCTTGCGTTACGCAACTCAAAGAGTTCTCGCGCCGTCTTGCCGGTGGTAGAAACAAAGGCAACTGGATCGGCTCCGACCTTCTCCAGTAAGATACGGAGCGCCTCTTCGCGCTTCAGCCCTTCCGGGAATTCCCCTTCCGGTTCTTCCGAGAAGATCCCCCGCCTAATGACAAGCGCAACCGGACTGCTTTCTTTCATGCTGCGCTCTTTGAGGCGCTTTACCTGCTGCTCAAAACCGGCAAGGTCGCTTTCAACTATCTCATAGGGTATATCCAGAAGCTCAAGGAGCTTACAGGTGATCTCTCCCATCTTGTAGTGCTGGGGTTCATCCTTGGTTCCCGGTTCCGCTCTCCAGCCGACGAAGAGCATCATGGGAACCGCATACACGCTCTTATGGGTAAGGGATGTGAGCGGATTTACGGTGTTTCCCAACCCCGCATTCTGGAGATAGACGAGGGGCATTTTGCCGGTGGCAAGATGATAGCCCGCTGCAATGCCGATTGCCTGCCCTTCGTTTGCGGCCCTTATATGCGCAACGTTCTTCTGATCGTTCAGATACACCAAAAAATCCTTGAGCCCGCTGTCCGGCACTCCGGTGAGAAATCGAATATCATGTTTATTCAACACGTCGAGAAGTTCTTTCGCAGTCAGCATACCGTTAAGAAGAAGAGTTCTCGTAAGGAATGAGATTCAATACCTCTTTTATGGGAAGACAATATTTGTCGGCTTCCGCGGCTCGTCCGTATCTAAGAATGGTCTCTGCGGCCTTGCGCATAGAAGGGTAGGAAGCGCGCAGGAGATGGTTGGCGTAAATCACCATGCGCACTCCGGCTCTCCGCAACGCGTCTTCGCTTACCTGGCTATACGTGGTGGGGAGGACAACAAGGGGAACCTGAGTGCGGAACTTGCGGTATTCTTTGCAGAATGAGAAAATCTCGCCCGGAGTTTTTGCCTTGCTGTGGATGAGAATGCCGTCTGCCCCGGCTTCAATATACGCATGAGCGCGCTTCAAAGCATCCTTCATGCCCATCTCCAAGATCAAGCTTTCAATGCGGGCAATAATCATGAAGTCATCCGAAGCCTGGGCCTGCTTCCCTGCCGTAATTTTCTCCGAAAAATTCTTGGGGGTGTCCTGCAGCTGTACGACGCTCGCACCAAAAAGCGAATTCCGCTTGCTTCCTATTTTGTCTTCGATGATGAGAGACGAAATGCCAAGCCGCTCTGCCGACTTTACGGTAAATATAAAATGCTCAATAAGCCCTCCCGAGTCCCCGTCTACCACGATGGGTTTGGTTGTAACTTCCAAAATCTCATTGATGGTTTGCAGCCGGGAATGCATATCCACAACGGCAATATCCGGCTTTCCTTTTGAAGCAGAGTCGGTTAAGCTGCTTTCCCATATCCCGT
>CAZAHG010000046.1:0-2503 GCA_964485065.1 uncultured Candidatus Saccharibacteria bacterium | reverse complement strand
CGGATTATCAGCAATTTTTTCATCAACCCCGTCATGTATCCGGTGTATGCGTTGTCGCATCTCATGCCCCGGGACAAGAACCTCTGGGTGTGCGGAATTCCGAGAAAGTTCGTATGGAACAGCAAATACGTGTTTTTGGAAGCGAATAACCAAAAGAGACGGGACGTCCAAGTGGTATGGATCACGAGAAGCAGGAAGATTGCCCGAGAATTGCAGGCAAAAAAATATCCCGCATACTTCTGGCTTTCGTGGCAAGGAATCTGGTATCCCTTGCGAGCCGGATGCCATATCATTGATGCTTCCATTGAAACCATCAATTTTTGGCTTTCGGGCAGTGCGAAAATCGCGCTCATCTGGCACGGCATCCCCCTTAAAAAAATAGCCCAGGACGTAGACAAGGGGAAATCTCTGGACGTATCCCTCCACCGGGCGAAGGGATTGCAGCAGCTGCTTTTGCACTACCTACTTCCCTGGCGTTTCGTGAAGCCAGATTACATATTCACGACTTCCCCCACGTTTCAAGCGTTGTCCGCATCGTCTTTTCGGGTGCGGCCAGATCAGGTATTTGTCACCGGATTTCCCAAGAACGACATCTATTTTACAGATATTCCGGGAGCAGACGTGGGAGCGGATGCGAGCGTGCTCACGAAGCTCCGCGCGCTGAAAGCAAGGCAATCTTCTCAAAAAACCATTCTATATGCGCCCACGTGGCGGGATACCGGAGGCGATTCATTCTTTGAAAAATCAGAAGATCTTGCCAATTTGGACGAATTTCTCTTGCGAGAGAACATTCTTTTCTTTCTCAAGCTCCATCCGTTGGCGCAGGCGAAGGCCGCGGCTGTCTGGAAGGGCAGGGAATACAAGAACATAATATTCGTGAGCCCGGATTCGGACGCAGACCCGTTGCTTCCCTTTATGGATATGCTCGTGACGGATTATTCCGGCATTTATTTTGAATTTCTTCTCCTTGACCGACCCGTCATATTTTTTCCGTTTGATTATGAGAAATATGTTACGCAAGATCGGGAATTGTATTTTGAATACAATGGCATTACTCCTGGCCCGAAGGCAGCCACCCTTCCAGAACTCATGGAGGCTTTGCGCAAAACTTCTCATGGATGGGATGAATATCGGAGTGCTCGGAGCCGGGTGCGGGATATGAGCTATCAGTATCAAGACGGAAAATCGGCAGAGCGCGTATGCGAACTTTTAAAAAAGCTTCTTCATGAGCAGAGATAGAAAGAAAATCCTTTTTCTCATACCTACGCTCTTTCATGGAGGAGGAGAGCGGGTGGTTTCCGAATTGTCGCTTCATCTTTCAACGCGCCTGGACACTGTCATTGCGCTGTTTGACGAGAAAATTTCCTATCCCTTCGGAGGGAGGATTGTTTCATTAAGGACTCCTCTTTCTCCCAATCTTTTTTTGGGAGCATATCTTTTTGCAGTTCGTTTATTGCGCTTGCATTCTCTGCTCAAAGAAGAACAGCCGGATTTCGTCGTGAGCTTGGGGGCCTCGGCAAACATATTGAGCTTGCTGGCCGCAAAAAATCCCATCGTGCGCGTTGACATGTTCATTTCAGAAGGGAGAAAGGGATTCCATGGCACCATATTCAGAATGCTCGTGCGTCTTCTTTTTCCAAGGGCTGGACGCATTGTTGCCGTATCTCAAGATATTGCGCAAGATTTGGTTTCGACGTTTCGGCTTCCCGCAGAGAAGATTCGGGTGATTCATAATCCGGTAGACATTGAAAAAATCAGCAGGCTTTCAAGAGAACCGATCGCGCAAGAATACGAGCAATTGTTTCAGCATCCTGTTGTTATAGCCATGGGAAGACTAAAAGAACAGAAAGGGCATCGATACCTTCTCTCGGCATTCGCCCTGGCAAAGAAAGAAGTCCCAGAGGCAAAGCTTGTCATATTGGGAGAAGGGCCCTTGCGTTCTGCACTGGAGCGGCAGGCAACAACTCTGGGCATTGCAGAAGACGTGCATTTCTTGGGCTGGCAAGAGAATCCTTTTTCGTTTCTCAAAAAATCTCGCGTATTTGTCCTTTCTTCGCTCTGGGAGGGGCTTCCGGATGTGCTGTTAGAAGCCATGGCCTGCGAATTGCCCATCGTATCAACGGATTGCAAGTCGGGACCAAGAGAGATTTTAGGTTCTTTGTATGGGGTGCTGGTGCCGGTAAAGAATGAGCCGTTGCTTGCGCAGGCGATCGTGCGAGTCCTTCGGGATCCGGCATTTGCCCAGAGCATCGCTCTGAAGGCAAAAGAGCGAGCAGAAGATTTCCGGATTGAAGCGCTTTTGGAAGAATGGTACACGATATTCCAATGAACATTCTTTCTGCCGCATACCATCTCTTTTTGAAGAATCCCCGATTGTTTTTTGTGCGTGTTTTCCTAGAGATAAAGATGCGCGCATGTTCTCCTTTTCTTCTGGAGAAAGGGGCGTTCAAATCCATGCGCGGCGTGAAATTTTACATTCCGTTTCAAGAGGCTCGCAACAGAA
>CAZAHG010000045.1:0-2506 GCA_964485065.1 uncultured Candidatus Saccharibacteria bacterium | reverse complement strand
AAGACCAGGCCAGGGAAGCTTTGAAAATGGCGGCTGGCAAGCTGGGTGTGAAAACAACCATCATTAAACGGTAGATTCGACAAGCTCACTATGAATACGAGAGAATTACAAGGAAAATCAGAAGCAGAATTGCGGCAACTTCTTTCCGAGCTGCGCTTGAAGCTTGGCCAGCTCAGATTTGATATGTCATCTGGAAAGGTGAAGAATATACGGGAAGTGCGGGATACGAAAAAGATCATCGCCCGCATTCTTACCCGCCTTGCAGCGAGGCAGGCCATTAACGCATATCATCATGCCAAAAAAGAAGCTTGAGGGCATCGTTGTTTCAGACAAGATGCAAAAAACCGTGGTCGTGGAAGTCCAGTCCTTGAAGAAGCACCCCAAATATCTGAGGTATTTCAAGGTGCACAAGCGTTACAAAGCGCATGATGAGAACAATAAGTATAAGACGGGGGACCACGTCGTTATTGAAGAGACAAGGCCGCAGAGTAAAGATAAGCGGTGGCGGGTGATTGAAAAGTAATATGATTCAACCGCGAACAATGCTTACCGTCGCCGACAACACGGGAGCAAAAATCATTCAATGCTTCACGGTATTGGGGGGGACCAGGAGACGGTACGCTCAACTTGGAGATATCATTGTAGCTACGGTCAAGGATGCTGCACCCAGGGGTCAGGTTAAGAAACATGAGGTGGTGAAAGCCGTGATCGTGCGCCAGAAGAAGCAGTTTCGAAGAAAAGACGGATCATACATTTCGTTTGACGAGAACGCGGTCGTTATTCTGGAAAAGGGCAAAGAGCCAAAAGGGGGAAGGATTTTCGGACCGATCCCTCGGGAAATCCGCGAAAAAGGATTCGTGAAAATAGCAACCTTGGCCCCCGAAGTCATATGAACATGATTGGTTCTAAAATAAAAAAGGGAGACGCCGTCCTCGTTATTTCAGGAAAGGACCGGGGACGGAAAGGAAAAGTGCTGCACGTATTTCCTCAGGAAGGCCGTTTGATCGTGGAAGGAATGAATATGAGAAAAAAGCATGTGAGGGCTCGCCGCCAGGGCCAGAAAGGAGAGGTGGTGCAGATTCCCGCCCCCTTTTCATCTTCCAAGGTAAAGCTTGTGTGTTCGCACTGCGGCAAACCAACGCGAGTCGGATTTATTCTTGCGGGCAACGAGAAGCATAGAACCTGTAAGAAGTGCGGAGGAACCATATGAAACACATGCGGGAAACATATCAAAACCAGGTGATCCCCGGGATGAAAAAGAAGTTTGGCTATACAAACGTCATGGCGATTCCTCGTTTAGAGAAAGTGGTGTTGAATATCGGCATCGGGAAGCTGGTGGGCGTGAAAACAGGACAGGACAGGGAAAAAACCATTCAGCAGATTTCAGAGGATCTTGCCGCCATAACGGGGCAGAAACCCCTGGTCACGCAGGCGAAGACATCCATAGCTACCTTTAAGCTGCGCAAAGGGATGGCGTCTGGAGTGAAGGTGACCCTGAGAGGAAAGCGCATGGAAGACTTTTTGGACAAGATTATTCACGTTGTGTTGCCGCGCTCGCGCGACTTCCGGGGGATTGATCCTAAATCCGTGGATCCCATGGGAAATTTGACAATAGGTTTTAAAGAACATATATTCTTTCCTGAAATAGCACCCGAGAAGGTTCGTTTCTCCCTGGGTTTGGAAGTTACCGTCGTGACGACCGCAAAGAATAAAGAAGAGGGTTTGGAGCTGTTTTCGCTCCTCGGCTTTCCATTCAAAAAAGAGGTATAATATAATGGCTACAAAAGCGCAAATCGCAAAATCGAAGAAGAAACCGAAATTCTCAAGCCGCATCACGCGCCGCTGTTTCCGATGCGGGAGGAAGCGGGCATTCATGAGAGACTTTGGATTGTGCCGCATCTGTTTCAGAGAAATGGCAAATAATGGGTTGATTCCGGGAATACGAAAATCAAGCTGGTAGTTCGACAAGCTCACTATGACAGATCCAATTGCAGACATGTTAACAAGAATTCGGAACGCAATCGCTCAGCGCCATAAGCTAGTTGAAGTTCCCTTTTCCAAACTGAAACTTGCGATTAGCAAGGTGCTGGAACGCAAAGGATTCATACGAGGAGTGGAGATGCGGAAGCTGCGGGGCAAGAAAGTTCTTGAGCTTGAGCTTCGATATTTGCAAACGGGGGACAGCGCTATCGCAGAATTGAAACGCGTTTCAAAACCGGGAGTCAGAAGATATCAAGGCGCCCTGCAGCTGAGACGGGTAAAGGGAGGATACGGCATCGCGATCATTTCAACATCCAAGGGCGTTATGACGGACCGGGAGGCGAAAGAGCAGGGATTCGGAGGAGAAATATTATGCGAAGTATGGGCATAAATCACCATGAGTAGAGTCGGAAGAAAACCCATCGTCATACCTCCGGGAGTTGAGGTCCACATGGACGGACAAACCATTAAGGTGAAAGGCCCGAAGGGCGAGTTAACATCGCCCTACGTTCCTCGCGTGAATCTG
>CAZAHG010000044.1:0-2901 GCA_964485065.1 uncultured Candidatus Saccharibacteria bacterium | reverse complement strand
GGCATTCTTCTTGCGGGAGCCGCGGTGAGCTTCTTAGCAATCATGCAGTGGCAGGGACTATTTTCAAACATACTCATTGCAACAGGAGGCCGGCCTACCAGCACCATGGGGAGCACCATGACATTGGCCCTGTTTTTGCTCCTGCTCGTATTCCTTACCCTTGCTCAGCTGGCAAGAGCGAATTCTTCCCGCTCCAAAATGATATACGGCGCTGGCGCTGTCCTATTTGTGTTCACCTTGTTTCTGACGGAAACAAGAGCTGCTTTATTTGGATTCGCAGCCGGGTTCTTTTTCTTTCTTGGCTGGTATCCGACACAACAGAAAAAATACGCCCTCATCCTGAAAGGATTACTGCTTGCCGTTTTTCTTGCGGGAGCAGGAGTGTTTCTTGTCGCAAACACGCTCTCCTCTCCCCCTCCAACACTCCAACGTCTCCAATTTGAAACATTGCTCCGAGATCCCCGTTTTGCGACCTGGCAAGTCGCGATACGGGCCCTGCAAGAACGCCCTTTGCTGGGCTACGGCCCGGAGAATTTCTCCGTGGGGTTTGACAAGCACTATGACCCCGCGCTTCCTGGAATGGACAGCATTCGCACGGGAACAATTGAGGGCTGGTGGGACCGGGCGCACAACCTGCTCTTTGATACCGCAATGCAGGCCGGCCTTGGCGCCGCATTCGCGCTCCTTGCATTTCTCGGCGCATTGTTGTGGGGGCTTCAACAAGTAAAAAAATTGAACGGACAATCTGCCTTGTTCGCCCACTGCATCCAAGCTGCGCTGATCTCCTTTTTCGTCGCAGACCTCTTTAGTTTTGACACCTTTTCCGTTCAGCTTCCCTTGTTTTTCTTGATTGCTCTCTCCCTTCACCTTATTTCAAATCCACTGATTCATGCTGATATAAAGCCGATTCATGCCGATCAGCATCAGCATAAATCAGCCGAAATCAGCATATATCAGCGGTTATTAATCAGCGTTTTAGCTATAGCCATGATATGGTTCAACTGGCAAACAGCCATTGTGCCTCTTTTTGCAAACGCGCAAATTAACCAGGCAAAGTCGCTCACAGAACAGAACCGATGCCAGGAAGCCTTTGCGCTCATGGACAAAGCGCTTCAAATAAAGCAGGATTCCTTGCGTGCCTACATCGGGCTTACCTATGCCGATATGATTCTTCAGTGCCGAGAACAAAATCCCGCACTCTTTCTGCAGTTTGCCCAAAAAGGGTCATATGCTTTGAACGAAGCGCTTCTGACGCGCCCTTCATACATCAGGGGGTGGATTGCCTTGGGCGGTTTCACCAATGTCATCTTAGAAAACGAGCTGGCAACAAATCATGACTCGTCCCGCATAGCGCAACTAACTCAAGAAGCTGCGGCAGCGTTTCAGCAAGCGCTCAAACTCGGCCCAAAACGCCAAGAGGTATACGTGGAATGGGCAAAAACCTTTCTTGTACTCAAGGATTACCAGGGGACAAAGCAAAAAGCGCAAGAATGCATACGTATCGATCCAGAACTGGGAGCTTGCTGGTGGCAGTTAGCCAGAGCAGAGATTTCTCTCGGCAATTCAGAACTCGGATCTGCCGCCCTCAGAACCGCGGAAGCCAAAGGGTATGCGCTGATAACAGAACAGGCATACTTGCAGCTGGCAAATGCCTATCTTGCCGCGAAAGATTACGAAAACATGGCTGCCGTATATAACGAGGTGATAAACCATGACTATGGTCCAAACAACGCGCAACATTATGCTTCTTTCGCCGCGGTGAATAAAATCCTGGGCAGGAATGAAGAGGCAAGGAAAGGGGCGCTTGCCGTACTTCTTTTGAATCCAGCCGCCAAAGAAGACGTACGCGCATTTTTCAGCACTTTCCCCGGCTGCGGTTCCGAACGTTCCGCCGACCAACCCAAATGCTATACCATGTCAGCCCTTTTCCGCCTCTACCTGAAAGAGCCCGGGGCAGAAGAAGATTTGAAGACGGCTTTTGCCCTCAGAAGTTCTAAAGAAACTCTCCTGCGCGTAGACTTACGCAGTTTGGTGAAAGACGCAGCCAAGCAATATGTTGCCGCAGACCCGACAAATGCCGATTTTCATCTTGCCTCCGCCATCATTCTCCAAAGCTTTGGAAGTAGTCGAGAACAAGCGAAAGCAGAAGCCCTAAAAGCTCAAGAGCTTGATCCCAATAAAAAAGATATCGTTGACCTGTTTATAAAAAACCTATGATGAGAGTCATTCCTGTTATTCTTGCGTGTCTTGCGGTCATGCTTCCCCTCCTGGGAAGCCAGGTTCTCTTTTTCCCTGCCGCCTGGGGCCAGGCGCTCGCTTTCCGCATCCTCGTTTCTCTCTGCCTCGTCTTTGCGCTGTTCCAAATCAGGCAGTGGCCAAACTTTCTCGCCCGCCTCAGGCAGGCAAAACACATCCTCATCCCGCTCGGATCGTTCGCGGTAGTTTTCCTGCTTGCCCTCGTATTCTCTGAAGATCGATATATGAGTTTTTGGGGACTCCCCACCCGGGCATGGGGCATAGCGCAACTTATCCCGCTCTTCCTGTTTACGCTGTTTCTGTTCCTCTTTCTCAGAAGAACGGATTGGAAGTGGGTCTGGGGATTTGCCTTTGCTACCGGGCTCGTCATGGCGCTTGTGGCCCTTTCTCAGCAGCAGGGCTGGTTCTCTGACGCCTTAGTGCAGTATCCCCGGCCCCCCGGCACCCTGGGCAACTCTATTTTTCTTGGCATGTATCTTCTTTCGCTTACCCTCATTGCCTTTTCTTTTGCCTTTGCGAATATTGGAAATCCCGAGTCGCGTCGAGGGAAAGGGTTCTTCCGTCTTCTTTTAACCGCAATTTCTGCCATCCTTGCCGGAGGAGTTCTTCTTTCGCTTTCTCGCGGCGCTCTCTTTGGATTGGGAG
>CAZAHG010000043.1:370-3012 GCA_964485065.1 uncultured Candidatus Saccharibacteria bacterium | reverse complement strand
TTTGGGCAAACGCGGCAAAAAGAGGAATAAATCCCTTTTCTCTTACCAAGCGAGCAACGATTCCAACAACCTTCGCATTGAGAGAAATATCTATTTCCCGCTTCTTTTGCGCGACGAATTCTTGAGAAAATCGGCCTGGATCAAACTTCTGAAGATCAATGCCTCCTCCAACATATATGACTTTTCCTGGAGGATAGATTTTATGATTAATTAAAAACGCGACATCTTCCCTGTTAACGGAAAACGCTTTATGGACGATTTTTGCAATAATCTTTTCTATGGGAACAAAGATTATCTTTTTTTGCCAGGAAGAATCTTTCTGAAAATAAAGCCCGTGAATGGTAACGATGCGCACGGGAATCCTGGCAAAAAAAGCGGCTAGTTGCCCCAAGAAACACGCCTTGGGAGTATGCGTGTGTACGATGTCAAACTGCTCCTTTTTGAAAAACCGATAAAGTTTAAATAATGCCGCGAGATCTTCAATTGGGGTAAAGAGCCGCCTTGTAATCGCAATGGTTTGCACCTTAACTCCGGCATCTCTGATTTCGGGCACCCATTTTCCGTCCGAACACACCGCGTGCACTTCGTATTTCTCTTTCTGGAGGTATCGCATAAAATCCAAAAGAAGAAATCGCAGAGAAATATCCGCGGACGCCACCTGACATATCTTTACTGTTTTCTCTGTTGCTTTGTTCATACGACTCATCTCTGTGTATTGCTCGCTCTCCAAAAGAGTCGGCGGAGGAAAAAGTGGAAAGGGAGAAAAGCGAGAAGAAGAGAAATCAACCCCCTTAGATATCCTTGCGAAAAGTTGGGGTAATCGTTGCGATATTTCAAGCGCAGGGCAAGTGTAACTCGCGCGTTGTACAAAAACTTCTGATGAGAGAGGTTCTGGCCTGCCTCCAGGCACCTGGCAAAATACTCTGGAAAATTGTAGAGCTTGCCCCTTTTCCCCAGTCGCATCCACAGGTCCCAGTCTTCAGACACCGAACTTTCCAGTTTCTCGTCATACCCCCCTGTCTTTTCCCATGCCAAGCGCCGAAAGAGAATAGTGGACTGGGCAAGAGGATTGAACTGGAGTATTACCTTTCTAATTTCCCGGTCCTCTTGAGGAGGAAGGAGATGAAGAAATCCTTTTCCCATGAGGTCCACTCGTATCGTTCCTCCCCCCACTGCCACATATTCTGGATGCGACTCAAGGAATGCCGTCTGCTTTGCAAGCTTACTGGGATCGCACCAGGTATCGTCGTCGTCTATGCGCGCGATATATACGCCACGCGCCTCCAGAATACCCCTGTTCGCACTCTTCACACGGCCCATATTGAAGGGATTCCTCACGTGACGCACCCTCGCATCTCTCTTCTCCAGTTCCTCAATAACGCGAGGCGTCTCGTCGCTGGAAGCGTCGTCCACAATAAGGAGCTCTAGATTCTTCTCTGTCTGACCTAACACGCTCTCTGCTGCTTTTCTAAGCAGGGCCGCTCGGCTATGCGTTGCCAAAACCACTGACACCAGAGGATCTCTTTGCTTCATGAGGGCCCGGAATGAGAAAGGGCTTGATCTATATACTCTTTGAGCCCCTCTTCAAAACTGTAGTGTGGCTTCCAACCCAGCTCCTTTACGATACGGGAGTTGTCCATGCGATAAAAGCGATCATGACCCTGCCGTTCTGTTTTGTGATACAAGACTTTCTTACCAGTCAACTCTTCCACTCTCTTGATAAGATCCATGACCGTAAAACCGTTGTTCCAAGTGATATTGTAGGTGCGCCAGCCTTTTTGCATGACGAGTTCGTTCTGAAGCGGAATAGAATACCCCTCGCGTATGCTCTTGATGATTTGGGGGAAGATTTTCCTCGTATCCTGCCGGGGGCCGAAGATATTGCACATTCTGATCTCCGCGGTTTTTTCCACAAGGCCGTACGTATTGGCATAGGCGTAACGCGTCAAAGAACCTAAGGCCTTGGAGCAGGAATAGGGGTTGCGCGGGAAAATAATGTCGGTTTCCTTCTTGGGATACTCACATTCTCCATACACCTCATCCGTGGAAACGTATAGGAATTTTTCCAGCCCCCGATGCTGTCGAGCCGCCTCGAACGCGTTCAGGTTACACATAAAGTTGTTGAACAGTACTTCCTCGGGATGCGTAATAGAGTGGTCCACGTCGGTAATGCCGGCTGCCGCAATAAGCCAGTCCGGTTTCTCGTCCAAAACCAGCTTCCAGCCAGAAGGCTGCGCAAAATCCTCTCTCAAAAACTTAAAGGAGTTATTCACTATCTCAGGATGCGAACCCGCAGAGCAGTTGTCAATAACCGTTACCTCGTACCCTTGCCTAATAAAATATTCGGTCACGTGGCTGAAAATAAACCCCAAGCCGCCGGTGATGAGTACTTTCTTTTTCATGCTTTCTTAAAATATTCTTCTGAAACTAACGTTTTCTGTATCCACTCTTTTGTGCGCAGTAAACCCTCTTCTAAATCAACTGAAGGATTATACCCTAATACGTTCCTCGCTTTTGAAATGTCGAAGGATTCTCGTTGACCTTTTTCTCCAGGCCGATGGTCGCGATAGATGACTTCTCCTGGAACAAGCTTCGTGCAGAGTTTTGCGATATCAGCCACTGTATATTCCTTGCCGCTGGAA
>CAZAHG010000043.1:0-360 GCA_964485065.1 uncultured Candidatus Saccharibacteria bacterium | reverse complement strand
CCCGCCACTTTTTCCTCGGGCGCCTCAATGGAACGCATCCAGGCATCGAGGGCGTCGGTGATATAGCAGGGATCCCTTGTCTGATCTCCCCCTTCCACCATAATGGGTCTTCCTTGGAGCAGAGCTTTGAGCCAGACATAGAGAAAAATGCCTCTTCTCATCCCTTCCCCGTAGATGATATTGTTACGCAGGATGACCACGGGCACGCCGTATGCCCGCCAGTATGAGAGTGCCAACGCTTCTTGGGCAACCTTGGAAGCGGCATAGGGATTGTGAGGCGTAGGAGCGCAGGTTTCGTCAATGGGAATCTTCGGAGGTTTTCCGAACATACTCCCCGTGCTCGAAACAAAGAATTTCCTG
>CAZAHG010000042.1:796-3415 GCA_964485065.1 uncultured Candidatus Saccharibacteria bacterium | reverse complement strand
GGCCCTCTTTCCGAACCCTTCGCAGGGAAACGTAGCAGAAAATATTGCTGAGATAGCGGAACGTCCCGACCTTCGCCGCCTTTCTCGCGTAGACGCAATCTTCCCCAAACTTTATATCCTCGTCAAACCCCGCAATCTGGTCGTGGAGCTGACGCGTAGCGTAAATGCAGTTAGAGGCGTGCGGAAATATCCTTTGAGTGAGCAGGAAATAGAGATTCCAACACCAGATTCCTAATTCGTACCACAGGGTTTCCCCGTGCGCGCGAAGGCCGGCACCCGCGCAATCAAGATTTCTCTTTCTCACTTCTTTCAAAAACTTTCCGAGGAAACCCTCTGGGAAAAGAACGTCTGCGTCAACGAAAAGGAGTTCGTCTCCGTGCGCCGCTTTCGCTCCTTCGTTCCTTCCCTTTCCAGGATGCCCTCCGGGAA
This sequence comes from uncultured Candidatus Saccharibacteria bacterium, assembly GCA_964485065.1. Classification (GTDB taxonomy): domain Bacteria; phylum Patescibacteriota; class Minisyncoccia; order Minisyncoccales; family UBA10102; genus JACQLT01. Next base: position 2,986 of record CAZAHG010000042.1, on the reverse strand, counting down.
CAACCCTGCAGTCGTACCGAAGCGCGATCTTCACCGTGTTGTCTTGAGAACCCGCATCCGCGACGATGATCTCGTAATCTTGGAACTCCTGCTTTTTGATGGATTCTAAAAGCAGGGGCAGATTTTTCTCTTCGTTCAGGGTCGGGATAATAATGCTGAGTTTGGGCCGGTTCATCCCTACCAGTATATCATACGTTCCTTTCTGATTCTCCAGACAAAGATACCGGCTGCTGCAAACAGCGCAACGGAGATCCAGAAGGCTCCGTCGCCCACGGCAAGGGCCGCAAAGGGAAGATACGAGAATGCTTCTGCGACAAAAGAGAAGTAGAAAAGAAGGAATGCGAGGGGCAGGGAAAAAAGAAATGCTCCGGCCGACCCCGCAATGCTTCCCGCCATCAGGAATACCAAGCCAGCTCCGATAAGCAGCGGAGCTATGGGGCCTATGAGAATATTGGTGATCGGAGAAACAAGAGACACGGAACCGAAGTTTGCGATGATGATCGGAAGCGTAAATATCTGAGCGGCAATCGTCATTGCGCCTGCGTCGCGAATGCCAAACATTTCAGGGAGCCATTTGAATACTCCCCTAAAATACGGGTGGCACCAAAGAATCCCCAAAACCGCAAGAAATGAAAGCTGAAATCCCGCGTCTCTTGAAAGAAGCAAGGGGTTCAGCGCCAGCATCAAGGCTCCCGCAAACACCAATGCCCGAATGGAATCGCTTCTTCTGCCGGCAAGGGTTCCTGCCATTCCCAGGGTTCCCATGATGCCCGCACGAATGGCAGAAGCCTCGAATCCGGTCACCACGATGAACAAGACGACGAACGCGAGAACAAGGAGAATGGCCTGCTTCTTCCATAGTCCGAGCATTAAGAATACCGGCAGCAAGAGAGCGGAGAATATGGTGATGTGCTGTCCTGAAATCGCGGTGATGTGCGTGAGTCCGGTGCGATTAAGCGCCGTTGAAAAATCATCGGACCAATCGCTTTTGTCCGCAAGCAAGGTGGCTGCCAGAATGCCGCTTTGGGGAGGAGAAAAATTATTTCTCACCATCTCTTTCCATTTCATCTTTTGTTCAAACAGCTGGCGCATGGCGCCTTCCGCAGGGCGTTTGGATGGTTCTCTGCCCAAGCCCACTATCTCGGGATAGTACATCACCGCGTAGATGCCGTCTTTTGCAAGATAGCTTCGGTAATTGAAATCTTCAAATATTGCCGGGGCTTGAAGTTTGCCCTTCGCGGATATTGTTTCTCCATACCGCCAGTTCGAAAAAGGATCTGTGGTAAGAAGAATCAATCCCTGCTGTTCACCTTTCGGCGCCACGACAAGACGTAAGCTTCCCCTGCGCTCCTCGGGATCTCGCACGATTGTGCCAGAAAAAGCAAACGGTCCAGGGCGCCCTATGAGATTTTCAAAGCGCGCAACAAGTTGATCCTCTCTCGCGATTGCCTGGGTATGCCTGGCAATTCCCAGCAAGCATCCAAACAAAAAAACAGCGCACAGTGCCGCTCTTGGAACTCGGAAAGAGACTACGAAGAAAAAAACTCCAGCTCCCAAAAAGAGAGGCTGGACAAAGAAAGGAAATCGGACAGCGGACGAAAGAGCGATGCCTCCGATAAATGCCGCTGCCCAAAAAAACAGCAAGCGTGCGGGCTTCATGGTGAGCTTGTCGAATCCATCATTCTCTGGGGAATCCGCAGGCGAGCACCGTGATCTTTACTTCTCCTGGCTTTAACTCTCTGTCCCGAACCGCTCCAAAGATAATCCGTGCTTCGGGACTCGCCTTCTGGCGCAGAATGCTCGCTGTTTCTTCCACTTCCGCCAGCGACAAGTCATCAAGCCACGCGATATTGAAAAGGATTCCCCGCGCGCCCTGGATAGAAAGCGAGAGAAAGGGCGAATGAAGGGCGGAGTTGAGAGCCTGTGTGATGCGGTGTTCTCCTTTCGCTTTTCCCATGCCGAATACGGCTCTCCCTGAACGCGCCATGAGATTGCGCACGTCTGCAAAGTCTACGTTGATGAGGCCGGGCTTGGTGATAAGGTCGGAAATTCCCTGGACCGCCTGGCGCAACACCTCGTCCGCCGACCAAAAAGCATCCAGCAGGGTTATGTCAAGAGAGGCTGCTTCGAGCACCTTGTCATTTGGAATAACGAGAAGGGTGTCAACCGTAAGCTCCAGCTCCTTGAGGG
>CAZAHG010000042.1:0-786 GCA_964485065.1 uncultured Candidatus Saccharibacteria bacterium | reverse complement strand
ATGATCCTTCAAAAGAAAACGGCATCCCCACCACGGCCACCGTAAGCACTCCCTGTTCTTTTGCCAGCCGGGCCACAACGGGAGTAGCTCCCCCTCCGGTGCCTCCTCCAAGACCCGCTGCCAAAAATACCATGTCGGATCCCTGTAAGACCTGGGATATTTCGGCCACGCTTTCCTGAGCTGCTTTTTTGCCCAGTTCTGGGTTCATGCCTGCTCCCAATCCCTTCGTACTCTCATAACCAAGGCGAAGCTTCCGATGCGCCCTGACTTTCCGAAGATCCTGCACGTCGGTGTTCGCCGCAATGAGATCGATCCCCTTGAGATCGGTTTCCATCATGCGATCCACCGCGTTTCCCCCGGCCCCTCCGATACCGATCAATTTAATGACTGCTCTGTTCATAGTGAGCTTGTCGAATCCATCATGGAAGAAATACTCTGATTGCTTTTTTCACGGCCTTCCAGGCGTTGCTCTGCCGATAAGTGTGAATCCTGGTTTCGGATCCCGCGATTTCATAGGCCCTGCGCACCAGACCCATCGCTCCAAAGAATGCGGGGTCTGCCTGCGCGTTCCAAATACCCTGGGGAATCCCCCGTTTTACCGACACGCGAAATTCTTTCTTGCCGAGCTCTATGACTCCGGCAAGCTTTACTCCGCCCCCTGCCAGAACGACTCCTGCTGGCAACTTGCCCTGGCGGGCAACTCTTTTCAACTCTTTGTTCGCGAGTTGGAAGATCTCCTGCATGCGGGAAGCGATGATGTGGGTGAGAAGCGTGCGGGCAAACTTA
>CAZAHG010000041.1:0-3424 GCA_964485065.1 uncultured Candidatus Saccharibacteria bacterium | reverse complement strand
GGTCTTTGGAGCTCTCAGGGCGACCCGCAAACGGTTTTCGCTTTCAAAATCAACGGCATGGAGCTGTTTTCGCGCCCGGAAGTAGCGCCACAACGACTTTCCAATTTCTTGCAGGCGCCTGGCATAGTGATTCACGTATCCCAGGATTGTGAAGCGAATCGTGCCGGTTCCATAATACGACGGGAGCCGATCGTGCGAGAGAAAATCACGCAAAAAACGGGTTGCGAACTGCAACTCTTCTTTGGAAATATTTTCCGTGCGAAGCGCACTGTAGGTTTGTTGATATCGCCTATCCGTGTATTCGGAGTCGCGCACCTCAAGGCGTTCCGCAATACGGGAATCTATGATGCCGAGATACGGAATGCCGTACTTCAAAGACAAAGAATGGGCAACCAGGGCAGCCACTCCGCTCGGAGGTTCAAAAAGGATCGCGTCGGGCCGCTCCGTCTGGCACACATATTCAAAAAACTGGTAGTCCTGAGAGAGGCGCTTCGCCGACTCCCGATACCCCCACGGCCAATGCTCCATGCGATCAAAGTTTGCGTAGAGCGGACGCCAGGCGAGATCATCATAATCCTTACGCAAGGCATCGTAGTGTTCATAGCACCAATCTACCTTGGAAACGCTTTGCGCTTGTTTTGGAAAATACTTCGCCTTTGCATGTTCTGCAAACTTGTTGTCGAACGCCAGCATGCACTCGTCTCCATCCTCTATGAAACTGCTAGAGAGCTTGCCGAGAAACTCCATCAAAAACGGCGCGTCGTTCACGATAATGCACCATTTCATCTTCGTAAAGAAGCTATGTCTAGTATAAGATGTGTCATGCGGTTAAGCGAGTTTTTTCTGAAGAATTCTTCCCCGTTCCACGTTTTTCTCTCTTCTTGCTTTGCCAATAGATCCCGCATTTCTCCAACAGAGCCCACGAGACGCGCGTATCCAGTCTCAAGAAGGTATCCCATCGCCTCTACCCCGGGAATGTCGAGAAGATAGGTATTCAGCCCAAAGCCCAATCCTTCGTATGTTGCCGTTGAGTTAACCGCTACCTGAACCTGGGACTCCGCAAGCATCTGGTAGAGCGGTTTCTCTTTGTCCCGCACGACCTCGATACCGGCTCCCGCAAGGGCAGAATATAACTCTTGCCATGTAGGACCTTCTTCTTCTGGGTGTAGCTTGTACGCAATATGCCAAGTTCCTTCCAACTCTCTGGCGAGTTCAAGGGCGAACTTGGACATGTACTTGCCGAACATAGGCTGGGAAAGAAAAAGTATCTGTTTCTTTCGCTCCGCGTTTTTGTATCGCTCCAACTCCTGCTCATAGTACGGGAACCCCACGCTGGGCATTCTGTCTGAGGGCAACGGGAATGATACCGAGCGCTTCCAATAGTCGCCAAATGTGAAGAAATAGTCCGGGACGACATATTTTTTTCGTTTTTCTCCTTCGTAGGAATGTTCCAGACTATACTTATGGGTGGCCCCCTGCTGCAGCTCAATGAGGGGCACGCGAACTTCCTTGCATGCTTGCACAAGCGCCCTATGCCCCGGGAGATTCACCACAACGACTGCCTTCGGAGCGATCTTTGAAAGAAGAGCTTTGTAAAAAGGCAAAAGAATTTTCTGCTTTTCTAACTCCGCCGCAAGGTCGCGCTGAAGATCGAGCCGGACCCCAAATTCTTCATTGAGTTTGTCTTGGAGCGTCGTTAAGAAGGAGCGTTCATCTTCTGTTAAACGAACGCGCCCGAACCTAAGACGCCGGGCTCCGAGAAAACACGCCTCAATGAAATCAAGGTAGTATACGTGCTTGGTTTTGACGGGCCGGGGAACCGATCTTCCAAATGGAGGGCGTTCAATCATGCAGCACCGCAAACCTTCTTTTTCAAGCTGCTCTATCAAAGGATCGCAGTAGATGTCGTGCCAGAACCCGTCTTTCTGGAACCTTCTTCGATACATGCCAAAGAAAAGAACGTCTGCGCGGGAAGCAAAAAGAGGGTTATGAAACAGCGTATTCCATATCACGTGAAATCCTACCCCGACCCAAGAACTCAACTGGCGCTTGCCCAAAGATTCTTTCCTATTAAACACCTCTGCCTCGCCTAAGATTTTTCTCTGCGTGCCTGCACGCAGAAGTTCCCAGAAGAATACGCCAGCTATCTTCTTGCCGAAAAGATCCATCTCGTCTTCTATGGCAAAGAGGCGCTCGGTGATGTCTTTCAATCCTTGGTGTGTTTCCAGAATGTAGTCCACGATATCCCGCACCGCGCCTTCTCCCCCGTTTTTTTCCGAGATATAGTCCACGTGTTTCCGCACCACGGGGGCGGCGTTGTTGGGAGCCGCGCTAAATCCAACCTTGCGAAGCAACGGCAAATCCTGCACGTCGTCTCCGATAAAACAGACATTATGGAGACCCACGCCTTCTTTTTTCAAAATCTCCGCGAGATCTCCTTCTTTGTCTTTAGAGCCGAGAATCATATAGTCAACACGCAGCTCTCCTCCGCGTTTTCTGATGGCTCCGCTCTCTCTCCCGCTCAAGAATACTGTTTTGATGCCGGCTTCCCGCGCCAACAGCAAGCCCATGCCGTCTCGCACATGCCAGGACTTTATCTCTCGCGCCCCGTCCGTGTCCAAATACAGCTTGCCGTCCGTAAGAACGCCGTCTACGTCCAAAACAAGAAGTTTTATCGCTTTAGTTTTTCCCATGGTTGAATGCTGCCCTTACTTTCTCCAGGTCTTCTGGCGTATTCACGCCGATAAAGTCATAGGGGGTCTCTACTAACTTGATTTTGTAGCCGTACTCTAAAATGCGCAGTTGCTCCACGGATTCTGCTTTTTCCAGACGTGTGGGCGACAAAGCAGCTATTTTTTGCAGGGCAGCGGGTCTAAACCCATACACATCCATAATTTTATACCAGGCGCAATACTCTTCATTCCGCGGGTATGGAATGGGAGATCTTGAACAATACATTGCAAAACCTTCTTTATTCTGCACTATTTTTACGATACTCGGATTCCCGGCGTCTTGTTTGGAAGCCCTGGCAACCAGATTGCTTATCTCAATGCCCACATCGTTCTTCATCGCCTGTACCACGGCATCAATAGCTTCCGGAGGAACAAGAGGCTGGTCTCCCTGAACGTTCACAATAACTTCTGCTTCCGGAAACTGCCGGGCGGCTTCTGCCACCCTGTCGGTGCCGGTTTGGTGTTCTCCGGAGGTCATCATTGCTTCGCCTCCGAACGATTCTACGGCCTTGAATATGCGTTCGTCATCGGTTGCCACTACAACCCTATCGAGTAAACGGACCTGCATAGCCTGTTCCCATGAACGCTGAATGAGTGTTTTCCCCGCGATTTCTAACAATGGTTTCCCTGGAAGGCGTACGGAGCCGTACCGCGCGGGAATGATGCCTATAATCATGTGTGTATCGGTTTTT
>CAZAHG010000040.1:0-3889 GCA_964485065.1 uncultured Candidatus Saccharibacteria bacterium | reverse complement strand
GACGCAAAATCCGCCGGGGTACCGAATGATGCCTTCATAAAACTTTGCCAAGAACGTACGCGGCAAAGAGCTGAGAAACCCAGAAGATATTTCTTGCTGATGAAGCGATGTCACCGCAGAGGCGTGTTCTCGCGAAGCTAAACGTATGTTCATATTCCAAGTGTATCACACTTACAGCAGGCGCTCGTACTCCTTTCTGAGCAGTTCAAAGACTGCGTCTTGATCATATTCCCTCTCAACTTTCTTTCTTCCCTCTTCTCCCATTGCTTTCGCCTCTTTTGGATGAGAAAGAATGTACATGATCGCCTCTGCCAGTTTTTTTGGATTGTTTGACGGGACCAAGAATCCTGTTTTTTTATCATCTACTGCCTCCCTGCATCCCCGAATGTCAGAAGCCACGACGGGCCTTTTCATTGCAGATGCCTCTAAAATAGAAAGCCCCAATCCTTCCCTGTACGAAGGCAGAGCGAAAACATCCATGAGAGAGTAAAGTTCGATGACGTCCGTGCGCTCTCCAAGAAAAAGAACTTTGTTTTGAATACCGTATTTGTCAACAATATTTTTATCTAACGCATCCCTCTTCTCCGGTTCCTCCGGTCCCACGACAAGCAGCACCGTATTCGGAAATCGTTTGAGGATTTGGGCAAACGCGGCAAAAAGAGGAATAAATCCCTTTTCTCTTACCAAGCGAGCCACAATTCCAACAACCTTCGCATTGAGAGGGATACCTACTTCCCGCTTCTTTTGCGCGATAAAGTCCTGAGAAAATCGGTCTGAGTCAAACTTCCGAAGATCAATGCCCCCTCCAACATAGATGACTTTTCCAGAAGGATAGATTTTATGATTAATTAAAAATGCGGCATCTTCCCTGTTAACGGAAAACGCCTTGTGGACGATTTTTGCGATGATTCTTTCTATGGGAACAAAGATAATCTTCTTTTGCCAGGAAGAATCTTTCTGAAAATAGAGTCCGTGAATTGTAGCGACACGCACCGGCACCCCTGCAAAGAACGCGGCCAGTTGCCCCAAGAAACATGCCTTGGGAGTATGCGTGTGCACGATGTCAAACTGCTCTTTTTTGAAAAACCGATAGAGTTTAAAGAATGCCGCGAGGTCTTCAATGGGGGTAAAGAGCCGCCTCGTAATCGCAATGGTTTGCACCTTGATTCCGGCATCTCTGATTTCGGGCACCCATTTTCCATCCGAACACACCGCGTGCACCTCGTACTCCTTTTTCTGAAGATATCGCATAAAATCCATAAGAAGAAACCGCAGAGAAATGTCCGCGGACGCGATCTGACATATTTTAAACATATGAGTCCGCTCTTTTCTGCAATAATCGTTTCACTCCTTGTGCCATCCGCTTCAAAGAAACAGGAATGAGATAGCTCAGATACCCCCTTACGATACCGAGAGAAGCCTGCACGCTCTTTGGATAAAGCCCCTCTTTGAGCGCTTTCTGTCTTGCCTTGAGCGCAAAGAGTGCCTGTTCCCTATTTTTGGCGGCAGTAATGGAATTTGCGGCTTCGCGATTCCTTGAAAGAACAAGTGGAAGATTGGCGATATTGTAGGAACTGGCAATCCTAAAATAGAGCTCGTAATCGTGAGCGTATTTCCAGCGCTCATCGTACAAGCCGACTTTGTCTAAGACCTCTTTTCTCATCATGACGGTCGAGTGCACAAATGGGTTGCGGAAAATAAGCGCTCTTTTGATGGCGACGCTATCTATGGGGAGTTTTCTGAGATAAGAACTTCCTCTGCTTTCTTCAAGAACCCAACTGCCTACCAAGGCATACGAAGGATTGTTTTCCAGGAAGTCGACTTGAAGACGGAGGCGTTCTGGAAGCGCAATATCCGTATCGTCCAAGATTGCAACGTATCTGCCCTGAGCCTCTCTGAGCGCCTTGTTGCGTGATTTGGCAGGCCCGACATTGGAGTCGTTGCGCAATACACGCACCCTCGGATCTCTGGCGGCATACTCTCCAAGGACATCCGGGGTACCATCGCTTGATGCGTCGTCCACAATCAGAAATTCAAAAAAAGCATACGTCTGAGCTACAATGCTTCCCACGGATTCTTTAAGAAATCCTGCCCTATTCCGAGTAGCCATAATAACCGATACCAAGGGATGTTTCATAGAAGGTCGTGAGACTCACGGAGCAGGGCCGCTGTTTCTTCCCAGCCGATGCAGGCATCCGTTATAGACACTCCGTATTGGAGCTGCGTCGGATCGTTCCCGAGCTTTTGATTGCCCGGGAACAGATGGCTCTCCAGCATGAGGCCGACGATTCCCTTGTTGCCCGCAAGCCGCTGGCTAAGAACGTTCCGGCATACCTCTGTCTGTCTCTGCGGATCTTTTTCTGAATTCCCGTGGCTGCAGTCAATCATAAGGCGGGGTGCGAGCCGTGCTTTCTTGAGAAGTTCAAGCGCGGCGGCTACCGCTTTCTCCTCATAGTTAGGGCCGTTGGTCAAACTCCCCCGGAGCACAAGGTGGCAGGAACGATTTCCCTTTGTGCGTATTTGGCAAACCCTCCCTTCTTCTTCGCTGACTCCGAAAAGCGCATGGGGATGATTGGCCGCCACGATACCGTCTACCGCAATCTGAACACTGCCTCCGGTGCCGTTTTTAAACCCTACGGGTACGGTGAGACCGCTTGCCGTGTTGCGATAGACCGCAGCTTCCGTGCTCCTGGCGCCTACCGCGGCCCAACACAAAAGATCCTCGAGAAAGTACATACTCATGGGATTGGTGAATTCGGTCGCAGTGGGCACGCCAAGCTCCAACACGGAAAGCAGAAACTTGCGGGCTTGGACGATGCCAGCCGCAATATCGAAATCTCCAGTGAGCCAAGGATCAGAAACAAGCCCTTCCCAGCCAATGGTGGTACGAGGCTTCTCAAGAAAAGTGCGCATCACAACAAGAAACCGGTCTGACAAACGAGGAAGAAGATTTGCCAAGCGCTTTGCGTATTCCAAGCCGCTTCCCTGAGGATCGTGGATGGAGCAGGGTCCCACGATGACAATGAGACGCTCATCTCTTCCGTCTAGGATATCTTGTATGCCGTTTCTGGAAGCGCGTATCACCTCCATGGCCTTCTCGGAAACAGGGAATTCCCGTTTGTAGTGAGCGGGCGAAGGAAGTTGGGTCATGACTTCATTTTCCTGCAACATCTTTTTTAAACACCACTATCATTCCCGAGCCGCCATCTTTGATCGATAAAAGTGAAAAGATATGTTTCAATAAAGAATTGACGAAAGCCATAACGTTGATGCTGAAATATAAGAAATTTATGCTCTTGGGCACATTCGGCAAAAAGAAAAAATCCGCGTTCACATATTCCGCTTTTAGATGAACAAACGACTGTATTTCGTTTATGAGGGAATCCGGAGAATGCACCCTGAAATGAGTGTCTCGGTGTTGAAACATTTTTTTGCCTGTTATTTTGTTGGCTAACCGTTTTGCCCAAAAATTATAGTTCGAACATAAGATCAACAGATATCCGCCGTCTTTTATTTTGCCGTACGCGTCTTTCATGAAGCTTTCCGGATTCGGTATGTGATCATACGAGGCAAGCAAGAGCATCATATCCGCCGCATCATCGTTGACCGGCAGATTGCTAGTTGAGTTGTACTGAATCAAGACCGCATTCTCTGGGAAAACGGTTTGGTCGACGGCAAATTCCGCAGAAACAGAAAATGGCTCAAGGCCGTAATACTGATGATATAAATCTTTCAGATTGAGGGCGTACTTACCTGTGCCGCAACCGACATCAAGAATAACCTTTGATGCATACCACCCTAGCGTCTGTCGCACATGGAAAACAAGGGAATCCAGGCATAGCTTCATGAATCTTTTGTTTGTGAAAAAGTTTCCCTCCCTCTGCTCTTG
>CAZAHG010000039.1:0-3969 GCA_964485065.1 uncultured Candidatus Saccharibacteria bacterium | reverse complement strand
GAAAAAATTCAGAATTTGCGGCGAAGCCGCACCGATAACAATTTCAAGTTTTTCTTTGGCGGCAATTCAAGTATGAATTCAATTTACCAAAAAATTATAAAAATGGAAAGGGGTTGTGAGACTTCTCCCACAACCCCAGTTGAGACATCTCGCTTAAATGTTGTACGAGATGATGGTGAAGCAGTACCCGCAGCAGAGGCAGAGTGCGAGGTGGCGGTTCGTGACGTTATCCTCGGTTCTGCCGCACTTCCGACACCGCTGCGTCTGCACTTCCTTGTACCGCGCCATCGGCTGTCCACAGTGGCGCCACGTCCAGTAGGTCTTCTTGCCGAAGATCCCCGGATTGGGCTCCCTCCGCTTCTCACCGATGTTTTCCCACTCCGGCCCGTGGTCAAGGCACATGCCGTGACAACACTGACCATGGGGACGCTTCTGGTCCGCAAGATTGCTATGGTCCATAGCAATCCTCCTTTCTGGCCACCCATTTTCTTAGGTGCCACTTACTATAATACACGGAACAGCGGAAAAGTCAAGCCCAAACAAAAAATCGGCATCTCTGCCGTTTCTTATCTTAGAATCTTAAAAGTTATGAATTCAATGATTAAAAATTTTTCTTTTCTACTTCCCCAAAATATGGTTCGAGCCGATGTTTTTAACAGGTTCTTTGGCAGTGAGGCCTGTTAGACACTCAGTGTCTAACATTCCCTTACATAAAGGTATCTCTGTCAACGTGTGCCCCCAGAAGGAATCGAACCTTCATCAGCGGCTTAAAAGGCCGTTGCTTTACCATTAAGCTACGGGGGCTCAAAGCAAAAGTCTTTGCTTTGAGCGGTTCAATAGTACCTCACAATCCTTCTTTTTTCAATTTCTCCAGGAGTTCCTTCTGCTGCCTGCTGAGTTTCTTGGGTATATGAATCTCAAGCTCATACTGCAAGTTTCCCCTTCCCAGTCCCTGGAAATGAGGAATGCCCTTGCCCTGTATTTTCACAACTTTTCCAGATTCTGTGCCGGGCAAAACCTGCAGCAGAACCGAAGTGCCTTCAAGCGTCGGAACTTCAATTTCATCTCCAAGAACCGCCTGGGTGATTGAGATCGGGACTTTGGCATACAGGTCGTCTCCCCTCCTTGCAAACTTCTCGTGCGGCTTTACCGAAATGCGCGCATACAGATCTCCGTTCTTTCCCCTGCGCTTTCCCGCATCTCCCTTGCCCTCAAACTTGAGAATCTGATGCGTGTCAACCCCGGCGGGAATCACCACAAGAAGTTCTTCCTGTCCCCTGACTCTTCCTTCTCCCTTGCAGACGTTGCAGGGTTTTTCTGGCTTTAATCCTTCGCCTGCGCATTCGGGGCATATGCTCAGGCGTGTGAAACTGCCAAAGACGGTTTTCCGAATCTGCTGCACCTGGCCCGTTCCCCTGCAAGAAAAGCATTCGGATACCTTTGTGTTGGGCTCGGCCCCCACCCCCTGGCACCTGGAACACAGCACGAACTTGGATAAAGATACCCGCTCTTCCCTTCTGAGAAGCACGGCTTCAAGGGGAATGCGAAGTTCTACCTCAATGTCTTTTCCCTTCCTGAGATCTGTAAATTCCTGGCCCGCTCCAAAGAAATCCTCAAAGATGTCTCCAAGATCCGGAAAGTCAAACGAAGCTCCCTCTTCAAATCCTTCCTGTGAACCCCATCCCCACTGGAATCCGTTAAATCCCTCGCGCCCCGGGCCTGCCGAAGGGCCCTCGAACACCCTGCCGAACTTGTCGTATTGAGCGCGCTTGTCCCTGCTAGACAGGATTTGATACGCTTCGCTGATTTCCTTAAAGCGCCCTGCGTCTCCCCCTTTGTCGGGATGGAATTTATGGGCAAGCTTGCGGTACGCTTTCTTCACGTCTTCCTCGGAAGCGCTCTTCGTTATGCCCAAGATTTTATAATAGTCCCTCATTGTTCCGGTTTCTGTTTATACATCTCAGCCCCTATCTTCTGCAATGCCTGCGAAAGCGCCTCTGCGGCCTGCCTGATATCTTCTATTGTATCTTGGTCTTTTATCTTCTTCAACGCTTCTGTTTTTTCTTCTACCTCCTGCTTCACTTCTGCAGATACCTTATCTGCCCCGTCTTTCAACGCTTTCTCTGCCGTGTATAGGAGAGCGTCCGCGTTGTTTTTCGCGTCAATGAGTTCCCTGCGCTTCCTGTCTTCTTCCGCGTGCAGATCTGCCTCCTTTTTCATGCGTTCCACTTCTTCTTTTGAGATTCCCGTGGATCCTTCAATGCGAATGCTCTGGTTCCTGCCCGATGCCTTGTCCTTTGCGGTCACCTGCAGGATTCCGTTTGCGTCAATGTCAAAAACCACCTCAATCTGGGGAAGCCCTCGGGGAGAGGGAGGAATGCCGTCCAACACGAACTTGCCCAGAGATTTGTTGTCCTGCGCAAGGGGACGCTCTCCCTGAAGCACGTGCACCTCAACAGACGTTTGATTGTCGGCGGCCGTGGAGAATATCTGGCTTTTTGACGTGGGCACCGTGGTGTTTTTTGGAATGAGCACCGTGCTCACGCTTCCCAGGGTTTCAATACCCAGCGAAAGCGGAGTAACATCCAGCAAGAGCACGTCTTTCACCTCTCCTTGCATGATGCCTCCCTGAATGGCGGCTCCAATCGCAACCACCTCGTCCGGGTTGATGCTCCGGTTGAGTTCCTTGCCAAAGAGGGCCTTCACGGCTTCTTGTATGGCGGGCATGCGCGTCTGGCCTCCCACAAGCACCACCTCATCAAGCTCTTTTGGAGAAAGCTTTGCCTCCTTGAGCGTTTGAGTCATGAGCTCCAATGATTTGTCCAAGTATTCTTTCACCATGGCTTCCAGCTGAAGACGGGACAAGCGAAACAGCAAGTGCTTGGGGCCCGAGGCATCGGAGGTAATAAAGGGCAAGTTAATCTCGGTCTCGGTGGCGCTGGAAAGCTCTATTTTTGCCTTTTCAGCTCCCTCTTTCAAGCGCTGTAAAGCCAAGGGATCCTGTGAAAGATCGATGCCCTGGTCTTTCTTGAACTGGTCAATGAGCCAGTTCACGATCTTCTGGTCAAAGTCTTCTCCGCCAAGATGCGTGTCTCCTCCGGTTGCTTTTACCTCAATGGTGTCTTCTGAAACCTCGAGCACCGAAATATCAAAGGTTCCTCCTCCAAAGTCATACACCGCAATCTTCTCGTCTTTCTTTTTCTGAAGCCCATAGGCAAGGGCGGCTGCCGTCGGCTCGTTGATGACGCGTTTTACCACAAAGCCGGCTATTTCACCTGCCACCTTGGTCGCTTTGCGCTGGCTGTCGTCAAAGTATGCGGGAACCGTAATGATTGCCTCGGTGATCTTTTCTCCGAGCTTTGCCTCCGCATCCTCCTTGAACTTGCGCAATACCAGGGCCGAGATTTCGGGCGGCTTGTACCATTTCTCTCCCATCTTCACCTCAACTCCTCCGTCCTGATCTTGGCGGATCTCGTAGGGCAGAAGTTGCTTGTCGCGCTGGACTTCTGGATCCGAAAATCTCCGGCCGATGAGACGCTTCACCACGGATATCGTGTTTTTGGGATTGGTGATCTGCTGACGCCTTGCCTGGATTCCAACGAGGATCTCCCCGTTCTTGGCTACAGCTACCACGGAAGGCATGGTTCTTGCTCCTTCTTTGTTCTCAATGATTTTTGGCTCCCCTCCTTCCACCACTGCCATGGCGGAAAAGGTGGTTCCCAGATCGATTCCTATGATTTTTGCCATATGTGTATGAATTATTTGGCGACTTTTACTTTAGCTGGTCTTAACAATTTTCCCAAGAATAGATATCCCCTTTCAACTTCTTCAATCACGGTTCCGGGTTCTTTTCCTCCGCCAGCTGGCGGATCGACTTCTCCCACGGCTTCGTGAAGTTCGGGATTGAACTTCTGGCCTGCCGTCTCAAAAGGTTCCGCTCCCTGGCTTCTGAGAAATTCCCGCAGCTGG
>CAZAHG010000038.1:0-4283 GCA_964485065.1 uncultured Candidatus Saccharibacteria bacterium | reverse complement strand
GATTAAAAATCTCCTCCTCGAATAAAGAAGAATGTTAGACATCGGATGTCTAACATTGTCCTCTTGGAACATTCCGGCTACTGTACGTGTTTAAGGAGAGGTTGACACATTATTTCTTGAGTTCATAATAAGGTCAGCTCTTTCTATGGCTGACTGTGAAGCACCGGCCCCTCGGGGCGCACGGACTCATAGTGTTTTTGCTGGAAGGAATTTTAAAAAGAATTGGATTCCGATCACACTTGATTTCCAGAGAAACGCAGAACTAGGTACAACAAAGAAAGGATCGGCTAGGAATGATGGTAGATTGGCCCCAATTCGAATTCTTGTTTAGAATAGAATCGACCATAGAAAGAGCTACATAATCATCTTTCAAATTGAAGGATGATTTTGTTTTTTTATCTCACTCTATTATGAGGTAAAGCCGAAGAATCGCAGGATCTGGTGATGGAATAATTCTGTGGTCAAGAATGCCGCGTACAAAAATAAGAGAATGAAGGCCTCCTTTCTTGTTACTTTTCTGTCCGACCTGACGAAGAGGAAGAAGAAGAGCGCGGATATGACGAGGAAGACGCGGGCAATGGCAAACGGGGAGAAGTCGCTTATTTCAATTGGATTGATGAGGGCAACGATGCCAAGCACGAGCGTCGAGATAACAATGACAGAGCCCATCAACTCTCCCAGTACCACCCGGTACAGCCCTTTTTTCGCCGCGGTTATGCCGAAATACAATTCCGGCAGCGCGCTTCCGAAGCTGATGACAAGGATGCCTATGAGCGGGATTGGAACGTTCAGGGAAGCCGCAAAGAACTTGGCCGAGCGCACCACTCCTTCAGCCGACAGGAGCATGAGGAGAATAACAAGCGTCATTTCCGCAACAGTCAGCAGAAAATGCCTGAATCTTCGCACGGGTTCTTCCGCTTGTTGATGATTGAATATGGTTGGGTGCTCTTTTCTTTTTGAAAACAGCCAGAATGAATATAGGAGGAACGTGAAAATCAGGACTATGCCGTCTCCCCTTCCCAGGGCTCCGTCCATGACGAGCAAAATGGGAAGCACGGCTACTACAATGGTGAGAAGAGAGGAGATCTGGACGAGGTTGCTTAGCGTGGAAAGATTTTTGCCGAGAAGCCCAACAAGAGCCGCCACGAGCGTCAGATCAATGACGCTGTTTCCCATCACGTCCCCGAACGAAAGTTCCGGAATATCGTGGAGCGCCGAGGAGATGCCAACGAACAGGTTTGGGATGGAGCTCGCGACCGCCATGACGAAAAAGGCGATGACGAATTCCTGCCATCTAAGATAGTGGGCGAGGAATACGATGTTTTTGACAATGCGGTTTGCGGCAACAAACAGCAAAACTCCAGAACCGAGCAAGAGAAGAAGGTATGGGATCATCGATCTAATTTAAATTTAATGAATATCCATTTCGCAAGTTCAATCAAGGCAATGTTGGCGACAGCCAGCAGGCCAAGCAATCCCCAGTCAAACATTCTGAGGGGCACGAGGTCCAGTACCCGCTGTACCAAAGGAAGGTATACGGGCAAGACGAAGAGCGCAATCCCGATAAAGACACTTGCCGTTAAGAAACGGTTATCCAATACATTGTACTGCCATATATTCTTTCTGAGATTCTTGCAAGAGAATACGAAGAATAAAGAGTTGATCCCCAGGCCGATGAATACCAGCGTGCGCACGTGCTCCAAGGAGACGGCTTGATATTTCCAGAACCAGAGAAAGAGCAGGAGCAGAAGGATGTCGGTGACGATGCCGATGATGAATATGATGACCCGCATCTCTGGAGTGAGGAGCAAGGACCGCTTCTTTTCCGGGACACGTTCCATGACTCCGGGGTCCGTCTTCTCAAAGGCGAGCGCTAACGCGGGAGCGCCATCGCCAATGACGTTGATCCACAGGATCTGGAGGGCGGTGATGGGGAGCGGGAGCCCCAGCGCAAGAGAGCTGCCTATGAGGATGACTTCCGTAAAGGACCCCGATAACAGATAGGTGATCACCTTCCGTATGTTGTCCACAATGCCTCTCCCTTCCCTGATGGCAGCTGGAATGATTTTAAAATCGTCTCCGAGAAGCACGAGATCTGCCACCTCCTTTGCAATGTCGGTTCCGGATCCTAAGGCAATCCCAATGTCTGCTTTCTTGAGAGCCGGCGAGTCATTAACCCCGTCTCCGGTCATCGCGATGACCTCTCCCTTGGCTTGCCACGCTTCAACGATCCTGAGCTTGTGGTTCGGCTCCACGCGCGCATAGACAAAAAGATTATCCAGGCGCTTCTGAAGCTGTTCGTCGGAGAGTTGCTCAAGTTCTTTCCCCTCAATGCAGTTATCGTCTGTTGCGGGAATGTTGATTTCTCTCGCCACTGCCTGAGCCGTAAGAAGGTGGTCTCCAGTCACGATGATGGTCCTGATGCCAGCCTGCCTGGCCGATGCTATCGCCTCTTTCACCCCTTTTCTCAATGGATCTTTCAGGCCGATAAGTCCCGCGAAGGTCAGATCCCTGATCTCTTCTTTTGCGGCCTTGGCAGCCTCTTTGCCCAATTCGCTCGCCTCGAGTTTCTTGAGGGCAAACCCGATGACGCGAAGGCCCTTGCTCGCAAGCTCCCGTATCTTCATTTCCAGCCGATCTTTTTCTTCTTTGGTTCCTTGCGAGATTTCAAGAAGGGCATCCGGAGCCCCCGAGACATACATGACAAGACCCCCGTCCCTTTTGTGCAGGCTTCCCACGTATTTCTCTTCATGAGTGAACGGGATGCGCAATACGACAGGATACTGCTTTTCCAGCTGCTCCTTGAAAAGGCCTGCTTCCATGGCAGCTTCCAGGAGAGCCCGTTCCGTTGGACGGCCTACGATGACACGCTCTTCAAACATTGCTTCCGGGTTTTCAACGAACGCTTCGTTCGCAAGGGCTGCTATGGCAAGAACCGATTCATGGTCTCCTCTAATGGAAAATATCTCTTCCACCTCCATGCGGCCTTCGGTAAGCGTGAGGGTTTTGTCTGTTGCGATAATGGTGGCAGATCCCAGGGTCTCAGCTGCGCTAAGTCTTCGCACCAAGCCGCGCTTTCGCAGAATGCGCTGCATGCCCAGGGCCAGCACAACGGTGATGGCAAGCGGCAAGCCTTCCGGAACCGCGGCGACGGCCACCGCCACCGCGACGAGAAACATTTCTGTCAGATTCTGGTTCGTGAATATGCCTTGCACAAACAACACGCCAGCGGCAACGGCCACCATAAAGCTTATGACCCAAGAGAAGGCGGTAAGTTTTTGCTGATAGGGGGTTTTCTCTTCTTGAATGTTTCGCAGCGAAGAAGCGATGTTCCCGAATTCCGTGCGAAGGCCGGTTTCAACAACGATGGCTTTCCCGTTTCCTTCCTCTACCATGGTGCCCATGTATACCATGGAATTCCGATCGGCGAGCGAAGCTTCCATGGGAACCAGCTGCTCGGTTTTGAGAGAAGCCAGCCATTCACCGGTCAGCACGGCTTCATTCACCCGTAATCCAATGCCTTCAACGATGCGGGCGTCGGCTGCGACATTGCTGCCTGGCTTCAATAGCACAATGTCTCCCGGAACCAATTCTTTCTGGAGGATTTGCTTCTCGCGGCCAGCTCGCATGACCTGGGCCTTAAACTGCAAGATCCCCTGAAGCTTACTCAGCGCTTTCTGCGCCCGATACTCCTGCACATGGCTGATAACGGCGTTGAACAAGAGCGCCATGCTAATGACAATGGTGTTCGTATATTCCTTCAAGAACAGCGTGATAAGGGCCGCGACAAGAAGGATAACGATGAGTGGGCTCTTGAATTGACGAAGGAATATGATCGCGTGCGAAGGAGGTTTTTCTTCGGGCAGCTTGTTCTCTCCGCTTTGCCTTCTGCGTTTCTCCACCTCTTCTTCGCCAAGTCCTGCCCGGGCGTCTGTTTCAAGCTTGCGTTCTGTTTCCTGCCATGAAAGCGCGTGCCACCGAATGCGTCCTGGAGCTGAATTCATATGTTTGCTCAGTATATACGAAAAAACGGTTCTCTGGAACCGTAAGAACCTGTTAAACATTGAATGTCTAACATCTTGGAATCGTAATTAAGAAAAAAGAAAGGCGCCGTACCCGAAGGTCGTGCGCCTGATCACGCTAGTTGCTGACTGGCGCGGGCTTCGCTGGCTGGCTCCCGGCCTGGCGCGACTCGAGATCCTTGATCGCGTGAGCGAGGAATGCCTCGACCTGAAAAAGCTGGTCATGAGGCAAATTCCTGATCCGCTTGAGCTCTGCGAGCA
>CAZAHG010000037.1:0-4309 GCA_964485065.1 uncultured Candidatus Saccharibacteria bacterium | reverse complement strand
TACGGGGTATGTTCGCTGTGATAAAAACCGGTGGGAAGCAATACGTGGTTGAGCCCGGAAAGAAAATCAGAATTGAGAAGCTCCCGCAAGAAGCAGGGAGTGAGGTTGTGTTTGATCAGGTGCTTCTGGCAGAGAAAGGCCATGGAATAGAGATTGGAACTCCGGTCATAGCGGGAGCTAAGGTAACCGGAAAGGTGCTGAGACAGGGGAGAGCCGAGAAAGTCATGACCATTAAGTTCAAGGCCAAGAAGCGCTACAAAAAGAAACTGGGGCACCGACAGATCTTCACCGAGGTGGAAATTACCGGCATCAAAGCGTAAACATGGAAAACTAGACCGAGTCTAGTTTTCCACACCTAGACTCGGTCTAGTTTCAGTTAGCTAGCGGCGGTTTTCCAGGGACTGCTTGAGGGTTTCCGAGTCCGAATACTCCAACTCTCCTCCGACAGGGAGCCCTCTGCCAAGACGGGTCGTTTTTATATTCAACGGCCCGAATACGCGTTCAAGATAAAGAGCGGTGGCTTCTCCTTCGGTGGTAAGGTTCATTGCAAGAATTGCCTCGGAAAAACCCGTGCCGGCAATTCCAAACTTTTTCGGATCTGCAATGCGCTCTTTTAATTCATCCATTCTCAGATGCCGCATATCAACTTTGCGAAGCATTCCCACGGTTCCGCCAAGAACAAAATACAGGCCGCGGTACGCCCTGGTGGCTTCCAAAGCTTCCAGATCGCTTTCTTTTTCAACCACACAAAGCATGGTTTTTACTCTCCCCGTATCAGCGCAAATGGTACATAGGGACTTGCCCTGCCTGCCCTGAGCGGTGTCGAAGGGAGCGAAGTCGAACGGATTAAAACAAAAAGCGCACAAACGCATGCGGAAACCGAGCTGAAGTATCGCTTCTCCAAATTCCTGAACTTCCTGATTCGGTGCCTTCAAAAGATGGAAGGCAAGACGCGCTGCCATGCGAGGCCCTATGCCGGGCAGGCGGGAAAAGAGGGCTGCGAGTTTCTGAATCGGTTCAGGATACATCGGTTAGAGTCCGAACTCATCTCCTCCTTCTTCTTCGTAATCCATGCCCTTGACAAGATCACGGAAGCTCACGATCTTTTCATCAAAATAGAGCTTTGCTCCTCCAACGGGGCCGTTCCGGTGCTTTGCCACGATAATCTCGGCAATGTTTTTTTGCTGGCTGTCTTGGCGGTACCGGTCTTCCCGATAAATGAAAAGCACCACGTCCGCGTCCTGTTCCAGAGCCCCCGATTCTCTAAGGTCGGACAGACGGGGACGCTGAGGCACGCGCTGTTCCACGGCTCTTGAAAGCTGGGACAGGGCAAGAACCGGAACATTAAGCTCCCTGGCCAGCCCTTTAAGGGAACGCGATATTTCCGTCACCTGCTGCACGATCGGAGCCTGGGTGTTTCTGGGCTCAATCAGCTGAAGATAGTCTACTATGAGCAATCCGAGGCCGTGGTTTGCCTGCAGCCTGCGGGCCATTGCTCTCATCTGCAGGACATTCACGGAAGCCGTATCTTCAATGAAGATCGGGGCTTCCGAAAGCTCTCCCATGGCATGTTGAATGCGTTCAAAGTCGTTTTCGGACCCTTGAGACGAGAGCTTGCCGGTACGCAGCCTCCAGAGGTCCACTGCGGCTTCTGAGGCAAGCAATCTGTCTATCACCTGGTCCTTGGACATTTCCAAGCTAAACACGCCGACCGGTATCTTGTGCTGTATTGCGACTCTCCTTGCCACGTCCAAGGCAAGGGAAGATTTGCCCATGGAAGGACGGGCAGCTAAAATGACAAGATCTGACTTTTGAAGTCCCGAAAGAAGGTTGTCCAAATCCGCAAATCCCGTAGGAACGCCCCGTGTTCCCTTCTCATTCTTTGAGAGCCGGTCAATGCGCTCAAAAGCTTCTTCCAAAATTTCTTTAACGGGGACAAAGTTCTGGGAAAGAGCGTGCTGCGCAATGGCAAAGATCCTAGCTTCTGCCTGGTCAACCAGCACTTCGGGATCCTCTGATTCGTTGTAGCCAAGCATGCCTATCTCGGATGAGGCGGAGATAAGGTCGCGGAGAATGCGTTTCTTCTGCACCTGTTTTGCATAGCTGAGCACGTGGGAAGCGGTGGGCACGGTGTTGATGAGCTGGGTGAGGTAGCCAGAACCTCCTATACCATCCAGCTGGCCCTTTTCTTTGAGGCGCGCCGTTACAGAGAGCACGTCTATGGATTCTTTTCTTTCAAAGACATCAACGATGGCTTCGTAGATTTTCTGATGCTGTTCTTTGTAGAAGTCGCGAGGTTCCAAAAAATCGCCTACCCTGGTAAACGCATCCCTATCAAGCATCAAAGAGCCCAATAAAGACATTTCGGCCTCCACGTTTTGAGGAGGAAGCTTGTCGGGGAGCGTGAACGGATGAGTTGTTTTTTCCGGCATGCGAGTGATTTTTATCCTACTCTTTTAGAATATCCCTGGCAAATGACAAGTTATTTCTTTTTTAGGCGAGGACCACCAGAAGTATCGTCTATCTGCCAGCCAGCTTCAAGTATGCGATCCCGGAGTTCGTCGGCTTTGTTCCAGTTGTTTAATCTTCTCGCTTCTTCGCGTTCTTCCAAAAGCGTTTGAATTTCCGCGGGAGCTTCTTTTATTTCTTCTCTGCCCCAGAAAAGAAAACCAAATATTTCATCTGCCTTTTCAAGAAACTTGAGAATTGCTTCGGCTCCCTCTTTACCCAGTTCGTTGTTTGAAAGCAGGGGATTGATGGAGCGGATAAGGTTGAAAAGAGAAGCTATTGCTTTTGGGGTGTTGAAGTCATCCTCTAATGCCTTAACGAACGACTGATGGCTGACAACCAACAACTTGTGAACTGTTTCTTGTTTATTTTTTGTCGTAAGTCGTTTGTCGTTTGTCGTGTGTTGGAGTTTATCCAGAAACTCGTCAATGCGCTTGAGATCCTGTTCCGTCTGCTGGACGAGAACAGAAGAATAGTCAACGGGAGAACGGTAATGGCAGCCCAGAATGAGAAGGCGCATTGCCCGGGCTGAGTGCTCTTTAATGAACTCCTTGATGGTAATAAAATTACCCAGGGATTTTGACATCTTTTCTCCCTCTACGGTCAAAAACCCCGCGTGCAGCCAGTACCGTACCAAAGGTTCTTTGCCGGAAAGCGCTTCCATCTGAGCAATTTCTGCTTCGTGATGAGGAAACAGAAGGTCCCGGGCTCCTCCGTGAACATCATACTGCTCGCCGAACTCTTTTTCCGTAATGGCGGTGTCTTCAATGTGCCAGCCAGGCCTGCCTGCCTTTACTCTGAGCGACCCTGAGCTTGTCGAAGGGGAGTCGAAGGGCCAACTCGGTTCTCCAGGTTTACTATATTTCCACAATGCAAAATCTCCCTTGTGTTTTTTCTGCACGGATTCATCAATGCGGGATATTGCGTCTTCCGCTCCCTGACTCGTTCTTCCCGAGAGCTTTCCGTATCTTTTGAACTTTGTGACGTCATAGTAGACCCCGTCTTCAATGACATAGGCATATCCTTGTTTCTCAAGACGCTGCACCTGGGAAATGATCTCTTTTATGTAGTCGGTCGCCTTTGCGTATTTGCTCACGCTCCGTATGCCAAGAGCATTCATATCTTCAAAGTAGTATTCTGCAAAGGTGTCGGCCAAGGTCAAAGGATCCTGCCCTTGCTCTTGGGCCCGCTGGATGATCTTGTCATCAATATCGGTGATGTTCTGAAGGTAGAAGACGTCAAAACCAAGAGACCCCCAATATCTCACCATGGCGTCAAAGACAATGTATGTTCTCGCGTGGCCAATATGCGACCAATCGTAGACCGTAGGCCCGCAGACAAAAATCCTTAGCTTTTTATTTTGCCCCGGCTTCAATTCCTCTTTTTTTCTCGTAAGAGAGTTATATACTTTCGGCATTGGATTATTATATCATTGATTTGAAGATATTGACACGGATGTATGGCAGCGTATTATTGATAAAACGCATTCAAATTTTCTTTCCTGCAGCCCAGGATCGGGATGCAGTAAAGAGGATTTGAGGAAACAGCTCACTGCTCGCAAGTGCGAGCGACGGGCGAAAAAGAGCGAGTTTCTGATAGATCCTCTCGGCAATCGGCGCGTTAGTCCGAAATAGGCGGAAAAGGAGGCCCTCCAGCCTATGACCTGGGAGTTCGCGACGATCAGGCACAGGCAGAACGAAAGAAGCAGCTTCACCTAGCCCGACTAGCGTCGGTCTCGTGAAGAAGGCAAGGGCTGGGGCACCGGAGTGCGCCATTACGCATTTCCGGTGCCCCAGCGCCA
>CAZAHG010000036.1:2900-4333 GCA_964485065.1 uncultured Candidatus Saccharibacteria bacterium | reverse complement strand
TCTCCCACATCTCCGACTCCCAGACCATCCACCATAATATAGTTTGCGGGAACCGTTTTCTTGTCAATCGAAATGCCGGCATGGGAAACGTTCAGAACCTGGCCGTTTTCAATTACCGCGATGTTCTTATGGGGAATGCCGGTTTCCAGCGCAAGCCTTGCGTGATTCACGAGCATGGAAAACTGGCCGTGCACGGGCAGCAGAAACTTTGGTTTCATGAGAGAAATGAGTTCTTTCAGTTCGTCCTGATTTGCGTGCCCGGAAGCATGGATATCCATCATTTTGTAGTTATACACGTTCGCTCCCTGGCGATACAGATTGTCTTTTACGTATTGCACGGTGCGCTCGTTTCCCGGAATGATCGAGGAAGAGAAAATGACCGTATCTCCTTTCTGAATGCGCAGCAGCGGATGTTCGCGGTTGATGATTCGCATAAGCACCGCCCGTTCTTCCCCCTGCGCTCCGGTTGCTAAAATGGTGATCTTAGAGTCGGGATATTTGAGCACCTCTCTCGTGGAGAGAATGGTTCCTTTGCGGGCCTTCAGGTATCCAAGCTGCTTTGATATTTCGATATTCGTCTTCATGGAGAACCCTTCGGGGCTCACTTTTCTGCCGTATTTCTCAGACAGCGTGATAATCTGCTGGATGCGGTTGAGAAGAGAAGCGAAGGTTGCCGTAATGACTCGCCCCTTGGCGTTTTTGAAAAGATCATCCAGGTTTTCCATGATTTTCTTTTCCGAGAGCGAATGACCGGGTTCTTCCGCGTTCGTGGAGTCTGTCATGAGCAAGAGTACTCCTTCGTCCCCGATAGACTTGAGGCGCTTAAAATCAGTGGGGAGGTCGTTGACCGGAGCTGAATCAAACTTGAAGTCCGAGGTGTGGACGATGTTTCCAATGGGGGTCTTGATGACGTATCCGAAGTTGTCCGGGATGTTGTGGTTCTGGCGGAACGCTTCCACGGAAAAGCTTCCCATGGAGAATCTGCTTCCGTCTTTCACGTCAATGATGCGGAGCTTGGGCTGGTTTGAGAAATCCTCCTGCCGTCTGAGAATGATTGCCTTGGCCATGCCTCCCGCGTAGATCGGGGGGTTGCCAAGTTTTGAAATGAAATACGGGATTGCCCCTATGTGGTCGTAGTGCCCGTGCGTGGCCAGTATTCCCATGATCTTTTTTTCTTTTCCTTTGAGATAGGAGATGTTGGGAATAATGTAGTCGATGCCCGGCATGTCTTCTTCCGGCATGCGGAACCCTATGTCAACGATGATGATGTCCTCCTGGCACTCTATGAGCATCATGTTGCGGCCGACTTCACCAAGCCCTCCAAGAGGGATGAGACGCAATGCTTGCTGAGATTTTGTTGTGATCATATCTGAATTGTAATTATAGTTAGTTGTAAGTATGCGGTGGTGGGCGAGAGAGGATTTGAACCTCCA
>CAZAHG010000036.1:0-2800 GCA_964485065.1 uncultured Candidatus Saccharibacteria bacterium | reverse complement strand
TCCACTTCCGTCCCGTCTTTATATACCAATCTCCCACATTCGCAAAGCGTTGTGAAGGATCCGCTATCTTATGTCCTTCAATGCCTTTGAGGCGATCGGGCACCACGTACGAGTAGTGAAGATCATATAGGGTTATTGCGGGCGCGTCGGCCAGCAATATGTCCTGCAGCTGTTTCATGAGCGTATTGCGTTTTGCCGCATCCGTTTCCTTCCTGATTTTTTCCAGCAAAGCGTCTGCCTGCTTGTTTTCGTAGCCGGCTATGTTCAGACCGGGATCTGCGACCTGAGAAGAATGCCAGAAGGGCAAAGGGTCTGGCACGATGCCGAGAGCTTCTCCAAACAGGAGCGCCTCGTAGTTCCTTGGTTTGATGACGTTCATCCCTATCTCCTCCGGAGATACCGCGTTGACGGTCACCGTCACACCAAGCTGCTGCCACTCTTCTTGTATGAATGCGGCGACTTTTTGAAGTGTCGGCTGAGCCGCCGTAGTAAGCGTGATGCTGAAGGATTCGTCTCCGGTCTGAGGGAAACAGATCTCGTTCAGCTTTGCGCGCGTTCCGGCTCTAACTTCTCCGTTTCCTTTGGCGAGGCCGGAGGGAGCCAGGATTTCCTGAGCGTACTTTTCCTGGAATCGGATGACCGCTTGTTCCGTAGAAGGTCCGAATACGCCGTTTATCGTTCCCTCGGGGTAGATTCCGGGCTGATCGGCAAGGCACTGCTGCAGGAGCCGCACTTCCTGATTTTGACTTCCTCGCCTGAGATTGGAGCTGAATTCACCCGTTGCTTTCTCCGGCTTGTAGAGCTTACCGTCGAGTTCCCGGAATCCCGCTTGCTTGAGAAGGGTTTTTGCGGCCGTCTTGTCTGATGGCACAAGAGCGGGAGAATCGAATCCAAAGAACTCGGGAAGCAGCGGAGAAAATACCGCTTCTGCGTCGGGGGCAAGGGTTTGCACGAGGTTTTGCCGATCTATGGCAAGGCCAAGCGCCTGCCTCACGGACCGCTCCTGAAATGTTTGCTTCGGGGAGGCAAGATTGAAGAATACGCTGAAGGCGCGGGGCAAAGAGAATTGTTCTATGCGCTCCCCGAGCCCCGCGTATTTGGCTGCATTGGGAGATGATACGGGAAAGCTTTCAATCTGGCCGCTCCGGCTAGCCGCAAGCATCTTCTCCTCGTTCTCAAAGAATTTGAACGTAAGAGAGGAGATGAACGGCCGTTTGTTAATGTACTTGGAAAACGCCTTGAGCCGCATTTCTTTCACCAGTCCTCCGCTGTCCTGGATCGTTTTCTCCACGCGGTAGGGCCCCGTGCCTATGGGCCGGAGATTGAGCGAGGAAAGAGCGATTTGCTCAACCGGAATCTCCTGCCAGATGTGAGCAGGGATGATCTTCAGGGTAAGTTTCTCCATAAAGGCGGCATACGGCTCTCTCAGCGTAAAGCGTATTCTCAGGTTGGAAATCTTTTCCACTTCAACTCCTGCCCAGTTCGCCCGCACCGGGCTCTTTACGCTGGGGTTTTGAAGAGTCCGCACCGTAAAGATGACGTCATCTGCTCCGAATGGCTTTCCGTCGTGCCAGAGCACGCCTTCTTTCAGCTGTATTTCAATGATCTTTCCCGTTTCGAGCACCTGGTAGTTCTGGGCAAGGTCGGGAATGAAGTTTCCAGTTGAGTCATAGGTGAAGAGGCCGGAAAACACAAGTTCCGCAAGGTCGCGGTCGGCATCTCTGGTATCCGCATACAGGGGATTGATGAATCTGGGAAATCCTATGACGCCTTCCACGATTGCTCCTCCGGAAGCCGGGATTACCATAGTGAACCTGTCGAGAAACATGCGCCAGAGAAAGAATGACGAGAACAGGAATACCGATGCCAACAGCACGAAGACCAATTTTTCTTTTCCGGAAAGAACCCGTGGGAATTCTTTCCACTGAATAAACGGGGGAAGTTGCATGAGAAATTTTAAAACGTATGGCGACTCAGATTGCGACGTTCAGGAGAGCTAACGCAATGAACAGCGCAAGGAAGACGATGGTGCCCCACAAAAGGTATTTTTGGATGCCTCTCCTCGTGGCATATGAAGTTCCTTCTCCTCCGCCAAAGGCGCTTCCAAGAGCGGTGCCCCGCTGCTGAAGCAAGATCAGCGTGATGGCGCATATGGCCACAACGATTTCAGCTATCGTAAGAAGAGTTTTGGTGTTCATCCCGTTAGAGACTTCCGTTGTTTATGGTTAGTATTATGTCTATGATTTCACCCGTTGGACTATGCAGTCTCTAACGGGATTCATCGTTTCGAAACAGAGAGAATGGTGGAGAGTATCCACACGATAATCGTGGTTTCCAGAAGCGGCACGATGCCTGAGATGACGAGTTCGGGAAATAGAATGTCCAACAGCCACACGAATGCCACGTTGATAATTAGACTCGAGAGTCCCAGCGTGAGTATGCGTATGGGTAATGTCAAAAGGTTCAATACGGGCTTGAGGAAGGCGTTCGCCACCCCGAGCACGACAGCCGCCTGTCCAAGGACAAAGAGAGATCCCGTAAACGAAACGTTTTCCAGGAAGCGCGACGCGATCCATAGTCCTGCAAAGGCTCCTGCAATCTGCAATACTGCTCGTTGGAGCATATTTTCATAGTACACGCATAGAGTCTAAGCGTCAACATCCTTTCCGCAACATCATACTAATAAATCAAACATATGTTTCTATTATTAGTAGTGGAGGGGATGAATGACGGAGAGTTTCACAAGGCCCTGATGAGGGTATTGTATGTCTCCAGGAATGGCGAGGTCGGCGGATGCTCC
>CAZAHG010000035.1:0-4341 GCA_964485065.1 uncultured Candidatus Saccharibacteria bacterium | reverse complement strand
TGTTCCTGGATCCCAAAGAGGCAAAGATGTTCCTGGATGACATTTCAGGTTCCTTTGAGGGAGTCGGCATGGAGATAGGGATCAAAAAAGGCATACTGACGGTCATAGCTCCCCTGGAGGGAACGCCGGCCCAGAAGGCAGGGATCCGCGCGGGAGATATGATTCTGAAAATAGGAGACAAAAATACCGACGGACTGAATACGGAAGAAGCGGTCATGCTTATCCGCGGTCCGCGGGGAAGCACCGTGACGCTGTCTATCATGAGAACCAGCTGGGAAAAGCCCATGGACATTGAAATTACGAGAGCCGTCATTGAAATTCCTTCGTTGAAATGGGAACTGAAAGACGGAGACATCGCATACATCCGCCTCTTCCAGTTTTCGGAAAAGTCCGCACGGGATTTCCAGAAGGCGGCGGGGGAAATAAAGAATTCTTCCGCAAAGAAGATCGTGCTTGATCTGAGAAATAATCCGGGCGGATATCTGGAAATAGCCCAGTACATAGGGGGATGGTTTTTGGATCGCGGGCAACTTGTCGTGGTGGAAGATTTTTCCAGCCAGGCAAAGAAGCAGGAATACCGCGCAGAAGGACCCTCTAAGCTGGTTTCATATCCCATGGTGGTGCTTATAAATGAGGGATCGGCTTCCGCATCGGAAATTTTAGCCGGCGCCCTGAGAGACAACAGAAACGTGAAGCTGGTGGGCGTGAAATCGTTTGGAAAAGGGTCTGTCCAAGAGCTGCAGAATCTGCAAGACGGGTCGTCTTTGAAAATTACCGTGGCAAATTGGTTAACTCCCAAGGGCACGCTTATCAACGGCCAGGGTTTGGAGCCCGATGTGAAAGTGGAGGTGCAGGAAAAAGACCTGGAAGAGGGGAAAGACGTCCAGCTTGACAAGGCAATTGAAATTGTCAGCGGGTTGTAATATAACAAAAGAGACATGAAGGTTATTCTCTTGGCAGACGTAAAAAATCTCGGCAAGAAATTTGAGATCAAGGAAGTGGCACAAGGTTACGCCCGCAACCTTCTGTTTCCCAAGAATGTGGTGCGGGAAGCTACCCCCGAAGCCTTGGAATGGCTGGCCATGCAGAAAGAGATTCTGGCTGCGAAGGCGGAGCGGGCCCTGAAACACATTCAGGACACCGCTTCCAGCCTGGACGGCTTGGAAGTGGTCATTTCGGTAAAGGTAGGGGATGAAGGCCAACTATTTGAGCATATTACGAACCAGAAAATCGCAGAGCGTCTTAAGGAAATGGGGTTGGAGGTGAAAAAAAACCAGGTTCAGCTGGAGTCGCCCATCACAGAGCTGGGAGAATTTCCGGTAAAGGTGCGCTTTGATCACAACCTGGAAGCCGAGCTCAGGATTATTGTCAACGAGGCGCAAGGATGAAGACCAGATACATATTTGTCGCGGGAGGCGTGATGTCGTCGGTCGGGAAGGGCGTGGCCGTAGCTTCCATCGCCAAGATTCTGAAGAGCAAGGGATTTCGCGTTTCCGCGGTCAAGATAGACCCATATATCAACGTGGATGCCGGCACCATGAATCCCTTGGAGCACGGGGAAGTGTTTGTTGCCAAAGACGGCACGGAGTCGGACCAGGACATCGGAAACTACGAGCGTTTCCTGGATCAAAACTTCAGTTCGCAGAACTATATCACCACGGGCAGGGTGTATCTGGCGGTCATTAACCGGGAGCGCAATCTTGGCTATGAAGGAAGGTGTGTTGAAGTTGTTCCCGATATTCCCGAAGAAGTCATTTCCCGCATACAGGCGGTCTCCAGGAAAGAACGCCCCGACTTTATGATTGTGGAAATCGGAGGAACGGCAGGAGAATATCAGAACCTGCTGTTTTTGGAAGCCGTCCGCATGATGAAGTTAAAATATCAGAAAGACGTGGTGTTCGTGCTCGTAAGCTACCTGCCGATTCCAGCAATGGTTGGAGAAATGAAAACAAAACCCACGCAGTCGGCGGTGCGCAGCCTGAACGAAGCCGGAATTCAGCCCGATATCATCATCGCGCGTTCCGAACGCCTCGTGGATAAACCCAGAAAGCGCAAAATCTCGGTTTCCTGCGGCGTGCAGGAAGAAGACGTGATTTCGGCCCCGGATGTCAAGGCGGTGTACGAAGTGCCGTTAAACTTTGAAAAAGAGAATCTGGGTAACAAGATTCTCAAGAAATTCGGCGTGCAGCCGCGCAGAAGCAGGCTTGCCGACTGGCAGAGTTTTGCGAATAAGATTGCCAGAAAGAAGAAGCCGGTACGCATCGGCATCGTGGGAAAATACTTTGGGACCGGAGATTTCACGCTTATGGATTCGTATATTTCGGTCATTGAATCCATCAAGCATGCGTCCTGGGCGCATAACAGGGAACCCGTCATTACCTGGTTGTCCGCAGAGGCCTACGAAAAGAATCGCGGATCCCTGAAAGAACTTGGGCAGTTTGACGGTATCATCGTGCCCGGAGGTTTCGGGACGCGGGGAGTCGAGGGAAAGATTCGCGTCATTGAGTTCTGCAGAACGCGCAAGATTCCGTATTTTGGACTGTGCTTTGGCATGCAGCTTGCCGTCATTGAGTTTTTGAGAAACGTCTGCAAGGTGCGAGGAGCCACGTCCCGCGAGTTTGAAGCTACGGCAAAGCACGCCGTGATTGACGTTATGCCAGAGCAGCAAGCGCTTTTGAAAGAACGGCATTACGGAGGAACCATGCGTTTGGGTTCTTACGCATGCGCGTTGAAACAGGGAACGCTTGCGCAGAAAGCGTACGGTCTGCGCTCCATTTCAGAGCGTCACCGCCATCGCTACGAGGTGAACAACGAGTACCGGAAGATGTTGGAGAAACACGGCATGGTGATGTCCGGCATAAATCCAGAACGGAATCTTGTTGAGATCGCCGAATTAAAAAACCATCCCTTCTTTTTAGGGACACAGTTTCACCCGGAGTTTCAATCGAGGCCGTTGCACCCTCACCCGCTTTTCCTTTGGTTTATCGCAGCCTGCATTAAAGCACGCTGACCATTTTGGCAAGACGATGTCCGCCGTCAAACCGCTGTTTGCGCTTCGTGGTAAAGCAAACCACTCCTTCTTTCATGGAATAGAGCGTGTCGTCCTTGCCCCGCTTCACGTTTTTGCCCGGGAACCACTTGGTGCCCCGCTGGCGCACCAAAATCTGGCCCGGCCGGGCCTTCTGGCCGTTAGAAAGCTTGATCCCAAGGTACTTGGGCTGAGAATCTCTTCCTAATCGCGTAGAACCCGCAGATTTTGTAGTAGCCATATTGCATGTTTACATTAGCAAAACTGAAAACGTTTGTCAAAATCTATCGATCTGATATAATCCTGGGAATCGGGGTGTTCCTGGTGTCGCTCCTTTCCTTTGGAATCGGCTACATGACGGCACGGGAACAGCTGAAAGAACCCCTCCGCATTGAGCAGCAGCAACCATGATGAATAATCAGAAAAGCGATATACCGCGCCATATTGTAGTATTTCCCGACGGCAACCGCAGATGGGCAAAAGAACAGGGGTTTGATACCCTGGAAGGCCACAAAGCCGGGTATGAGAATCTGCTGAAGTTTCGGGAATGGTGTCAGGCGCGAGGGGTCCAGGCATTGACCGCCTTTGGATTTTCAACTGAAAATTGGAATCGGACCGAGCGTGAAGTTTCCTACTTGATGCGTCTGCTGGAATCGGGCCTCGCGGGCCATTTTAAGCGATACATGCAGGAAGCGGCGCTGCAGGAGCAGGGAGTGCGCGTCCGGGTGATTGGGCAGAAGGCCCGGCTTCCGGAGTCTTTGCAGAAGGTTATCGCCGAAGTAGAAGAAGGCACGAAAGATAATACGAAGTTTTTTTTGAATCTCGGCATCAGTTACGGTGGAAGATGGGATATCGCGCAGGCGACCCGGCGCATTATCAAAGACGGCATAGCTCCGGAACAGGTGACGGAAGATCTGTTCGCCTCGTATCTTTCCACCGCGGGATTGCCCGAACCCGATCTTGTCATTCGGGCGGGGGGAGAACACAGGTTTTCCAACTTCGTCTTGTGGCAGGGGGTATGCCGAACTCTTTTTCGTCCCAAAATACTGGCCCGCCTTTACAGAACAAGATTTTGATGAAGTATTACAGGAATACGCGCGCAGAAACAGGCGCTTTGGGAAATAGAGAAGTCTCTAACGGGATGAAAATAATCGGATTCTTGTTCGTCATTGGTTTCATAATTTCCGGAGCAACGTTGTTTCTGGAAGGAAGGATTCCGTTTCTTCCGTTTGAGCATCGGCTGGAACAGATCGGAACCCGCGATTTCAACCTTCAAGAGGGTTGGCAGGAGATTGCGCTTCCCCCGCCCCTCC
>CAZAHG010000034.1:0-4432 GCA_964485065.1 uncultured Candidatus Saccharibacteria bacterium | reverse complement strand
GGATGTGGAGCGCAACCTCATAGGGAATTATTGATCCGAGTACTCGCGGTTTTCAGCCGGGTGAGTACCCGGTCTTTTGTTGCATATGAAGGCATTACTGGGGAAAAAAGTAGGGATGACTCAAATCTTTCATGCAGACGGAAGGGTTTTTCCCGTTACCTTAATTGAAGCTGCCCCTTGCACAGTGGTGCGTATTCGCACAAAAGACAAAGACGGGTATGAGGCAGTTCAACTGGGGCTTTTGGGAAAAAAGGGAAAGTATAAATTGCTTCGGGAATTTAGGAACGGTCTTGACGTTGAACCTGGACAGGAAGTGTCGGTTTCGATATTTCAGGAAGGGGACAAGGTAAAGATTTCGGGCATTTCCAAGGGTAAGGGATTCCAGGGTGCCGTGAAACGACACGGATTTTCCGGAAGAAACGCGACCCACGGAGTAAAACACGAACATCGTACGCTGGGTTCCGTAGGCAGCCGTTTTCCTCAGCGCGTGGTTAAGGGAAGGCGCATGCCGGGCCACATGGGAGCTGAGCGCGTGACCGTGAAGAATCTGGAGATTGTAAAAATAGACGCAGAGAACAATCTGCTGGCGGTGAAGGGCGCGTTGCCCGGAGCCAAGGGAACCTTATTGGAAATTCGACTGCTTTGAATTTTAATATTGAAACGCATGAAATTGCCGCTATACAATCAAAAAGGAGAAACGGTCGGAACCGTAGAGTTGCCGAAAGAAATATTTGAAGTGGCTTTGCGGCCAGATGCGTTGCACCAGGTTGTGATTTCCCAAACGGCAAAGCGCAGGCAGATCTCGGCCCACACCAAAGACCGCAGAGAGGTTTCGGGGGGTGGAAAGAAGCCCTGGCGTCAGAAGGGCACGGGCCGTGCCAGAGCAGGCAGCATCAGATCTCCCTTGTGGAGAGGAGGAGGCATCACATTCGGTCCTCGCAAAGACAAGGTGTTTTTACAGAAGATTAACAAGAGGTTGAGAAGGAAAGCTTTGTTCATGGCGCTTTCCGAAAAGGCAAAGCGCAATCAGATCATCGTGCTCGACGAACTGAACGCGGGATCTGCAAAGGCAAAGAATTTGGCCCAGACCTTACAGCACCTTCCGTTTCAAAAGAAGGCGGCAAAAACAATGCTCGTGCTGCCAGGCATGGAGCGCAATATCATCCGGAGCGCGAATAATCTTCGCGGCGTTCGCACGATGCAGGCAAAAGACCTGAATGCCCTGGACATTTTGTCCATACATTCTTTGGTGATGCCGAAAGAAACCATTGAAGTGATCAAGACCACATTTGCGAAATAACGGGAATACCATGGCATTCAATATATTCAAGAAAAAAAAGCCCTCCTTCGCCAAGGCTACGGAGGGTAAAGAAGAAAAGCCAAAAGAGGCTGTTCCGAAACAGACCACGCTTGTTTTGGATCCCGAGGGTCTTCTCAGTCACGTGCTGCAGCACCCCCACATTTCAGAGAAGGCGGGGATACTGGCCGAGCGCAACGAATACGCCTTCGTCATTTCTCCCAGAGCTAACAAACGTCAGATCAAGGCTGCCGTGGAAAATCGATACAAGGTGAAGGTTGCTAAGGTTTGGACAAGCAGAGTCCCGTCAAAAAAGAGGAGGGTGGGAAAGCGCATTGGAATAAAACAGGGGTTTCGCAAGGCAATCGTAAAATTGACAGAAGGTCATACCATTGAGGTGCTTCCACGCTAATGGCTGTTATCGATAGAAAAAAACCGGAAAAGAGCCTGCTCGTGTCAATCCGGAAGACCGGAGGCAGAAACGCATCGGGCAGGATTACGATCCGCCACCGGGGAGGAGGACTGCGCAAACTGTGGCGTCAGATTGATTTTGCACAGGAACATCTGAACGTGAAAGGAAAGGTAGTCGGAATTGAATATGATCCCAATCGCACCGCCTTTCTCGCCTTTGTGCAGTATGAGGACGGAAGCAAGGGATATCTGCTTGCCGCCCACGGCATGGAAACGGGGCAAGAAGTGTTGTGCGCAGAAAAGACGGAAGTTCAACCCGGGAACCGCATGAAGTTAGCCCACATTCCCATCGGAACCCAGGTATACGCAGTTGAGTTGGAACCCGGAAGAGGGGGCAAGATGGCGCGAAGCGCGGGAAGCGCCGCCACCGTGCTTGCTCACGAAGGAGGATACGCGCACCTTGGCATGCCTTCTTCTGAAATACGCAAAGTGGACGAGCGTGGATACGCTTCCATCGGAGCTGTTTCCAATCCGGAGTACAGGTACAAGGTTATCGGAAAAGCGGGATCTGTGCGAAGAAAGGGCAGACGGCCCCATGTCAGGGGAACCGCCATGAACCCGGTGGATCATCCGCACGGAGGAGGAGAGGGCAGGCAGCCCATCGGATTGAAATATCCCAAGACCCCGTGGGGGAAGCATGCTCTTGGCGTGAAGACCAGAAACAAGAAGAAATGGACGAACAAGCTGATATTGGAAAGAAGAAAGAAGAAGAAATAAATACTATGCCTCGATCGCTTAAAAAAGGCCCATACATAGACGAGAAGCTTATGCTCAAGGTCAAAAAGCTCAAGTCGGGAGACCTGCCTGACGGCAAGGCAGGCAAGACCATGATAAAGACCTGGAGCCGCGCCGCCGTCATCACTCCCGAAATGATCGGATTTTCCTTTGGCGTGCATAACGGAAAAGATTTCATTGAGGTCTCTGTGGTTGAAGAAATGGTAGGCCATCGTCTGGGAGAGTTTTCTCCAACTACCAAGTTTGGCAAGCATGGAGGAAAGATCCAAAGGGATCTGGAGCAGGGACAGCAGGCGGCAGCGGCTGCAGCCACAGCTGCGCCAGCAGAAGGAAAGCCCGCTACTAAAGGTGGATCCGCCCCTGGCGGAAAATAATTCTATGCAGTCAGTAGCAACATTACGAAATTTAAGAATAGCTCCCAGAAAAGTCCGCCTGATAGCGGACCTGATCCGGGGGAAAAGCATCAGAGAAGCTGAAACAATCTTGCGTTTTACGACCAAGAAGGGGACCGACGCGTTTTCCAAGCTTCTAAAAGCCGCCATCGCAGCAGCTAAGCTGCGGTTTGATGTCCAGGAGAATCAACTGTACATTGAGAGACTTTTCGTGAACGAAGGCTCCAAGCTGAAGCGCCAGAGAGCGAGATCTCGGGGTCAGGCCTTTGAGATTCAAAAGAAGACTTCGCATATTACCCTGGTATTGGGATCTCGCGAACCTGCCCGCCAACGGCCTGAGCCGCAGGCGATGGCAGGCGGGGAATTGAAAGAAGGGGAAAAAATGAAAGACGAATCAAAGAAACAGGCTCCCCGCGCAATTGTACGGCGAGAATTCTCGAAAACAGAACAAAAGAAACGCATATTCAGAAGGAAGAGCATATAAATATGGCTCATAAGGTACATCCAAGATCATTCCGCATTCACGAAACCGGCAATTGGCAAAGCAGGTGGATGAATGTTAAACATATGCCCCAGCTGCTTGAGGAAGATTTTAGCATTCGCGCCTTCCTGGAAAAACGATTCAAGGACAGCAGTCTGGAGGGAGTTGAAATTGAGCGGTCTTCGGGCAAAATTACGGTGATCATAAACACCGCGCGCCCGGGATTGGTTATCGGAAGGGGAGGATCCGGAATTGAAGAGGTGCGAAACAGCCTAAGGAAGCTTCTTGGGATAAAGAACAAGAAAACAGAGATCCGTTTGGAGATTCGGGAAATCAGAAATCCCTGGGCGTCGGCTTCACTGTGCGCTCAATGGGTAGCTTCGCAGTTGGAACACCGCATGCCGCATCGCAGAACTTTGAGACAGGTCGTAGAAAAGATGATGGCCAATAAAGAGGTGCAGGGAGCGAAAGTAGAAATATCGGGCCGCCTTGGAGGAGCTGAAATTGGAAGACGGGAAAAACTGAGAAAGGGAAAGATGCCGCTGCAGACGCTGCGTTCCGAGATTGACTACGCGCAGGCTGAAGCGCAGACTACGTATGGAACCATTGGAGTAAAAGTATGGATGTATAGAGGGGAAAAAGTTTAACATATGACCAACGATTAAATCATGTTGACTCCAAAGCGAGTAAAACACAGAAAGTGGAGAAAGCGGGCTTCTGTCCAACCGGATTCACGCGGCACGCTCTTGGTGCATGGAAGCTATGGGTTGAAAGGCCTGGAAGCGAAATGGATCACGGCTCGCCAGCTTGAAGCGGGGAGACGCGTGATCGTCCGATCTCTGAGAAAAGGAGGGAAGATGTGGATTCGCATATTCCCGGACAAGCCCGTCACCAAAAAGGGAGCCGAGACGCCGATGGGCGGAGGCAAGGGTTCGGTGGATCACTACGTGTGTCCAGTGCGTCCCGGGCGGATCATCTTTGAAATTGAGGGGCTCCCGGAAGATCAAGCCAGGGAAGCTTTGAAGATGGCTGCTGGCAAGCTGGGGGTGAAAACCA
>CAZAHG010000033.1:0-4694 GCA_964485065.1 uncultured Candidatus Saccharibacteria bacterium | reverse complement strand
GCAGCAGGAAGAGAAGAGCATCATCGTTTCTCCCATGGAATCCGATGATGCCAAACTTTCAAGGAAAGATCGGGCTCTTTGGGGATTGGCGCGCCAGCTTCTTTCCAACATGGTGGACGGCGTCACCAAAGGATATGACAAGAAGCTTGAAATTGAAGGAGTGGGATACAGAGCCGCAATTGAGGGGCAGGACCTGGTGCTTACGGTCGGATACAGCAAGCCGGTCAAGCTTCCCATTCCGACTGGCTTGCAGGTTGCCGTAGAGAAAAATCTGATAACCGTAGCCGGCATTTCAAAAGAACAGGTGGGACAGTTTGCGGCAGCCGTAAAACGCGTCAGGCCGGTGGAGCCATATAAGGGAAAGGGCATTCGGTACCAGGGAGAGTTTGTAAGAAGGAAGCTTGGAAAGAAAGCAGTCGCATCAGAAAACAAAGCATAGCGCACGGCGTATTATGAAGACGAACAGAAATCCATCAACAAGAAGAGAAAAAAGAGAGCGGCGCCATCGCAGGGTTCGAGGTAAGGTTCGTGGAACCTTAAAGATACCCCGCCTTGTGGTGTTCCGCTCAAATCAGCATCTGTATGCAAGTCTTATAGACGACGAAGCGGGAAACGTTCTCATGAGCTGTTCTGATCTCGATATGGCTACAAAGACAAAAAAGAAGCCGCAGGAGTTGGCCAAAGAAATCGGAAACGCCATTGCAAAGAAAGCAAAAGCGAAAAAGATTGTAAAGGTTGTGTTTGACCGTGGAGGGTATAAATATCACGGTCTGGTAAAGGCGTTGGCCGAAGGGGCACGGGAAGGAGAATTGATATTTTAACTATGATGCAACGAAGAGATAATAACAGAGGAGGAGATAGGAGGGCGCCACGGGGACCCAGAGATGAGTTTGAAGGAAAGACCCTTGATCTTGCCCGTGTAACAAGGGTGGCTGCCGGAGGCAGGAAATTTCGCTTTAGGGCAACCGTGGCCGTGGGCAACAAGAAGGGGAAAGTTGGAATTGGCATCGGGAAAAGCGCAGACGTTCAGCAGGCGATAGCGAAAGCCACCCGGGCCGCCCGCAAACATCTCATTGAAGTGTCTGTGGTAAACGAAACCATTGCGCATCAGGTGGAGGCGAAATTCGGATCCTCCCGCGTTCTTCTGAAACCAATATCCAAAGGCAGGGGGTTGATTGCGGGGGGAGTTGTGCGTGTTATCTGCGAACGGGCAGGGATTGCAAACATTTCAGCGAAATTGTTAAGCAGGACCAAGAATCCGCTGAACAACGCCATGGCTACGATAGAGGCCCTGCGCAAATTAAAAATTAAAAATGAAAAATAATGCAGCTACACGAATTACAACCCGTTCACAGGCACAAAAAGAAAAAGCGCGTAGGACGCGGAGGAAAACGAGGAACGTATTCGGGCCGAGGCATCAAAGGGCAGGGAGCGAGGGCCGGCGGCAAGTTTCCCCCTTCCATACGCGAGCTCATCAAGCACTATCCCAAATTGCGGGGTACGAGAGCTCAGATACTGCGGAAACGCACCGCAACATTGAATATTGACGCGCTTGAGGGCAAATTGGAAACCGGAACAATAGTCACCCCCCAGCTTTTGCTTGAACGCAAAATTATTCGTAGAATAGATGGAGCGACCCCTGGA
The DNA here is from genome assembly GCA_964485065.1 of uncultured Candidatus Saccharibacteria bacterium. Lineage (GTDB taxonomy): Bacteria > Patescibacteriota > Minisyncoccia > Minisyncoccales > UBA10102 > JACQLT01. The sequence continues at coordinate 3,050 of CAZAHG010000033.1, read as the reverse complement.
GTGAAGATCCTTGGAAGAGGAGAGCTGTCCAAATCCTTTACCATTCAAGGATGTGAAGTTTCTCAGAGCGCCAAGGCAAAGATTGAGAAAGCGGGTGGAACCATTCGATAAAAATTGAACTTCTATGGGCATACTCTCAAAAATTTTACAGATATTCAAGATTCCGGAACTGAGGAACAAGCTCTTTTTCGTGTTTGCCATGCTCGTCATATTCCGCATCATGGCGAATATTCCCATCTCCGCAATCGATCAGGGACGACTTCGGGAATTCTTTGCGGGAAACCAGCTCTTCGGACTCCTGAATGTTTTTACCGGAGGAGCCATGGACAATCTTTCCATTGTCATGCTTGGAGTGGGGCCGTATATTACGGCAACCATCGTGCTCCAGCTTCTGACGATGATTTTTCCCGCCCTTGAGAAACTCTATAAAGAAGAGGGAGAGCAGGGAAAGCAGAAGTTCAATCAGTACGGCCGCATGCTCACGGTGCCCTTTGCGTTTTTGCAGGGGTATGCCTTTCTTACGATTCTGATCAGGCAGCAGATCATTGAGCAGCCCTCGCTCATTTCCCTTATCCCAACGCTTCTTACGATTACCGCGGGCACGATATTTCTCATGTGGATAGGGGAGCTTATTACAGAAAAAGGAATTGGCAACGGAGTTTCCCTGGTTATCTTCGCGGGCATTGTTTCCGGCCTTCCCACGAGCATCAGACAGTTATTTCTCACGTGGGACGCTTCCCAGCTCGTGCCGTATGTGGGGTTTTTCGTGGTGTCATTTCTCATTATCGCGGGAGTGGTTATGATCACAGACGCCAGGAGAAATATCCCGGTCTCGTACGCGAAGCGCGTGCGGGGAAACAGGATGTACGGAGGAGTATCAACGTATCTTCCCTTGAACGTGAACCCGGCCGGAGTGATTCCCATTATATTCGCGTTATCTTTACTGCTGTTTCCCGGAATGATAGCATCGTTTTTCCAGTCTTCTCCCGGGATTGCGGGGAGCATCGCTGGCGCCATTCAAAACTTCGTTTCCAATCCATGGACATACGGATTTTCATATTTCCTGCTCGTGGGCGTCTTCACCTATTTCTATACGTCGGTGACTTTCGATCCCAAGGCGATAGCGTCTAACCTTCAGAAAATGGGAGGATTTGTCCCCGGCGTGCGTCCGGGAGTTTCAACCGTCCACTTCCTGAATTACGTCTTAAACCGAATTCTTCTTATCGGCGCCCTCTTTCTGGGATCGGTTGCCTTAATGCCCTCCATTGTCCAGGGGGTGACCGGCGTGCAGACATTTGGATTTCTCGTGGGAGGCACGTCTCTCCTTATTCTCGTGAGCGTTGTGCTTGAAACCATACGGCAATTGAGGTCCCAGCTTCAAATGAGAGATTACGATACGTTCTGAGAATATGTCTTTTTTGCGCAAACCCTATGTTCTTGTGATTCTTGGACGGCCGGGTTCCGGAAAAGGAACTCAGGCGGATCTTCTGGAAAAGAAGTTCAAGTTTGAGCACCTGAGCACAGGGAAGCTCCTACGATCGCGCATGAAAAAGAAAGATCTCGTGGCCAGAATCATTAAAAAGACGATAGGCGGAGGACATTTGGTGCCGACCCCTATCGCATTCCAGCTCTGGATGCCCAGGCTGGAAAAGTTTCGTCTCAACAAGAAGCTCAAGGGCGTATTGTTTGACGGATCTCCGAGAAAACTCTATGAAGCTTGCATGCTTGACGAAACCATGGAATTCTACGGATGGAAGAACAATGTGGCCGTGTTGAATATCATCGTGTCTCCGAAAGAAGCGATGAAGCGGCTGCTCAAGCGCGGCAGGCATGACGATAAAAAGGATGATATTGCAAATAGGCTGAAGGGGTTCCGAACGGAAGGGATGCCCGTACTCAGATTCTTTCAGAAGAAAGGAATTCGCATCGATATTGACGGAGAGAGATCCGTGCAGAAAATCCACGAAGATATTCTCCGCAAACTCAAGAAGCTCGGCGTCAAATGATCTCCATCAAAAGCGCGGGAGCCGTGGCATTGATGCGCGAGGGTGGCAAAAAGCTTGGCAGCATCATGAAGCAGCTGCAGGCAATGGTTCGGCCCGGCGTCTCTTGTAAGGAGTTGGACAAGGCAGCTGAAAATCTCATTCTCAAATCGGGAGCCAAGGTTGCGTTTCGCGGATACCATGGGTTTCCAGGTGCCATATGCGTTTCGGTAAACAACGAGATCGTGCACGTGGTTCCTTCCGCCCGCATACTCAAAGAAGGAGATATCGTCACCCTGGACATTGGTTGTATCTGGCAAGGATTTTATCTGGATATGGCCCGCACGATGGGGGTCGGGAAAACGACTGGCGAAGCTGACCATCTCATTAAAACAACGAAGAAAGCGTTGCGTCTTGGCATAAAAAAAGCAACCATTGGGAATACGGTCGGGGATATTGGAGAGACAATCCAGCGTTTTGTTGAAAGTCAGCAATACCAGGTGGTGCGAGAATTGTGCGGCCATGGAATCGGAAAAGAATTGCATGAGGATCCCAAGATTGCGAATTTCGGCACAAGGCACGAGGGAGACGTGTTGAAAGAGGGCATGGTCATTTGCATTGAGCCCATGGTAACCCAGGGTTATTGGAAACTCAGGCATATGGATGATGGCCACGGCTTTGCGACCGAAGACGGCTCCTTATCAGCGCATTTTGAAGACACGATCGCCATCACCAAAAAAGGCCCCGAAGTGCTAACGAAAGCGAGGTAATTCTGCTACAATACCGTCATATGCATCTGTCGGTCATTATTCCCGCATACAACGAAGCAAAACGTCTTCTGAACACCCTCGTTGCGGCAGATGAATATTTGCGGCGGCAATCCTACGAATACGAGATTCTGGTGGTGAACGACGGCTCAAAAGATAATACGGCAGATGTCGTGCGGAAAGCAGAAGCTTTTATCAAGAATCTTCGGCTCATTGATGAACGCGAGAACCATGGAAAGGGGTACGTAGTCAGAAAAGGAATGCTGGAAGCGAAAGGAGATTATCGACTATTCACGGATGC
>CAZAHG010000032.1:4081-4728 GCA_964485065.1 uncultured Candidatus Saccharibacteria bacterium | reverse complement strand
GGAGTCGGAGACTGGGTTGAGGATCAGCGATATGAATTCATCACCATAGGGGAGAATCTGGCCTCGGGGAATTATAAAGACGACAAGGCGTTGGTGCAGGCGTGGATGGACAGTCCCGGGCACCGGGCCAATATTTTGAACACAAAGTACCGGGAAATCGGCATTGCTGCAGGACAAGGAACATATGAAGGACAGCAGACCTGGCTGGCGGTCCAGATCTTCGGACTCCCGCTTACGGCGTGTCCTTTCGCGGGAAGCGAACTCCGTTCTGAGATTGAAAAACAAAAAACAGAACTCGATACATGGGGAGTCGATTTGGACGCCCAGTATCAGGAACTTAAGAAGCCCGATTCCAGGCGGGATCCAGAATATGCGCAGAAGGCGCAGGATTACAATGCGTCCGCGGATGCGTATAACAAGGCGGCGGCCGATATGAAGGCAATGGTTGAACAGTATAACGCGCAGCTCAGAGAGCAGCAACAATGTCTGAATGCGTTTGACCAATAGAGATATGGCGGTATTGACAGTTTCTGGCCGGGTGATACGTGTATTCTAATACGCACGTAAAGGTCGGGTTTCAATGTATCGTTTTTCACATACGCTATGAACGGAGACAAAACCTGCGGTTGCCAGCATCACAAAGCGTT
>CAZAHG010000032.1:3226-4071 GCA_964485065.1 uncultured Candidatus Saccharibacteria bacterium | reverse complement strand
TATAACGCGCAGCTCAGAGAGCAGCAGGCATGCCTGGCCGAATTCGATGCCTGATCAATGGAAGGAAAAGCTGAGCAAGGAGCAGTATCATGTCATGCGGGAGCAGGGGACAGAACCGCCTTTCTCCGGCAAGCATTGGGATTCGCATGAGAAAGGAATGTTCGTGTGTTCGGCGTGCGGAGCAGAATTGTTTTCTTCTGACACGAAATTCGATTCTGGAACCGGCTGGCCAAGCTTTACTAAGCCAGCAAACCTTGATCATATCGTTCTCAAGGAAGACATTAGTTACGGCATGAAGAGAACTGAGGTTACGTGCAAAGGATGCGGAGCACACTTGGGCCATGTCTTTGACGACGGGCCCAGAGAGCGTGGAGGAAAGCGATACTGCATCAACTCAGTGTGTCTTGATCTTAGGAGGGAATAGTACGGATGTTAGACACTCAATGTCTAACAGGTCCCTATAGATTCTGTTAGACCCCCGGGGTCTAACACATGAGTAAAAACTTAATGAGATTAAGTTATTCACATCTTAACGAGATTAAGTTTTTGTTTCCATGATGAGCGCCTGTGCATTGTGCGTCATATCATTCATTGTGGCAGAGTGTCCGATATGATCGTACAGAATACCACGAGCTATTGACAAAAAAATAATCATATGCTATGATTTAAAAAGTTATTTAGACAACCAACCAATAAAAATCGCGAAGAAGGAGGGCAGTAAAATGCATCAGAACTGTTCCTGTAGCTTTCCGCTGATGCTGTTTGCGCGCGACACGCGGTTCGCGTTCACGAATGAGGGGTTCTTCGCCGCCGACATCGCCGCGATTCCCACCGCGACGGACGGA
>CAZAHG010000032.1:0-3216 GCA_964485065.1 uncultured Candidatus Saccharibacteria bacterium | reverse complement strand
TCGGCCCTTTTGATCAACCAAAAAACCATAAGTCCTCACCTCCAAAATGGTCAGGGTGATCGGCGCGTTCATCAACTTCGCGCTCGACCCTGAGCGATCCCGCGCCAGGATCTAGAACCTGACATCGACGACGCTCCTCCTCCATTAGGGCCTTGTGAAACTCTCCGTCGTTCCGAAGGGAACGCGAGATGGAACCACAGGGCTCTTTTCTTTTCCAATATTTTTTAATTCTCGCATATGCAGGAATTAAAATATTTAGACCAGTACAAGTTATTGACAACCCTCTTGCCGAGTAGTACGTGTATTCTAATACTCACATAAAGGTCGCAATTCCACTAATCTTTTCACATATATACTATGAACGGAGACAAAACCTGCGGTTGCCAGCATCACAAAGCGTTTCCGGTACTGGTCGTTCTGTTCGGACTTTTGTTCTTGCTGGGAGAAATGAACGTAGTCGCGGCAAGCACGGTGAGCTTGGGCTGGCCCATCCTCGTCATCTTGGCTGGGTTGGTCAAGTTGGGCAAGGGTATGTGCAAGTGCTGCTGAATATTACAGTATTATTTGTCGGAACACAGACCGCCCCTCGACAAGCCCCGTACAACAACAAGTTGTATACGGGGCAAGCTCGGGGCGGTTTTCGTTTGTTCTGCCGACAAGCAGAAGATTTTTTGCTACAATAGATTAGGCATTATAGGACTGACCAATTGAGCTTTCATGACAGAAGAAGAGGCACTCAACTATCATAAGAAGAAACGGGGCAAGATTGAGATTGCCGCCAAGACTTCAATTAGAACCAAGAAGGACTTGCGCTTAGCCTATACCCCCGGGGTCGCTTTTGCGTCCCTGGCAATTGCGAAAGATAAAAAACTGGATCGCGTGCTGACCAACAAGGGAAACTCGGTCGCCATCATCACGGACGGCACGGCGGTTCTTGGTCTTGGGGACATTGGGCCCGAAGCCGCAATTCCGGTCATGGAAGGAAAGTCCGCCATATTCAAGTTATTTGCCGGCATTGACGGATACCCAATTTCATTGGCCGAAAAAGATCCGAAGAAAATCATTGCAATCGTGCAGGCCTTGGCCCCCAATTATGCCGGCATCAACCTGGAAGACATTTCCGCTCCCAGGTGCTTTGAAATCGAGCGCGCTTTGCGAAAGAAGCTTGATATTCCCGTGTTTCACGACGACCAGCACGGAGCCGCGATCATTGTTGTAAGCGCGCTCGTCAACGCGCTCTCTCTTGCAAAGAAAAAAGCGGAAGAGATTCGGGTCGTGGTCAACGGAGCGGGAGCAGCCGGCATTGCGACAATCCATCTTCTGCTCGCATACGGAGTGAAACACATCACGGTGGTTGATAAACAAGGCATTCTTCACAAAAGAGCAAAGGGCATGCACAAGTACCAGAGGGAAATAGCGGGATTCACGAATCCCAAGAGGAGAGGAGGGCTCAAGGAGGCAATTGAGGGAGCAGATGTCTTCATCGGATTTTCCGTCGGAAACGTTCTGACAAAACCCATGGTGGCTTCCATGGCAAAGAAGGCCATTGTGTTCGCGTGCGCGAATCCGACGCCAGAAATCAACCCCAAAGACGCAAAGCAGGCAGGCGCATATATTGTTGCGACAGGAAGATCCGACTATCCAAATCAGATCAACAACGCGCTTGTGTTCCCCGGACTCTTCAAGGGATTGCTTGAGGCAGGGGCCTCTGAAATTACTCCGCAAGCCATGATTTGCGCCGCAACCTGTCTTGCCGGTCTGGTAAAGAAGCCAAGTCCCGGCAACATTGTTCCATCGCTCTTTGACAGAAGGGTTGTGGAAACCGTGGCCTTTACCATACGGCAGCCCGGTGTGTGCGTATGCAAGTATTGACAGACACCCTTCAAAAGAGGGAAGTTAGAAGAATCCCATGAAGAAACCCAAAAACGAGTCCAAGCGAGACCGATTCCGCAGGCTGGCTCAGCGCAGGACGAATGCGGTTATCAAGCGGCTGAAGATTCTTGGAAACTGCGCAGATAAGGCAAGATACGAATACGCGAAAGAAGACATGGAGCGCATCTTCATCGCCATAGACAGAAGACTCAATAAAACGAAAGCAAAATTTGATCTTCCCACCGACAAGGAAGAGTTTAAGCTATGATTAACACGGAACATCTTTTGAAAGTTACCGCAGCCTGGACCAGCATTGTCTACGTTGTCTGTTTTGCGGTCATTGGGTTTTTCCCCGGAGTTCGCCCGGGATTCATGATGTACGGTCTGCACATGAACTTTGGGGGCTGGCAGACCGTCCTCAGTTTCCAGACCTTTCTTTCCGGACTGGTCATTTGGAATATCATTGCGGGACTCTCGGCGTGGCTTTTTGCCTTTCTTTTCAACAGCATTAAAAAGTAGGCAGGGAATTGGTAGGGGAATTGACACAAGAGAAACTTGTACATAATAACCACGATCGTGGTTATTAATGACATAAGAGGTGCTGTCGGCTTTACAGCAGATTTGCTTTACGGAAGATTTACAGAAGATGGAAGTGTTTGCGAAGCGCAATGTCGTTGTAAATATGCTCTGTGGTGAGAATGTTTACGTATTTGGTAATGTCGAAAAGTTCACAGAGTAGTAGAACTTCTTTTTCGCAGGACCATGGGATTACCCAGACACTTTTTTGGAAGGGGTAAAACCCTAAACCAAGAAGTTTCTCTCGAAGCGCATCTCGCGCGTTTCTTGTTTTGAGTTTTCCCAGCTTCTCTGGGATATCGGCAATTACTATGCGCCACTTTTTATCCCATGCCGCGGGTATTTCAATCGCAAGATCGCGAACCTGGATTTCTTGTACCACGCGTTTTCCCTTTTCGCTTAGCTCAATTACCAATGTGCCATTGTCTTTTTCCTGAAGAACGAGAAGCCGATGTTTTTTGAGTCTGCTGAGGGCGCGCGCTAACTTCCATCTTTCAATTTCTTTTTTAAGGAATTTTTCGTCAAGAAGTTTTTGTGCGAGGTTTGCGCCAAACCAAGGAGAGCTGGCCGCAATGATAATGCCTCCTGCTAACGCAAAAGAGAGGAGGATCGTCTTGGTGGTTTCGTTATAGGGTCTCATACGTTCTTATCATACCAGAAGAAAGAATTGTCGTTAATAACCACGATCGTTGCTATTAGCGACAGGAGGGGCATTTTTGGCAATTTTTTTATTTACTTGGCGGTTTTTCTTTGTGTTATACTGAGTTT
>CAZAHG010000031.1:0-4952 GCA_964485065.1 uncultured Candidatus Saccharibacteria bacterium | reverse complement strand
CTGTAATCCCCATAATTTTCGTTAAAGAGAGTGTTTCGCTGAAGCGAAGTTCGGGAAGGCCGTGGGTTTGGCGGACGAAGCGGAAGCGAACACTCTCTTTGATGATTATAGGGAAAACAAAATTAGCAGTCAATACCCATGACTGCTAAAATCGAAAGCCGAGGTAGAGGGTACCTCGGCTTCTTAGCAGCCTAGGCCTGGAAGGCCTTGGCCGCTTGTGCGAGCTGGCCGCTCCGCTGAGCGATCTTCGCCCGGCGCTCGTCTGCCTTGGCAAGCGCCTCTGAGAACTTGGCTCCGAGAACGCTCAGCATCTGGATCAGCTGGGCGATCTGGTCGTCGTCATCTCCCTCGAGGGAGAGGTCCTTCGCATCGAACTCGTTGCCGCCGCTCATCCAGCGGAGCTTCCCTACACGGGAAAGAACAAGGTCATCGGAGAGCGGAATTCCCCGCAACCAAGTGCCCGCTCTCGTCGTGATCTCCGTGTCCACGTACTTGAGTACGGGGACCACGGCCTTGATTGCCTCGTGGAAGAGGCCATACGTGCCGTGGCGGAGCATCCGCTCCTCCGTGTCGATGTCGTGGACGAGCAGAGTCGTCCTCTCGACGGCCTCTGCGAAGAGCGCCTTGATCTGCTCGATGTCGGTCGTAACCGTTGTCATCTCAATGAACCTCCTTTCTTCGCTTCATCAGGTTCCCTCTTAACCCGTATTTAAATGATAGCATATATACCCCAACCTGTCAACCTCTGTTGGGGATATTCTTCTTGTGGTATAATTTCGTAATATGCTCAGAACCATTCAGGGGCCTAGCGTAAAATGGGTGGACATTCAGAATCCAACCCGGGAAGACATTGACGATCTGCGTCAAAGTTTCCATTTCCATCCCTTGGTGTTGGAAGAATTGCTGATTCCCGCATGGCGCCCCAAGGCAGAACGTTTTCCGGACTACCTCTCTCTCATTTTCTACTACCCCGTATACAGCAAAGAACGAAAGGAGACCCGCTCCAGGGAACTTGATATTCTGGTTACCAAAGACGCGGTCATCACCGTGCACTACAGCTCCATTATTTCCGTAAAAGCCCTGTTCGACAGCTGCAACCTGTATGCCGAAACGCGCAACAAGTATATGAGCCAGGATGCGGGAAATCTTCTCTTTCATATTCTCAGCGGATTCTGGAAGCAATCTCTTTTAAAACTCACGAGGGTAAATCTGAAAATAGATCAGATTGAAGAAAAAATCTTCCAGGGAGAAGAACGCACCCAGGTGCAGGAAATCTCGCTGGCGAAAGCAGACGTCATCAACTTCTGGAGAATCGTTGAACCTCAGGGAGAAATCCTGAAGCTGCTCTTAAAAGAAGGAGTGAATTTCTTCGGACCCGAGGTAGAACCCTATCTCTCAGACATCATGGACGACTACAACCAGTCGGTGCACGAACTGGAAACGGCCAGGGAAACCGTACGGGCGCTTGAAGAAACTAATAATTCCCTGCTCACCGCAAAGACGAACGAAGTCGTGCGCCTCCTCACCGTGATTTCCACGCTCGTTCTCCCGCTCACGTTTATTGCCTCCGTCTTTGGCATGAATGCCCTACTGCCGCTTGGGGATCATCCGAAAGATTTCTGGTTCATTTTGGCTTCCATGGTAATAGCCATGGCAATGATGTACTTCTATTTCAAGCGCAAGCGATGGGTGTAAGGTTCGCATTGATTCTCGTCATCCTTGTGGCTGCCTTCTTGAGACTGTGGCAGCTTCAGGACATTCCTCCCGGCATCTATCCTGACGAGGCGCAAAACGCAACGGATGCGATCCAAACCCTAGAAACCAGACAGCCCCAGGCCTTCTATCCCGCAAACAACGGCAGGGAAGGCCTTTTTAATAATCTGACGGCTCTCTCGTTCGCGATATTCGGCATTAGCATCTGGTCGTTCAAGATCGTGCCGGCTGTAGCCGGCATTCTCACCGTTCTTGCCCAATATCTTCTTTCCAAAGAACTTCTCAGGAAAATTTTAGATAGAAAACGGGCAGAGCTTGCTGCGCTTATTTCCGCATTTCTCCTTGCGGTCTCGTTCTGGCATATAAACTTCAGCCGCATACAGTTCCGGGCAATTCTCCTACCCCTCGCTCTTTCTTTTGCCTTCTTTTTTCTTCTGCAAGGCATGCGCACCAGAAGACTCTGGAATTTTGCCGCCGCGGGAATAATCTACGGCCTTGGTTTCTACACATACATCGGTTTCCGACTCTCGGCGCTGCTTGTGGCAGGGGCTTTCTTCATATGGCTCTTCCAGGCTGGCAAAGAACAATGGAGGAAACGATTCATTGTTTCGTTCTGCATTTTTTCTTTCATTGCCATTGCAGCGGCCGCTCCCCTGTTCTTGTATTTCTTCTCCAATCCCGAGTTCTTCGTCTCCAGGGCCGAAGGTATCTCAATATTTGCCAAAGAGAATTCCCTCCTGGCATTTGGAGAAAGCTTGGGAAAGCACCTTGCCATGTTTCACATCGCAGGAGATTTCAACTGGCGCCATAACTTCTCTGGAAGCCCCGAACTATCTCTGGCAGCCGGCCTCTTTGTACTTATTGCAATCGCATATGCCATCAAGCGATGGAATAGCGTCTATGCTCTTCTCTTTATTTGGTTCTTCGCTCTTTTGCTTCCGGGCGCTCTCACCTTTGAAGGCATCCCGCATTCGCTCCGCGTCATTGGGGTCATGCCCGCGATATACGCCTTGGCCGGCCTGGGAGGAATGCTATTTTTCTCTTGGCTCAAAAATATATTGGATCAAAAAAGGGTTCATCATGTCCTTTTCCCTATTCTTCTCGGATTCTTTCTCGTTGGCAGCACCATTGTCGTATTCAATGAATACTTTCTCGTGTGGGCAAAATTGCCCCAGGTGCAAGACGCCTTTACCGCAAGGTTTGTTGAGGCAGGAACAATAGCGAATGAGTTGCCCGCAGAAACAAAAAAATATGTTGTGAAAAGTGAAGGAGATCTCCCTACAGAAACGGTGAAGTTTATCCAAAGAACAACGGGCAGGCAAGACGCCATATTTATAAGCTCGGAAGACGCAAAAACACGAACCTTCGAAAAAGGAGACTTCATCATCACCATGAACCAAGAACGCAGTATGCTCGACGCTCTTTTGCTTCGCTACCCCCAGGGGAAACTGAGCGTATTCCCCCGGGTTTTTGTATACATTCCCATCCCGTGAGATGCTGCACACGCTAGACAAAACAAATGCGGCAGCGATCATCCTCATTTTCATCATGGGGGCATTCGCGTTTTTAAGCATGCGCTCCGATTCCCTTACCTTTGACGAACTGGCTCACATCCCGGCCGGCTACTCATATCTCACCTTGCAAGATTACCGTCTCAACCCGGAGCATCCTCCCTTGCTCAAAGATCTGGCTGCTGCTCCCCTGCTGTTTCTTGATCTTAACTTCCCTTCGGATAAAGAATTGTGGCTGCAAACAAAGGAAGCTCCCGCATGGTGGGTGCAGTTTGATTTGGGCCGAGAGTTTCTCTACCGGTCGGGAAACGATCCTAAGCAGATCATTCTTTTCTCCCGTCTTCCCATGATAGGACTCCTCATGCTGTTGGGCTGGGTTCTGTTCAAAACAACGCGCGGACTTTTTGGCAATTACATTGCCTTAGCATGCCTGTTTCTCTTTGCCTTCTCGCCCACGCTCCTTGCGCACGGCAGACTTGTCACCAACGATATTGCAGCTGCCTTGGGCGCATTTGGAGCTACGTTCCTCTGGCTGAAATTTCTCAAACATCCCACAAAAACAAATATCTTCAAGGCAGGCATAATCTTGGGAGTCGCAATGATCCTGAAATTCACCCTGGTTCTTGTAATACCCTTCCTTGCGATACTCACCATTTTCTTTGTCCTGCTGCACAGACCTGGCAAAGCCATTCTCAAGGAACTCTGCAGATATGTTGTTCTCGCATCTTTGGCTGGGATTATCGGAGTCGTATTCGTCATATTCCCCGTCTATCAATTCCATGTATGGAATTATCCCGCAGAGCAGCAGACGAGAGATACGAAGGCTGACCTGGCTGCAGGAGAACTGACCGTCCCAGAACAGATTGCCGTTTCCATGACGGAGAATCCCCTCCTGCGGCCTCTTGCCCAATACGCCAGGGGCGTGCTCATGGTAAGCCAGCGCGTTTCCTTCGGGAACACGGTGTACTTTCTGGGAAATATTTCGGGATCTGGATTCTCTTCGTACTTTCCCACCCTCTATCTTTTCAAAGAACCCCTGGCCCTACACCTCCTCACTCTTATTGCAATTGCAGGCCTTCTGTTTCTGATATTTCGGAACGCAAAACGTCTTTTCTCCTGGTTTAGGACGCACTTTGCCATCGTTTCCTCTACCCTCTTCATCCTGCTCTACTGGGGTTTTGCCATGGCAGGAAACCTGAATATCGGCATCCGCCATCTTCTCCCCACGTACCCTTTCCTCTTCCTTCTCATCGCATGGAGCATCAAAGAAACATACGCTCACATCCGGCACGGTTTCAAGAAACCGTTCGCTGCCGCAGTCCTGCTTCTTGGAATATGGTATGCGGGTTCTTCTCTCACGGTATTTCCCGGCTACCTTTCATATTACAACGAGCTGGCAGGCGGCCTCGCGCAAGGATGGCGCATTGCAGCGGACTCAAACTACGACTGGGGCCAGGACTTCTACCGTCTGCTTGATTTCGTTGAGAAGAATAATATACAAAAAATCCAGCTGGACTACTTTGGCGGAGAAAATCCCGAATACTGGCTGGGTGACAAATATATAAAACTCGACCCAAAAGAGATTACCCCGAGCGAAGTCGAGGGATGGATAGCAGTTTCCGTAAACCAGATGGTGGGAGGAAGAGCTACGGCCGTACATGGATATGATCAGCCGACCGACTACTATCGGTGGCTTGATCAATACGAACCCGTGGCCCGCGCCGGCAC
>CAZAHG010000030.1:1438-5043 GCA_964485065.1 uncultured Candidatus Saccharibacteria bacterium | reverse complement strand
AACTTCATGGGCCTAATTTCGAAGGTAGCATATCTTGCGGCATCTTGACATTCAGGGTACAATACAAAGCCTTTGAGCCGATCACGCGTTATGAAACAAGACATCATCCAAATTCGCGGAGCGCGGGTCCACAACCTCAAGAACGTTGACGTTGATATTCCCAAGAACAAGCTTGTGGTGATCACCGGACTCTCGGGTTCCGGGAAGAGTTCGCTCGCATTCGACACGCTCTATGCAGAAGGCCAGCGCAGATACGTTGAGAGCCTGAGTGCTTACGCGCGCCAGTTCCTGGGTGTCATGGACAAGCCCGACGTGGATCGCATCGACGGCATCAGCCCCGCAATTTCCATTGATCAGAGAAAGGGCAGCCACAATCCGCGTTCCACGGTAGGCACCATCACCGAGATCTACGACTATCTCAGATTATTGTTTGCGAGAATCGGAGTTCCGCATTGTCCCAAGTGCGGAAAACAGGTGAAGCGCCAAAGCCCCAGCCAGATTACAGAACAGCTTAGCCGTCTCCAGCAGGGAAAAGAAATTATGATTTTGGGTCTTGTGGTGCGCGATAGGAAAGGAGAGCATCGGGGAACCCTGGAAGAAATTCAGCGCGGCGGATTCGTGAGAGTCCGCATAGACGGAATCGTATGGCGCATTGAAGAGGCGCTGGAAAAAGAACTGGACCGGAAAAAGAAACACACCATTGACGTGGTGGTGGATCGGCTGGTCATTGAAAAGGATTTAGACCGCTCTCGGCTCGCAGATTCGGTGGAGACTGCTCTTCGCCTCGGGAAAGGAATGGTTGTTGTGAGCATACAACAACCGACTAACGACCAACAACAAACGACTAACGACAGTCGTAAGTCGTCAGTCGTAAGTCGTAAGTCAGCTGAAGATCTCGTCTTCAGCGAGCGCTTTGCCTGCGAATCCTGCGGCATCAGTCTGCCTGAGATCGAGCCCCGCATTTTCTCTTTCAACAGTCCGTACGGCGCCTGTCCTTCTTGTCAGGGGCTGGGGGAAAAGCTTGAGGTTGATCCCATACTCGTGATTCCCAATCAGCGTCTTTCTATTGCAGAGGGAGCGATTTTCCCCTGGGCGCACGCTTCCCATAAGATTGGAAGGCAAGGGTTTTTTTGGTGGAAGCTGGAAGAACTGGCCAAACAAGAAAAGTTTTCTCTTACGGTTCCCGTAAAAGATCTGCCTAAAAAAGTTGTTGACCTTGTGATGAATGGTGATGGCGAATTCGAAGGCGTCATCCCGTGGCTTCAGCGCAGGTACCACGAAACCGATTCTGAGTACGCGAGAGAAGAAATCGAGCAGTACATGGTTGAGCGCACCTGCGAGACCTGCAAAGGAAAGCGCCTGAAGCCGGAAGTGTTAAGCTGCCGCGTGGCTGAGAAATCCATAGATGACGCGGTGCAATTCAGTATTGAGAAGGCGAGCGCGTTTTTCCGCAAGCTTTCCTCTCAGATGTCCAGCCAGGAGAAATCGATTGCGCTTCCCATCGTAAAAGAAATCGGAAATCGCCTGCAATTCCTCATGGACGTGGGCCTGGACTATCTCACTCTTTCCAGGAAGGCAGGCACGCTTTCCGGAGGAGAAGAGCAGCGCATCCGCCTGGCAACGCAGATCGGCTCCAAGCTTACCGGAGTGCTGTACATTTTAGACGAGCCCTCAATCGGCTTGCATGCGCGCGACCAAGCCAGGCTCATTGCAACCCTCAAACAACTGAGAGATATCGGAAACAGCGTGCTGGTGGTGGAGCACGATCCCCAAACCATTAAAGCCGCCGACTGGGTCATTGACGTGGGCCCCGGAGCCGGGAAGCACGGAGGGAAAATCATGTTTCAGGGTACGCCTCGTCAGCTTTTAAAAAGCAAAACGCTTACCGGAGAATATCTTGCGGGAAAAAAGAAGGCGTATGCCCCCTCCTCAGATTCCAATGGCAAGAAGCAAAAATTCCTGGTTATTAAAAGAGCAAAAGAACATAATCTGAAAGACATTAACGTGCGCATTCCGCTCGAGAAGTTCGTATGCATAACCGGAGTATCGGGATCCGGAAAGAGCACGCTCGTGAATGACATTCTCGCAAAATCCCTGCTCAAGAAGTTCTACCGCGCAAAAGAAGAGCCGGGGGCTCACGACAAAATAGAGGGCACGGAGTTTCTTAACAAAGCGGCGCTCATTGACCAATCGCCCATAGGCCGCACCCCGCGTTCCAATCCCGCCACGTATACCGGAGCATTCGACACCATTCGCGATTTGTTCTCCAAGACAAAAGAGGCAAAAATCAGGGGATACAAATTGGGCCGTTTCTCGTTTAACGTGAAAGGGGGAAGGTGCGAATCGTGCGAAGGCCAGGGGCTAAAGAAGATTGAAATGTACTTCCTGCCCGACGTCTACGTTGAATGCGAAGAATGCCAGGGCAAGCGATACAACAGGGAGGTGCTGGAGATCGAATACAAGGGAAAGAATATTTCAGATGTTCTGCGTTTCACCGTAGAAGAAGCGCTTGAGTTTTTCAAAAACATCCCGGTTCTCACCCAGAAACTGAAAACGCTCAACGATGTGGGGCTTGGCTATATTGAGGTTGGCCAGCCGGCTCCCTCTCTTTCAGGAGGAGAGGCTCAGCGGGTAAAGCTTGCCACCGAGCTTGCGAAGCGCGCCACCGGCAGAACGCTGTATATTTTAGACGAGCCCACCACGGGCCTGCATTTTGACGACGTGAAAAAGCTTCTCCATGTGCTTAGGGAGTTGGTGGTAAAGGGAAATACGGTGGCGATCATTGAGCACAACCTGGATGTGATTTTGAGTTCCGACTGGGTAATTGATCTTGGGCCCGAGGGAGGAGATCGCGGGGGAACGATTGTCGCAGAAGGAACCCCCCGGGATATTATGAAAAACAAAAAGAGCTACACCGGCCATTGGCTAAGCTAAGCCAAAGATTTCTAAGATAGCCTTCTTTTGAGGATTTTATACACAACAGAACGGTGCTGGATGACGAAGATTTTTACCAGATCCTTTTCTATTCGAAAAATCACCCGGTAGTCGCCGACACGAAGTTTTCGGTACCCCCTTGCGGAATGTCGCAGCGGTTTTCCGAATACTTCGGGACGCTCTCTGAGTTTTCTTTCTATTGAAATCCTAATCGTTTCTTTCCACTCGCTTGAGAGCTTTGGGATGTCTTCGCGGGCAACTGCCTCGTGATAGCGTATCTCAAAGCTCATGCCCACGCTTTCTTATGTGAGAGAAACCGCGCGTTTTTCGTGTCTCGTTCTTTTGCGGTCGCATCCCATATCCGATCTTCCTCAATCTCCAGAGCAATCTCCAAAAGATGCGCGGCTTTTGTTGCTTGGGGGACCTGGTCTCTTTTAGACAAGAGTTCCAGGGCATGCTCTACGTATGTTGGGATGCTGATGACGATTCTTTTCTTTGTGGTAGCCATATGCTGTTATTTATTAGCGTATCTATAGTGTATCACCAGTTTGGTATACGTGTCAAGGAATAGTGTGGAAAACTAAACCGAGTTTAGTTTTCCACAGGGAGCGCAGAGATGGTTAAGGGCAGTTTGTGTTCTGGCTTGTCGCATATCCTCCGAGAACCGAGTC
>CAZAHG010000030.1:536-1428 GCA_964485065.1 uncultured Candidatus Saccharibacteria bacterium | reverse complement strand
GACGTCGGGGCTACACTGGCCAGTGGCTCAAGAAGCATGCCTAAGCTGTGCCTAATCTCGTTTAGCTGTGGAAAACTAGACTCGGTCTAGTTATCCACACCTAGACCGAGTCTAGTTTTTTGACATGTAGCGCAAGTGGTTAAGGGCAGTTTGTGTTCTGGCTTGTCGCATATCCTCCGAGAACCGAGTCGCACTCTGTTTCGGATTGGATGAAGATATCATAGATATCGTTATTCTCAAACGACAGGCCCTCCTGTAGAACGGGGTAGGAGAGACCATAGAGCTTCAGTCCGAACTGGCTGTCCGTGAAGCTTGAGTTTTGGACCGTGGACGAAGAGTTCTCCAGGTAGAGAGCTGCTTCTTTGGCATAAGACGAAGTTACATTTTCAATTTCAACTGAAGCATCCTTGGCGTAAATGTTTCCGGTTGTTTTCCCGCCATATGAGATGTCCATGTACTTGAGCGCAGAGTTCGTGCTCGGTGAAACAAAGGATAGGACGTTCCAGGCACCTGGGCATGGGGTTGAAGAGCAGTCATTAAACGAAGTAAAGGTGACATGGTTAGGGTCTGTCCCTTGGGCATTGAGGGTTCCATATACGGTAAATGAGACATTGTCTTGCATCTGCGCCGTAACGCCTGGTTGGATTGTGAGGGTGTTGCCAGACGCAACGCTGAAGGAAGACGAGATAACATAGGGGAGGTCGTTTTTGAACCAGGTTAGGTTTTGGTTGATGGTTCCGTTTTGCAAGAGAATACCATTGACTGAGGTGTTTGTGCTTCCTGTGTTGTTCTGAAAAGCAATATTTGGGTACAAGGCATCAACGGCACGTCCGTTTCCAGTAAACGTGTTTTCTGAAACCGTTGGAAGATCTCCGACTTCAAGGACCTCCAC
>CAZAHG010000030.1:316-526 GCA_964485065.1 uncultured Candidatus Saccharibacteria bacterium | reverse complement strand
AACTCTATGTGAATACCAAATGTGGGCTGGTTTGGATATCCTCCAAGGAATTGCGTGTTTTCTATGGTCGCATTTGAATGGATGAGTTTTATGCCTCTGCAGTTATCGCATTCGTAGTTTTCTATAGTTGCGTTTTTTATGGTAGGCGAGCTTTCTTCAATAAGGACTGATGGACCTTCTCCTATAGTGCGTCTGGCATAACTGATTGTT
>CAZAHG010000030.1:0-269 GCA_964485065.1 uncultured Candidatus Saccharibacteria bacterium | reverse complement strand
CGGCATTTGAACCCGAAATGGATGTGAAGAACTCAATGATAACCCCAGGGTCAATTTTCAGGGTTTTACCTTGTGGGATAGTCAGAAGGATATTTGTCGTTTTATACGGACTTCCGAGAATGCCAAGCGTTATTTCGTTAAATTCGGTGAGGCGGAGGTCGCTGAGTGTCGTAAAGGATTTTGAGACGCTGTTTTCCTGACGGGGAGTTCCGTTAATGAACGTTGTGCCGTCTGCCGCAAGATTGTTATGGGTGATGAGGTTGTTGCTT
>CAZAHG010000029.1:1702-5167 GCA_964485065.1 uncultured Candidatus Saccharibacteria bacterium | reverse complement strand
TTCTGCCCTTCTCTGCCAATTGCGAGAGAAAGCTGGTCTTCCGGCACCACGGCCTTGGCCATATTCTTATCCAACAGCTCCACCTGAAGCACCCTTGCTGGCGAAAGCGCGTGGCTGATAAAGTTTTCGGGATCGTCCGCCCATTCGATAATATCGATCTTTTCTCCGCCGAGTTCGTTAATGACGGCAGACACTCGTGTTCCCCGCTGGCCCACCATGGAGCCTACCGGATCCACTCCGGCCGCATGCGAATCCACTCCAACCTTAGACCTGGATCCTGGTTCCCGTGCGATCGCCTTGATTTCAATTGTGCCGGCCCCAATCTCGGGAACTTCAAGTTCAAAAAGTTTCGTGACGAGCTTCGGATGCGCCCTTGAAATGAAAACTGTCGGTCCCTTCGGACTGTCTTCAACCCGCATGACATACAGCTTCAGGCGCTGTCCCGGGCGATAGAATTCTCCCGGAACCTGCTCTTCCCTGGGAAGAATGCCCACGATTTTACCAAGATCAAAGAATACCATGCGCGGCTCCACGCGCTGCACCAAACCTGAGATTAATTCTCCCTCTTTAGACTGGAATTCCAAAAGCACGGTTTCTCGCTCCGCCTCCCGAATCTTCTGCAGCACAACCTGCTTTGCGGTCTGAGCGGCAATACGGCCGTAATCTTCTTTGGGTTCCAGCTTAAACTCCAGCTCGTCTCCCACAACAGCATCGGATTTTTCTTTCTTTGCCTCGGCCAGCATAATGTGGCGCTCTGGGTTAAACCTGATCTTTTCCTTCTCCTCTTTTTCCTCTAAAGGCCACGCCTCTCCTTTTTCCCTGGCCTCTTTCATCTGCTCCAGTTCTTCATCTGAGTAGATCATGTCTGTATCCACCACGAGTTTGAGCTGCCAAAAATCAACCTTGCCGGTCTTCGTGTTTATTTTCGCCTTGATTGCCTGACCACGCTGCCCATATTCTTTTTTGTAGGCAGCGGCGATGGCCTGCTCTATTGCCTCCATCACACGCTCTTTCTGCAGCCCTTTTTCTTCTGCGATCTGATCAAGCAGTACCGTTAAGTTTTTGATGTCGATCATATATTTTAGAAAAGGATGTCCGTTTCATCGGACATCGCGGTTCTCCATACCCGCAAGATAGCAGACATCCGTTTTTCTGTCAACGGGCTAGATTAAATACCGCAAAGCTGAGTGATTTCTTTTTCGACTTGAGCGATCTTTGGCTGATTGAAGCCGATTGCTTGCAGCGCTTTTTTGTTTTTGGCTACGTCTTTGCAAAGCACCAGCCCCTTGTCCAGAAGAACCCGCTTATTGGAACCGCTCAAGGTTGTGAGACAGGTAAGCGGATGCAGACCCGCTTGCTCAATGAGATCCTGCAGACTCCCTTGTGCAGGATAGTTCCAGCCAATGGCCTTCATCCCAACGCACGAAGCGTAGGCAATGGCGTCGGATGTAAGCTGGGTATTGGTGACCAGCCAGGCCTCGTGAAATTTTTGAGTATGCGCGGGATCTTTTTGCCCGCCCGCCTTCTGAATGTCCTCAAAGCGGGCTTGCACATACAGCGCCACCTTCACGTCTGACTTGATGCCCTGCTCGTTATGAAATTTGCACTCAACCATGATGTGGCGACTGCCCTGTTCTGCCACCACGTCAACCTCATGGGAAACGCACAGGCCCTGCACAATGCCGGCCACCTCAACCGAGAATCCCTGCAGCTTCAAAAGCTCTCCGACAAGATTTTCAAAGGGATGCCCGGTCGGCCCCAACTCCATAATGGCTCGCTTTAAAGAATAGCGGGCCGCGGCAGGGCGTTCGTGTTTGCGCAGCAGAGAAAACGCATGCCTGTAGATATCGCGCGTTTTGGAATAGTTTATAAACTCCTGCCTGACGTGGGCAACAATGTCTTTAATTATCACCGGTGAAGCTTTTACCCGTTCAAGCGAACGGCGCAGCTTGGCCTCGGAAAAGGGCTCTACTTCTCCAGACGCTTTTACCACGAGCATTTCTTTTTGTTGAGTTCCTTGCATTGTGGTGGACCTGGCGAGAATCGAACTCGCGACTCGGCAATGCGAATGCCGCGTAATGCCACTTTACTACAGGCCCCTGTATTGCAACTGAAATGTATCAAAATCAACGGGTCAGAGCAAATGAATCGAAAATGTAGTACTATGGAACAGACATGCCGTTACTAGAAGTAAAAAATCTCTCGGTGCTCTACGGAAAAGAAAAGGCGCTTGAAAACGTTTCTTTCAGCGTGGACAAGGGAGAAACAATTGCGGTCATTGGTCCGAACGGCTCCGGGAAAACAACGCTCCTGAGAGCGCTTATTGGCGCCCTGCCCTCCAAGGGCGAGATTACGATTGAAAAAGGAGTAACCATGGGATATGTACCCCAAAAGCTTGACGTGGAACGGAATCTCCCGCTCACGGGAGGAGAGTTTCTGAATTTGGCGCAACGTAAGAAATTACAGAGTAATTTCAACGTTGCGTATTCCGCAAAGGAAATTATCCGGATGGTCGGGCTTCCTCTTTCGCATCTGCAAAAATCCCTGAGCGCGTTCTCGTCCGGAGAATTTCAAAGGCTGCTCATGGGCTTTGCCTTGAAAACCAGACCTTCCCTCCTGCTCTTTGACGAACCCACCGCTTCCGTAGACGTAGGGGGGCAGGAAACAATATACGATCTCCTTCATCGTCTCCAGGATAAAGAGCAATTCACCACTTTGCTTGTTTCGCACGACCTTACGACGGTCTATCGATACGCAACAAAAGTTCTCTGTCTCAATAAAGTGCAGATATGTTTTGGGGTTCCCCAAGAGGTCTTGACTCCTCAAGAACTGGAAAATCTGTACGGAGGCGGGCAGCGATTCTATCACCATCTTCACGAATAACTCTATGATTGAATCAATATCTCTTCTCCAACTCATCGCAGCAGCTCTGGTGGGAATTGCGGGAGGATTGCTGGGATCGTTCGCCCTGTTGCGGCGCATGGCGCTCGTGGGAGACGCGCTTTCCCATGTTGCGCTTCCCGGATTGGCTCTCGGCCTTCTGTTTCACTTTAACGTGTTCTTCGGAGCGCTTGCGTTTCTTCTTTTTGGAACCACCGTCATTTGGGCGATAGAACACCGCACGCGAATTCCGGTAGACACCCTGGTGGGCGTGCTGTTTGTGGTTGCATTGGCCCTGGGATCTTTATTGAGTCCTAAAGAAGAGCTTTTGGAAACGCTCTTTGGAAATATTGCCGCGGTTTCTTTGGCGCAAACCCTCTGGGGCATTGTTCTTGCCTCTGCCGTAATTTCCGTTCTCATCTTCATAAAGTCCAGGCTTACGCTTTCCATTGTTTCTGGCGATCTTGCCCAAACCGCAAAGTTGCGGCCTCATTTCCTTGAATTTCTGTTTCTCACGCTCTTCGCACTGGTCACCGCCATTGGAATTCAGTTTGCGGGGGCTCTGCTTATGGGATCCCTCATCAT
>CAZAHG010000029.1:0-1602 GCA_964485065.1 uncultured Candidatus Saccharibacteria bacterium | reverse complement strand
CATACAAAGCCACTATGGGGGCTTTTTACTTAGGGGACATATGCGCATTCTCTATATCCACAACGAAAAATTGAGGAAAACAGGGGCGCACCATTTTAATCATATCCTGGTAAACTACCTGCGGCGACTTTCGCATCGGGTAGACGTATTATATCCCAAAGAAACCATCAACTTTCTTTCTACGAACCTGAGGGGCTTAAGCAATATTCTCTTCTTTTACTCCCTCATCACCAAACGAAAAGAGGCAACCAAATACGACCTTATCCAGGGTACCACATACACCACGCTTGCCTTTTTAGGAAACGGAGTACCTGTTATCACGCATTTTGGATCCACAACCGCAGGATTTTTGAAAAATGTGCCCTCCTCAAGTCTGCTCGCAAAAGAACACAGGGGGCTTGCCAAAGCATTCAACGAATTAAAAAATTTCGGGATTATTTCCCGGATTGTGCCGCAGAGAGGGGCGCTCAAAGATATCAGCGAAGTTGAGCTCTACGTGGCAAAACGATGCAACCTTGTTGTTGCGGCCTCTCAAGGCATTAAAAAAGAATTGGTTGAAAAGGGGGTTCGGGCCAGCAAAATTGTCGTCATTCACAACAACATTGAAGATTTTTGGTTTGGCTCGCAAGAAAAAAAGCGCGTACGAAAAAACGCGGGCCTGGTGTATTCGGGAAGAATGGGGGAAGATTCTTTTACCATCAGACTTAAGGGAATAACCCGGCTTATCGTCATGCTCAAAAAATTTCCCAAGGTACAGAAAACGATCATCGGATTAACCGAGAAATCAGACGCGTTCCGGACGTTCTTTTCTCGTATGCCAAACATGGCTTCATACTTTAATCTCCGGAAGAAAACGGTAAAGCGCGTCTTGTGCTCTCACTACGGAGACATATATATCAATCCGGGAAGATATGAAGGATTCTGTCTTAGTTTGGTAGAGGCAATGTCTCAAGGCCTGATTCCCGTGGTATTTCCGATTGGGGTCGCTCCCGAAATCATTCAAAATGGGCGCAACGGATACATCGTAAACAATCTTCGAGAAATGACCGAACGCATTAAACATCTTCTTTCAAGCAAAGACTTGCGCAAACGCATGGCAAAAGAAGCAGAAAAAACAGCCCAGCAGTTTCGACCTGACAGAATTCTCAATGAATACATCCGGTTATACCGAAGATACAAATATACCCGAAGCTGGGTGCCCAAAGAGCACTCAACCATGGTGCGGCTTTCTACGGCAAGCGCCTAAAAACCATTCGCTTTTTCTCAAGGAGGCCAAGCTCAGGATCACTCAAACCAAAGTGGTGACCGATTTCGTGCCACACCACTTCAGCCACAAGCGCTTTCAGGTTCTCCTCGCTTTTTCCGCTCAATGTTTCGATCGGTTTCTGAAAAATGGTGATTTTGTCCGGCAGCACTCCGGAATATCCCGAATCCCGTTCAATTAACGGGATTCCCTGGTAAAGACCCAGCAACGTCTCGTGCATTTTGATGTCGGTCTCGCCTGATTCTTTCCGGCGGGGTTCCTGCTCAATCACGATTGCAACATTCTTCATCGCTTCTCTCACCCGCAAGGGCAGACTAGCCACCGCCTCAATAATGAGG
>CAZAHG010000028.1:0-5354 GCA_964485065.1 uncultured Candidatus Saccharibacteria bacterium | reverse complement strand
ACCCCCGGCTTAAGAAACCTTCGGTTTCTTACGTCGCTTCGCTCCTATTTTTCCACAACGGGGTGATTTTGCAATTCTTGCTACACCTTTGCTCGCGCCTTGATGCACTTGGTGCATGCCTTGATGCGTTTCCCCGAAGGCCCGCCTGACGGCGAGGCAGGCAAGCGCAGCCATTGCAAATTCGGCTTCTGTCTATGAGAAACGGTCGGGTTGTATTTTCCGCGAAGTTTCACGAGCGTCCACGCCTTATTGTTTCCTTTTCCGCACAGAGCGCATGATTGTGTCATAAAAAAGATTGTATCAAAGATTGTCGCGTTCCGCAAGCCGTGATACGCTAAAGCCGTATGGAATTCGTTTTTCTCATTGCGGTCTTTTTGATTTCGGTGGTGCTGCACGAGGTTTCCCACGGCGTTGTCGCCAATGCGCTGGGAGATTCTACCGCAAAGGATGCGGGGCGTTTGACCCTAAATCCCATCCCGCACGCAGATCTCTTCGGTTCAATCATTCTTCCGCTGCTCATGCTTCTGGTAAGCAAGGGCGGATTTGCCATCGGATGGGCAAAACCGGTTCCCATAAACCCCGCGCGTTTAAGAGATCAGAAATGGGGGGAGGCGAAAGTAAGCTTGGCGGGTCCCGCCTCAAACCTTGCGTTAGCGCTTGTATTCGGACTTCTGCTCCGTTTTCTTCCTCTTGAAGCCCTGCCTGCGGCGATCCCGCATTTCTTAGCTTCCATTGTTTCGGTAAACCTGATCCTCGCATTGTTCAATCTTGTTCCCATCCCGCCGCTTGATGGTTCCCACCTCTTGTTTTCGGTTCTGCCGGATTCCATGCGTTCCGTGCGCATGCTCTTGCAGCAATATGGATTTTTCCTTCTGCTCATATTCATCTTTTTCTTCTTTAACTGGCTCATATCTCTCGTGCGCATTCTTTTTTCTCTCATCGTCGGGATTTCCCTGTAAGAAGCGGATTGACATATTTTACGTCTCCTGGTACGATACCTTTTGAATTGCGATTTTGCATGCCTACAATTCATCAACTTATCAAGAAAGAACGGACAAGGGCCAAAAAGAAATCCAAGGCGCCCGCCTTGACGTTTGGTTTTAATCTTTTGAAAAACCGGCCCGTAGAGTACCCGGCCCCCTTCAAGCGGGGAGTATGCTTGCGCGTATTTACCACGACGCCAAAGAAACCGAACTCGGCTCTGCGCAAAGTTGCGAGAGTGCGTCTGAGCAACGGCGCCGAGGTGACCGCGTATATTCCCGGGGAAGGCCATAATTTGCAGGAGCATTCGGTGGTGCTGCTTCGGGGAGGAAAGGTAAAAGACCTTCCCGGCGTGCGCTACCACATCGTGCGCGGCGTGCTGGACGCCTCAGGAGTTGAAGGAAGGAAACAGGAGCGTTCTAAATACGGAGCAAAACGAGGAAAATAGCATGGCTCGGAGAAAAACACCCCCGCGACTCATTCATCCCGACCCCATATACCAAGATGTGATTGTTTCCAAACTCATCAATCATGTCATGGAACGGGGAAAGAAATCCGTTGCGCGACAAATCGTATACGGAGCCTTTACCTTGATTAAAGAGAAGAGCAAGAAAGAACCTCTGGAAATATTCCAGCAGGCAATGGAAAACATTTCTCCTTTCGTGGAAGTGAGGTCTCGCCGCATCGGAGGAGCCACCTACCAGGTGCCGGTAGAGGTAAAGGGCAATCGGAAGTTTAGTCTGGCATTGCGCTGGCTTCTTGTAGCAGCCCGCTCCCAGAAGGGAAAGCCAATGGCGCAGAAGCTCGCAGAAGAAATTCTGCTTGCGGCCAAGAAAGAAGGAACGGCCTTCAGGAAGAAAGAAGAAACGCACCGCATGGCAGACGCCAACAGGGCATTTGCTCATTTCGCGTAAGGAGCGAAGCGACATTTGCTCATTTTGCATAAGCATGTCCAGGCAATATTCCATAGAGCAATATAGAAATATCGGCATCATTGCTCATATAGATGCCGGAAAAACAACGACAACCGAGCGTGTTTTGTTTTACACGGGCATTTCCCACAAGATCGGGGAGGTGCACGAGGGCACTACCGTCATGGACTGGATGGTTCAGGAACGGGAGCGGGGCATTACGATTACGTCTGCTGCGACAACTTGTTTCTGGACGCCAACGTATGTGCAGAACGCAGACAAGAGCAGCGAATATCGCATTAACATTATTGATACCCCGGGCCACATTGATTTTACCGCAGAAGTGCAGCGCTCTCTGCGCGTGCTGGACGGAGCCGTTGTCGTGTTTGACGGCGTGGCAGGAGTTGAGCCCCAGTCGGAAACCGTATGGCACCAGGCAGACAAATTCCATGTGCCCCGCATCTGCTTTATCAATAAGCTGGATCGCATGGGAGGATCGTTTGAAAAGAGCTTGAACTCGGTATTGACGAAACTCACTCCCAACGCAATAGCCATGCAGATTCCGATCGGCGAAGAAGAGAAGTTTGAGAGCATCATCGATCTTATACAAGAGAAGTCGTACGTCTTTACGGGAGAAATGGGACGCGTAGTGGAAGAACATGAGATTCCGGCAGACTACGTGAAGCTTGCCAAGGAATGGCGGAACAGGCTTTTGGAGAAGATCGCGGGAGAAGACGAACACTTGCTCACGGCATATCTGGCAGGAGAAGATCTCAAGGTTGAGGACATAAAGCGCGTTATCCGCAAGGGAACGCTGGCGGGAACGTTGGTTCCGGTGTTCTGCGGCTCATCCTTGAAAAACAAAGGAGTGCAGCTGGTGCTGGACGGCGTTGCCGACTATCTTCCAAGTCCTGCCGACCTTCCGCCGGTCAAGGGCACGAATCCCAAAACCGGAGAAGAAGTAGAGCGCAAACCCCTGGATGAAGAACCGTTCTCGGCCCTGGCATTTAAGGTTGCTTCCGATCCCTTTGTGGGTACGCTTACGTATTTCAGGGTATATTCGGGCACGCTCAAGAAAGGTTCATACGTTTTAAATACCGCTACCCAGGAGAAAGAACGTATCAGCAGAATATTGCGCATGCATGCCGCGGACCGCGAAGAAGTGGAAGAACTCTATGCGGGAGACATTGCGGCCACCATAGGCTTAAAGAACACATCCACGGGACACACGCTCTGCGATGAATCGGCCCCGTTGCTTCTGGAGAAGATTTTCTTCCCCGAGCCCGTGATCTCCATTCGCATCGAGCCCAAAACAAAAGCCGACCAGGAACGCATGGGCATGTCTCTTAAGCGCCTTTCCGACGAAGACCCGACATTCAGGGTCCGCTCCGATATGGAAACCGGAGAAACCCTTATTGCCGGCATGGGAGAACTTCATCTGGAAATCATCGTGGACCGCATGAAACGCGAGTTCAACGTGGAAGCGAATATCGGAAGACCTCAGGTTGCCTATAAGGAAACCATCAAAAAGGAAGAAGAGGCTGAAGGCAAATACATCAAGCAGTCGGGGGGCCGCGGTCAGTACGGACACGTATGGCTCAGGGTTGCTCCAAAACCGCGTGGAGAGGGATTTGAATTCGTAGACGAGATCAAGGGAGCTTCGATTCCCCGCGAATACATCCCCGCGGTGGAAAAAGGAGTGAAAGAAGCAATGGATAAAGGCGTGCTTGCCGGATATCCCATGATTGATATTCAGGCAACGCTCTTTGACGGAAGTTACCACGAGGTCGACTCTTCTGAAATCGCCTTTAAGATTGCGGCATCCATGGCCCTGCAGGCAGCGTGCAGAAAGGCGCAGACCGTATTACTTGAACCCATCATGGCACTTGAGGTATTGATCCCCGCCGACTTTTTTGGAGACGTGATCGGAGATCTCTCCGCAAAGAGGGCTGCCATTCAAGAGACCGAAGACAGACTGCACATGAAGGTGGTGCATGCCAAGGTGCCCCTTTCTGAAATGTTCGGATACGCAACCCAACTTCGCTCATTGACAGAAGGACGGGGGACATTTACCATGGAGTTTGACCGATACGAGGAAGTTCCTTCTTCTATCGCCCAGGAGATTATTGAAGGAAAACGCCGCTAATAATTATGCATCAATATGGATCTGAAAGACCTTAAGCATCTTATCAGAAACGGAGAACGGGTTATCATTGTAGAGAATGGAAATCCGACCTTAGTTGTGCTCTCCTTTGAAGAATACAGCAGGCCGAGGGAACAGGAAGAATTACATAACGACGTTCCGCCTAGCGAAGAAGAATTCACCCTTGACGATTTACCGCTGGAATGATAATGATACAGAATAAACAATAAACAATAAACAATAAACTAAAACAACACACCATTATGGCAGCAGAAAAATTCGAACGAACAAAGCCGCACGTGAACATCGGTACCATCGGGCACGTGGACCACGGCAAAACCACTCTGACCGCAGCCATCCTGCATTCTTTGGCGTTGGCCGGCAACAAGGTAAAGGCTGAAAGCGTATCTGATATAGACAACGCTCCGGAAGAACGACAGCGAGGCATCACCATTGCGCTCCACCACTCGGAGTACGAGACCCCCAAACGTCACTATGCGCACATTGATGCTCCCGGTCACGCAGACTACATTAAGAACATGATCACCGGAGCCGCTCAAATGGACGGCGCCATTTTGGTGGTATCGGCTCCAGACGGCCCCATGCCTCAAACCAGAGAGCATATCCTCTTGGCCCGTCAGGTTGGATTGCCCACGCTCGTGGTGTTTCTGAACAAGATCGACATGGTGGATGATCCCGAGATCGTGGATCTCGTGGAGTCCGAAGTAAGGGAACTTCTGAAGAAGTACAACTACCCCGGAGATACGGTTCCTGTTATCCGGGGTTCGGGTCTCAAGGCATTGGAAGGGAAGTCTGCCGACGACGAGTGGGTCAAGAAAGTTCTTGAACTCATGAATGCGGTTGACGAGCACATTCCAGAGCCTAAGCGCGAAATAGACAAACCCTTCTTGATGGCGGCAGAAGACGTCTTCTCCATTGAAGGGCGGGGAA
Organism: uncultured Candidatus Saccharibacteria bacterium; assembly: GCA_964485065.1. Lineage (GTDB taxonomy): Bacteria > Patescibacteriota > Minisyncoccia > Minisyncoccales > UBA10102 > JACQLT01. Next base: position 368 of record CAZAHG010000028.1, on the reverse strand, counting down.
CGGTGGTGACGGGCCGGGTGGAACGGGGAATGGTGAAGGCAAACGACGAATTGGAGATCGTAGGCCTGAAGCCCACGCAGAAGACCGTTGCGGTTTCCATGGAAATGTTCAACAAGACCCTGGACGAAACCCGAGCCGGAGACAACGTGGGTGTTCTCTTGCGCGGATTGAAGAAAGAAGACGTGGAGCGAGGCCAGGTGCTGGCAAAGCCGGGATCAATCACCCCGCACTCTGAGTTTGATGCTGAAGTGTACATTCTCACCAAAGAAGAAGGAGGAAGACACACTCCGTTTTTCACGGGTTACAAACCCCAATTCTACTTTCGCACCACGGACGTGACCGGAGAGGCAACACTGCCTCAGGGAACC
>CAZAHG010000027.1:0-5776 GCA_964485065.1 uncultured Candidatus Saccharibacteria bacterium | reverse complement strand
GCAAAACGCGCACGCTCTGTAGCGCAGGACACCATGGAAGAGGTGCGCAACAAGGCGGGATTCTTGCAGGCATAGCTCAGGCGCTTTCCCAATCTTTGCCCACGAAATCAAATTTTTGAAGCTTCTCTCGGAACAGCTGTTCAATCTCGGCAAGCCGTTCTTTTGTTTTCGCCTCAAACCGCAACACGAGCGCAGGCAAGTTTGAAGTAGCCCGCACCAACCCCCAGCCGTCTCCAAACAGCACCCGGGCTCCGTTAATATCAATGACTTCGTATTCTTTTTTAAATTCTTCGGTAAGTTGCTCCACAACCCAATACTTCTTATCGTCCGGGCATGAAGCGTGAAGTGCCGGAGAGGATATGTAATACGGGGTGCTGGCTATGAGTTCCGATACTTTTTTATTCTCGCGAGAAAAGTATTCCAGAAGCTGCAGGCTCGCGAACATGGCGTCATCAAATCCGTAATACCCTTCGGAGAAAAAGATATGGCCGGACATCTCGCCTCCCAAAGCAGCTCCCTCTTGCTGCATTTTCTCTTTGATATAGGAATGGCCCGTCTTCCACATGATGGGGACGCCCCCGTGATTTTTGATGTCTTCCGGAAGCGCTTGAGAAACCTTCACGTCAAATACGATTTTTGCCCCTGGTTTCTTTTGGAGCATGAGGCGGGACAGGAGGATGAGATAGCGGTCGGGCCAGATATTCTCTCCTTTCTCATCCACCAGGCCGAGACGGTCCGCATCCCCGTCAAACGCAAAGCCAAAGTCGGCCCCATGCGAAATCACCTGAGAACCCGTGTCTTCCATCATTTCTACGTTTGCGGGATTGGGCGTGTATTTTGGATATGCGGGATCCGGATTCGTAAGATATTCTATCACCTGGCACCCCGCTTCCCTGAGAATCTGAGGGGCGAAAAATCCCGCGGTGCCGTTTCCCGTATTCACCACCACCTTAAAGGGCCTGATACTGGATACCCTGGAGAGAAGATCTTTTTTGTAGGGCGGAAATATTTCTTCTTTTCTCAGAATCTTCCCTTGTCCCTGAGAAAAGCCTTTCTGCTCAATAATCTGGCGGATCTCCTGGAGATCCTGCTGGTTCAGCGTGTGCGAATATCCGAGAGAGAGCTTCAATCCGTTCCATCCCACAGGATTATGGGATGCGGTTACCATGAGACCTCCCTTGGTTTGGAGATAATGCTGGGACCAATAGAACATCGGGGTGGTGGCCATGCCTATCTCAATGACATTGCACCCGGAATTCAGCAGCCCGCGGATTGCGGCTTGGTAGAATTCTTCCGAAGTTGCCCTGTTGTCGTGAGCAACTACGGATTCTTGGATTCCGCGCTTGGCGAGAAAAGTTCCGTAGGCTTTCCCCAGAAGCTCCAGGGAATTTACATTGAGCTCCTGATCGTTTTCTCTCCCCCTAATATCGTATTCTCGGAATATGGATGGATTCAGTTGCATACCCACTTATTATATGCTATCGTGCCCTCATGCCAAACTACGAATGGACACTTCTTCTGGATCCTTTGCTTGAAGAAGAACGGGCCGGACAGCGGCTTGCCGCCGCGGCCTCTCTTATACAGGAAAACGGAGGCATGGTGCAGTCGCAGGAAATATTGGGGAAACGCCCCCTGCCAAGCTTCGTACAAAAGCGCAGAGAAGCCCATCTCTGCCGCATTGAGGCAACGCTTGCCAAAGAGAACTGCGAAACCGTAGGAAAGAAACTCAAGGAAATACCAGAAATTCTCCGCATGATGCTTACCATAAAGAGGCAGCGCAGCCCCCTGCCCCAACGAAGACAGCTGCACGTAAGCTTACTGAAAACGCCCGCAGAAGCCAAGGAAAAAATAGATGTCCAGGAGATTGACAAGAAAATTGACGAACTCCTCCAGAAACCACAGGCATGAATCCCGTTAGAGACCGCAATTTTCATGGGCCATATTACGACATGATAATAACCATAAATAACAGAAGTCTCTAACGGGATGAATCTGAACAAAGTTTTTCTCATTGGAAATTTGACCGCGGATCCAGAATTGCGAACTACGACTTCCGGACAAAAAGTCTGCACGATGCGCATGGCTACGAACCGAACGTGGAAAAACCAGGCTGGACAGAAACAAGAGAAGGCGGAGTTTCACAGCGTCATTCTGTGGGGAAGACTGGCTGAGGTAGCCAGCGAATACCTCAAAAAAGGAAACATGGCGTATGTGGAAGGGCGCATACAGACGCGAACCTGGGACGATCAGCAGAGCGGACAGAAGAGATACCGCACCGAGATCGTGGCAGAACGGCTCCAGCTCGGCCCCAAAAAACAGTATTCGGGCGAAGAGGGAGAGAGTTTCCGGCAACCTCCCTCAAAGGAGGCCCCTCCGGCAGAAGAAATCCCAATCATCGAAGAAGATGAAGATATTGACGTAAAAGACATACCATTCTAATGGATTGTTCATTCTGCAAAAAAGACATCCAGGACGTAGATTTCAAAGAAACGATCGTACTCAAACGTTTTATTTCTGGTCTTGGAAAAATCCGGGGACGAAAACGAACCAATCTGTGCGCATTCCATCAGCGCCAGGTAAGCAGGGCAATCAAAAGAGCGAGGCACCTCGGCCTGCTCTCCGCCACATTCAAATAACTTCCCCTCATCCTAGACTCGGTCTAGGTGTGGATAACTAGACCGAGTCTAGGATTTATATTACAGGCCCAAGAAGCTGCGCAGGAAAGACGCTGGGATTATTGTGACGCTTCCCGAAGGAGCGATCGCGGCAATGCCGGCCACGCGTCCCTCTACCGTGAAAACCGCGGCCCCGGTCGAGGCCGTTGTTTCTGTCATTGTGCTCTGAATCAAATCTCCTGCGACAGAGCGCACCACCCCCTCGTTGACGATTGTGCCCGTATCGCTTCTGGCGAGAAGCACGAGTTTCATTCCGGGCCTGAGCTCTCCGTCATTGACGAACCCGGCCGTGGACAAGTTGTTCTTTTCTACCTTTAGGAGAGCGAGGTTGTTTGCCGCGTCGCGCTTCAGCACCTGGGCGGGAATTTTTTCCTGGTCTTGATCAAGCAACACTAAAACCCCGAAGCCCGCTGGCACCAGTGAAGCCCGAGTCAGAATCAGGCCGTCTGACGTCACCACAAGTCCCGAACCCTTTCTGGAGGCCGAGCTCTGCACCAATACCACGGTCTTACTGGATTTTTCTACGGTCTTCTCTAGGGCCGCAGGCTCGTCAACCGAAATCCTGGAGACCGGCTGCACAAACACCGTACGGCTGTTCCAACCAAGATACGGCAGCAAGAACGCCTGCGCCCAAATTCCTCCCATAGCTCCCAGAACAAAAATACAAACGATCAAAAAAATATGTTTTATCATTCGCTTCAGACGGCAACCCGGGCTGTTTTTTTCTTTAGAGGAGAAACAAGATGATCTAATCCTTGAAATACGATTGCTCCGTCTTTTTCGTCAAGAACCACCCGAACTCCGGCGGGAATCTCTCCCGCAACGATCTTCAAAGACAAGGGGTCGAGTACGAGCCTTAGGATCACTCGCCGCAATGGGCGCGCGCCCAGATTCGGATCGAAACCCTTCTGAGCAAGCAGGGCTTTCGCTTTTTCGGTTGCCTCCAGCTCAATATTCTGAGCAGCCAGACGCCCTTCCACTTTGGAAAGTTCGAGTTCCACGATGCGCGTAATTTCCTTTTTCGTCAGGTAGTTGAAAATTATGACTTCGTCAATGCGGTTCAAAAACTCCGGGCGAAACTCCTCCTTGAGAGCTGCCATCACTTTTTCCCGCACGTTTGATTTTGCTTCCTCCCCCTGCTCGCCCAGAAAACCCATGGGAGCCATGAGGGCTATATGCGAAGAACCGACATTGGAAGTCATGATGATGATGGCGTTCTTGAATGAAGCAACTCTTCCTTTGGCATCGGTAAGGCGGCCGTCTTCCAGAATCTGCAGGAGGATATTGAATACTTCGGGATGCGCTTTTTCCACTTCATCCAAGAGGATAACGCTGTACGGACGCCGGCGAATCTTTTCGGTCAGCTGGCCTCCTTCTTCATATCCGACGTATCCCGGAGGAGAACCTACCATTCTGGATACGGTATGACGCTCCGCGTACTCCGACATGTCCAGACGAATCATGGCGTTCTCATCGTTAAACAGAAACTCTGCCAATGCCTTGGCGGTTTCCGTCTTGCCGACTCCGGTTGGACCAAGAAAGAGAAATGAGCCCAAGGGCCTGTTCTCTTCTGAAAGGCCTGCCCTGCTTCTTCTGATGGCCGATGCTATGGCCTGCAACGCCTCATCCTGTCCAACCACGCGCTTTCTGAGAGCATCTTCTGTCTTCTCCAGTTTCTTTGCTTCTTCTTCCATGAGGCGCATAACGGGTATCCCCGTCCACCTGGCCACCACCTTTGCCATGTCTTCTTCCGTCACCTCTTCCTTAACGATGGGACGGTTCTTTTGAAATCTCAGGAGCCTGCGCTCTTCTGCCCTGAGCTTCTTGAGAAGATCGGGAATAAGGGAATATTTCACCTCTGCCACTTTTTGCAGATTGCCTGCCGTTTGCTCCCGCTCTGCCTCAAACCGAAGCTGATCCAGCTTTGCCTTAAGCTCTTTGATGTTATTCACTGCTTCCTTCTCCGAAAACCATTTTGCCTCGATTGCCTTTTCTTTTTCTCTCAGATCGGCAAGCTGCCTGATGATGACTTTTCTTTTTTTCGTCTCCCCTTTTTCCGAATTGAGCGCCTCTTGTTCAATTTCAAGCTTTTGAATCTTGCGCTTAAGCTGATCCAGCTCTGCTGGCTCTGACTCCATATCCAGCCGCAGGGCTGACATGGATTCATCCATGAGGTCAATTGCCTTATCGGGCAAAAATCGGTCTGAGATATACCTGGCGGCAAGATTCGCCGCTGCCACCAAGGCAGCGTCTCTAACCTTAACGCCGTGGTGCAACTCATACTTCTCTTTGATGCCCCGCAGAATGGACACGGTATCTTCAATGGAAGGTTCTGCCACGTAGATGGGCTGAAAGCGGCGCTCCAGAGCCGGATCCCGTTCAATGTGCTTTTGATATTCCTTGAGCGTGGTTGCTCCAATGGCCCTGAGATCGCCCCGCGCCAGCGCGGGCTTAAGAAGATTGGAAGCATCAATCGCGCCTTCGGCGGCTCCTGCTCCGACAAGCGTATGCAGCTCATCAATAAACAACAGATATTTGCCAGCCGCCCGATCCAGCTCTTTGAGCAGGGCCTTGATGCGATCTTCAAACTCTCCGCGGTATTTGGTGCCCGCGATCAACGATCCCAAGTCGAGCGCAATGATCTCCTTGTCTTTCAGAGATTCGGGCACCTCTCCTTTCACGATCTTTTGAGCCAGGCCTTCCGCAACTGCGGTTTTCCCAACGCCGGCTTCTCCGATGAGGACGGGGTTGTTTTTCGTGCGGCGGGAAATCACCTGCATGAGCCTTCTGATTTCTTCTTCCCTGCCAATGACAGGATCAAGTTTGCCGAGCTCGGCTAACCGCGTCAGATTTTTCGTGTATCGTTCGATAACCTGGTATTTAGATTCTGGGGCGGGGTCTGTAATCCGAACTCCTCCCCTGATCTCGGCCAATACCTTAAGCACGGTATCGTAATCGAGCTTTCCGAACTCCAGCGTGGCAGCATCTTTTCCTCCCTGCACAAAATGCGTGTGTTCCAGTACTTCCTTCGCTTTGGTTTCAGCGTCAACCAAGGCAAGCAGCAAATGCTCCACCGAAACATATTCATCTCCCATCTTTCC
>CAZAHG010000026.1:0-5816 GCA_964485065.1 uncultured Candidatus Saccharibacteria bacterium | reverse complement strand
GCTTGCGATGGCGGGCGGGCTAAAACAAACCCCGCCCTTCGACTTGCGCAGAGCGGAGTTGTCTCGTTTCTGAAAATACCCCTTTATCTCCTCAGCCTGTTCTTCAAATCCTGAAGCATTTCTCCCGCAACATCCTTTCCTCCCAGACCAAAGGCAATGCCTCCGGCGATGACAAGAAAAGCAACCACACCCGTAAGCATGGTCTGAAGCAGGAACGGAGCCACTCCCAACTGCAATAGAATGGCGGTGACGGCAAAGATCCAAATGGACGATCGCACGATCACTCCCACCGTGTTGCCGTGCCCCAACTGCGCTCCCTCAACCACTGCCCGCAATACCTTCTCTACAATGTCTGAAATGATAACGGCCACCACGAAGATGAGCGAAGCCACCACGACATTTGGAAGATACGCAAGAATGTTTTGAAGAAACAATGCGAACTGCTTGAGACCAAGGATTTCAACCGCGGCCGTCAGAAATACGATCACCAAGACCCACTTGATGATTCCTCCGATAAACTCTGCGGTGTCCACCCTAAGATCCGCCCGATCCATTGCTTTCTTCCAGCCTCCCCGATCGAGCAATTGATTGAACTTCAAACGATTGAGAACGTCTGCCACGAGCTTCCCTACGCCCACGGAAAACGCCCATCCTACTCCAAATACGACAAGCGCGCCAACGAGCATAGGAACGAATCCCACGACGCCCTGCCATAGATTCTGGAGTGCCTGAATAGTTACGATATACCAGTCAAGTGCTAACATATATTGATTTATTCAATCTTACTTAGTTAATGCGCTATATGTACGTTTCGACCTTTTTCGTAAATTATATCTTTATACCACAAATTTGCCTGTCAAGCCATATTCCATGCCCTCCCCAATACCAAATGAAGAGGAATGTATCCGAACTGCCTGCTGTCGCAGCTCAGTCCCTTATTATCCCCTTCAACCCAACAATTCTCTTTCTCAATGCGCACTATCCTCTTGATCAGCAAACGCTCGGCATCCAGGGGATCGCGCACGATCGCAATATCTCCCGGCCGTGGATGAAATAGGGATGATGCAAACACCACGTCTCCATCCGATACGGAGGGCGCCATACTGCGATCTCGTACAAGAAAAAAAGAAAACACGGTTTTTAGTGTTTGACGGCTTCCTGCCCGCCAGTCGCTGACGCTCCAGGCGTCTGCAGGCGGGCCGCCTTATGAAACATTTCCGCTATCTCTTCTGCGGCTGCAAGGAGCGCCCGAGCTCCCTCTAAGCTTACCTCCTGCTTTGCCCTGGAACATAGCTTTGCGGCTTTCCAAAATTTCTCATGCAGATCAGGGAACGTTGCAAGGTGGTCTTGCTTGAAGTAATCGGTCCAAAGGATGAGAAGTTCTTCTTTACACTTTTGCGCGTGCTGTTCCTTCACCAGAACATACCGCGTCATTGCGTTATGGAAATTGCGCACAGAATCAATATTCTTCTCGTCTACCGCGGGAGGATTCACAATCTTCTCCACCATCTTGAGAACAGTCCTGGCTGCGACAACCGCGGGGTCTGCGGTATAAATGCCGCATGGTATGTCGCAATGCGCATAGACCTGTTTGAGCGGCATGCGTTTGAGAACGGAAACGACAAATGAAGAAAATATGCCTGAGATCATCTTTTTTTACGGGTATCTGTCTTCTCTTTATACCGCAATACCTCTCTTTTGAATACGCCTTTCAGCTGATCAATGGCAGACTTCAGATCAGAGCTTACGCTCTCGGCCCGCAATATGTTTTTTGCCAGGCGCAGGGTCGCCTCCGCATAGAATATGGGGCCCTTCCTATGGTGTTTTGTGGTCTTTGCAACCTCTACGAACAATACCTTCTCCCCTTCCTGCTCCTCGTTGCGTTTTACGAAACGGGAAATCGGCTGGAATTTCTTTTCTATGTATTCTTTCAGGGCCGGGGTGACGACAAGTTCCGTTCCCTTGATTTCAATGCGCATGCGTCACTCAATGTTTCTTGATTCTTCTTGATGATTGGCGTCGTTTTCCAATATCTGCGCGTGCAGACCGTCTTGGCAATCGCATTCCTTCAACGGCTGGTCATACCGATTGCAGTCGGATGCCTGACAGGTGCCTGGCGTTTCCGCTGCCCCTCCGCACGTTCCCGTGCATACATAGTGCTTCATAGGACCCATCATACCATAGAGCCGCCGCAAAAAACAAACCCGCCCGCGCAGGACGCGGACGGATTCGTCTTTCTACAGACTGTTTAGGTCCGTATCAATGCCTTGGAGTTCTGCGTCCAGATCTCCGAGATCAACCGCATCAAGTTGTTCTTGAACGGCTGCTGTCGTATCTCCCTGTTCCGTTGCGGGCGCTTCTGCCTGCTGCCCGAAGGGCAATACTCCCTGCTGCCACATCCAGAACAACAAAACGGCTACGGCTACAACAACAATCAATAGAATAATATTCTTTGTGTTCATGGATTTGGTTATTCGGTTACGGATTCAGAAGAAACCTCCACCTCGTCCACTCGAGGAATCTGGGCTAAGGCTACCGCAGCTATTCGTACAGAATCTCGCGCAGCCTTGACCGCGTCTTTCGCTGCTTCAAGATCTTTGCGGAGCTGCTCTTTTGCGCTCTTTGCATTCTCGCGAAGGGTCGCCTCGTCCGTTACCGTGATGCTGTATGACTTTGCCGCCTGTTCCCTGACAGCCGTTCTGGCCTCGTCAATTGCACGATGCGCAGCATCAATTGCTGTCTGCGCCGAAGAAACATCCAGATCATTTGCTTTTGCCTTGTCAGATCTGCCCTGCACGCGATCAAGCACGTCTTCCACCTGATCAAGAACGTTCAGGAAATGATCCGTCATGCGCTCGTTGATGGCGTTGAGGGTGGTATAGATGCGTTCTACGGCCTGCTTCTTCTTTTCGTCGCGCACCACCTGAAGGCGATCTTTCAATGCTTCTCTCTTAGCTGCAATCGTGGTTTTTAATTCTTCCCGCCTGACCTCAACGGCGTTTTTCACCTCCTCGCGCTTCTGCTGTATTTGCTCCTTTGCTTCTTCCCGCTGCTTTTGAAATTGTTCCACCGTTTCCTTGCGAAGCACTTGAATTTTTTGATTCGCTTCGGTTGTGGCTTGTTTTACATCCTGGCGAACTTCCTGCTTGACCTCCTGAATGTTCTGAAGCTTCTGACGAATGCCTTCGCGAATGTCCTGAACCGCATTGGATTCCACGGATGTCTGTGCGGCAGCCCCGAATGCGACAAGTAGTATGGGAAGAGAATATGCTATTGCTCGTTTCATGGATGATATCAATTCGTTACGCTTTCGACCTTTGGGTATTTCCATTCTTTAATGTCTTCTTCAGAAATGCAAGGGCTTCTTGATCGGTATCCACCAACGTATAGATCGCCATGTCGCTCCGAGAAACCGCCTTATTCTTGCGCCATACCGTTTCTTGAATCCACGCAAGAATACCCTGCCAGTATTCCTCTCCTACCAAAACAATCGGGACCGGACGGGTCTTCTTGGTCTGGATGAGCATGGTCATCTCAAAGAACTCGTCCAGTGTGCCAAACCCTCCCGGAAAAAAGATGTAGGCTTCCGACGCGAACGCCAGCATCATCTTCCTGGCAAAGAAGTAGTGGAAGGAGAGCGATTTCTCAATATACCGGTTCGCGTGCGTGCCCCGCGGGAGCTCGATGACCAGCCCCACCGATTTTCCATTTTTTGCCCGGGCTGCTCCCTTGTTTGCGGCTTCCATGATCCCATGTCCGCCGCCCGTAATGATGGCAAACCCTTCCTGCGCGAGCTCAAAGGCGAGCACTTCCGCCTGGCAGTAGATGTCGCTCTTGAACCCGCAGCGCTCAGACCCGAATATGGAGACTGACTTGGGGTACTGCTTTAAGAATTCGAACCCCGCCTGAAACTCGTTCAGTATCTTGATCAGCCTCCCTGCCTGGCTCTTGGGGCTTTTATATATTTCGCGAATCCGCGGAATCGATGGTTTTTTACTCATCGTGCGTGGATGCGCTTTTGTATTTCTTCTTCATATTCCCCTTCCGGGAGATAGTCATCAATGTCTTCAACGTTTAATTCTCTGCGAATAGCGACTTTCGGAACATGCGTAAGAAGCAGTTGGAATGATTTGCAGACAAACGTTTCCGGATCGCATGTGCGATTTGTAAGCCGTTCCCAATACTTTTTGCTGAGTAAAACGACAAATCCCGTCCTCTCCGAATTATATCCAACCTCTACGGTAAACTTCCATCCTTCGGAAGTTTCTTCCCTCTTGAAGACATGGATCGGCTCCATTGGTTCCACTATACATATTCCATGCCGCAAACGCAATAAAAAAGGCGGCCTCTTACGAAACCGCCGTGTGAAGCATTGCCGCTTCAAGGATATCCCTGATCTCCTCTCGGGGAACAGAGGAATCAATGGAAAAGGGCGTGCCGATCGTGATCCGCTGGCTCCATCCTCTTCCTGAAACAACCCAGACCGGGACCACCACTGCCGCGTGAGCAAGCAGGGCTACGCCGGGCTGGAATCTTCGGATGATGGGCTGGGTAAGATCTACCCCGTCTTGAGGACGCGGCATCGTGCAGATGCGACCCTGCTCATCAATCCTCTTGAACTCCTTGCCCTTGAAGGTACGTCCTCCTTCTGGCGCGAGAATGATGATACGCCCGCTTTGAAGAGCGCAGAGCATCTCGCGCAAGGCCCGCATTTGTCCGTACTGATTGCCGCGAGGCACGGAGATCGCGATTGGCCTTGCGATGAAGAACCACCACTTGTCGTAGTAGTTCTTCGAATCGGGCGTCCCGCACGGGCTCTTCAAGGGATGACGCATATACTCGCGAGACAGAATCATGGGTAGGAACACGGTCTCGCGCATGGATGAATGGCGATGGAGCAGAAGCACCCCTTTGCCATCTTTCGACTCAAACTTCCACCTCTCATATCCCCGCACCTCTACGACGCGGAACATCTTGAGGAAGAAGAAGATGAAGCCTCCCACCAACCCGATGGATAGGCTCGTGCAGATCAGACGCAAACCAGAAACCTTGTGTATGAGCCAGGCCATTATCCTCTCCTTCCGCTTCCGAATGGATGGCGCTCTGTCAAAAAAGCTGATAGCTTACTCTACCATGAAAAAGAGATTGCGCAAGTGAGTGTTAGACACTGAGTGTCTAACATTTCTCGGCGAAGCCTTGGCGAAACTGTGGACCCGAGCGGATTCGAACCGCTGACCTCCTCATTGCAAATGAGGCGCTCTACCACTAAGCTACGGGCCCGAAGAAGCAACTTCGTGCTTCTTCTTGCTCGCTACTTGGACAAACAAAATCTGGAGCAATATCCTGCGGTGTACACGGGAGTGGTGTTTCCCCCGTTCGTTCCCACCGCGGTTGCCACGCATCCTCCGTTTGCAATTTCGCTTGCGGTTTCGGGGCACGATGCCGGCTCACAGGAAGAGACCTGAGGAGCCAAGCTCTGGAGCGGCGTGGTGCTCACCCACGGGCAAGAAACCGTAAAAAGCGTGCTTCCGTTCCCACTCTCGCTGCTGAGAGAACTCAGAGAGAATGGGGCAGATCCCACCGCAGCAAATGAATTCGCGCCTCCTGTTCCCGGATTTTTCCAGATCAAGAACGCAAGCGCAACGAGGAAGGCAACTCCGAGAATATGAAGAAGAGAAGATAAAATTTTTTGGGACATCATAATGGATATGAAATGGTAGAACTATTCGACCTTTCTATAAAGTATCGCTGCAAGTCGTATGTGTGGGCGTGGGAGGAATCGAACCTCCGACCTCCAAATTATCAGTTTGGCGTTC
>CAZAHG010000025.1:0-5839 GCA_964485065.1 uncultured Candidatus Saccharibacteria bacterium | reverse complement strand
GCGGGATCAACAGAAAATACCGTGGCCAAGAGAAATATGCCAAGGAACAGCGCAAGCAGGCATACGAGAATTCCCTCAGTGCTTTTCAGGGAAATTTTCGGTATCCTTTGTTTCCCAGAAAGTACCTGCCACGTAAAGAGGAGCAGGAGCACGGAAAGCACAAGGCGAAAGACGATCGCTTTTCCCCAATCGGGAGGGGAGAAGAAAGGAGGAATATTCAACAGCGGCAGAGCAAGAATCAGAAAGACGCCAATGAGCGCGGTATGTTTCAAGAAGTTAGGATTCATAGCAGATGGCAGGTTGAATAGACCAATACTTTATAGTATACTACGGTTATGAGTTTTCAAGGAAAAACGATCTTAATTACGGGAGGGGCGGGCTCTTTTGGGCAGAAGTTTGCCGAGGTTATTCTCAAGGAACACAATCCCGCGGTCGTGCGTATTTTTGATAACAACGAGTTAGCTCTCGTGGAAATGGGGCGCAGATTTTCCGACAGCCGACTCCGTTTTTTTCTTGGAGACGTGCGGGATAAAAGCCGTCTGGAGCGTTCTATGGCAGATGTTGACGTGCTGGTGCACGCGGCAGCCCTCAAGCATATTCCCGTGTGCGAATACAATCCGATTGAGGCGGTGCGCACCAACATTGAAGGAGCCGTCAACGTGATTGATGCCGCCATTGATCAGCGGGTGCCCCTGGTGATGAACATCGGCACCGATAAGTCGGTGCAGCCCGCAAATCTGTATGGAGCCACAAAGATGGTCGCGGAGAAACTGTTTGTTCAGGGAAACGTATACGGTGCGCATAAAAATGTGCGTCTGAGCTCGGCTCGTTACGGCAACGTGATCGCGTCTTCCGGAAGTGTTATCCCCCTGTTCATGGAACAGCGCAAAACGGGAGAGGTGACCATAACCGATGAACGCATGACGCGGTTTTGGATCTCGCTCGAACAAGGCATTCGTTTCGTCATCAGATGCATTGAGCGCATGCATGGGGGTGAGGTGTTCGTGCCCAAGGTTCCGAGTATGAGTGTTCTTGACCTGGCTCTCGCGGTGGCGCCCGAAGCCAAGGTGAAAATCGTGGGCATTCGGCCCGGAGAGAAGCTTCATGAAATACTCGTTACCGAAGAAGAGGCAAGACGCACGCAAGAGCTTGATGACGCATACGTGATTACTCCCGAATTTTCTTTTTGGAATAAAGAGAACTGGAAGGAAGGGAAACCTGTCCCCGCTGATTTTTCATATCGGAGCGACCGGAATGAGCGCACCATCACAAAGGAAGAAATGAAAAAAATGCTTGGCGAAATGGAGCATGAGATATGAAAACCATTCCCTATGGCCATCAGCAAATAGACAAGAGCGACATTGCTTCCGTTGTGCGCGTACTGAAGAGCGACTGGATTACCCAGGGGCCCGCAGTTGAACAATTTGAACAGGCAATAGCCAGGTACTGCAAGGTAAAGTACGCGGTAGCGTTTTCTTCGGGAACCGCCGCCCTGCATGCGGCATACGCCGCGGCCGGCATTGGACCTGGAGACGAGGTTATCACCACTCCAATGACGTTTGCCGCGACCGCAAACGCCATTGTGTATTGCGGAGGCAAACCCGTATTTGCCGACATTCAGGAGGATACGCTGAATATCAACCCCGAAGAAATCAAAAAGAAAATTACCAAAAGGACCAAGGCGTTGGCTCCGGTTGATTTTGCCGGTCATCCAGCCGAACTGGACAGCATAAAAAAGATCGCGAGAGAGCATAATCTTTTGGTTATTGAAGACGCCGCCCATGCGCTGGGCTCAGAGTACAAAGGCAAGAAAGTGGGATCCTTTTCCGATATGACCATGTTCAGTTTTCATCCGGTGAAAGCAATTACCACGGGAGAAGGAGGCATGATTGTCACCGATAGAAAAGATTTGTACGAACGCCTCAAGATGTTTCGGAACCACGGCATTATCAAGAAGCCGGGAAAGGGGCCCTGGTATTACGAAATACAAACGCCGGGCTACAATTTTCGCCTGACAGACATGCAATGCGCCCTGGGCCTCAGCCAGTTTAAAAAGCTGGACAAATTCGTGCAAAGGAGAAGAGAGATCGTGCGGCAGTATAATCAGGCATTTCGCAATGTTCCAGGACTCATGCTTCCCATTGAGAAGGCGTACGCCAAGTCGGCATATCATCTGTATCCAATCAGACTGCGTTTGGAATTATTAAAAACCGGAAGAAGAAAAATATTTGAAGCGTTACGCGAAAAGGGTCTTGGCGTACAGGTGCACTATATTCCCCTGCACCTCCACCCGTTTTACAAAAAAACATTCGGATACAAGAAGGGAGATTTTCCCAACGCCGAGCGGTATTACGAGAGAACGATAAGCATCCCGCTTTTCCCCGGCATGACACATGCCCAGGCGCGTTATGTGATAAAGACAATCCGGACCATTCTTGAATTATGATTTCTTTTTTGAAGCACATCGCAAGAAAATCAAAAAGATTGCGAGAACTCTGGCGAAGAGCCCGTTTTTTGAAAGAGATAGTATGGCACGACGCTAAGAATCCCCGCAGGGCGCTTTTGTTTTTTAAGGTTTTGCCGTATACCATGGTGAGCTACGAGCGTCTGGTAAACGCCTATGCGTTGGCGCAGAGAACAGAAGAGGAGAAGCTGCAAGGCGCATTTATGGAATGCGGGGTGTGGAAAGGAGGGGCTGCCGCCGCGATGGCTTCTGCCGCTAACCCCGGGCGTCAGATTTGGCTGTTCGATTCTTTTGAGGGATTGCCAGAACCCACCTTGTATGACGGGGCAAGGGCAAAAGAGTACGCGGGCAACAAAATTTCAGGCACACTCGACTCAATCGGGAAGTGCGTGGGTCCCCTGGAGGACGTTCAGCGACTTTTCTTTCGCATACTGCGCCTGCCGGGAGATACCATCCATATTGAGCAAGGCTGGTTTCAAGATACTCTGCCTGCCGCAAAAAAGCAGGTTGGCCCCATCGCATTGCTTCGCATGGATGCCGACTGGTACGAATCCACTCGGTGCATTTTGGAAAACCTTTTTGACAGCGTGGTCCAGGGCGGCTATGTTATCATCGACGACTACTATTGTTGGGAGGGATGCAGAAAAGCGGTGGATGAATTTATTCAAAGCCGCGGATTGAAGATTTTTTTTGTTCCCATCGACAGAGATGGAGTATATTTTAAAAAACCGTAATAAAACCCTGTGCATTATCCAGGCCCGCATGGGTTCTACCCGTTTGCCCGGCAAGGTCATGATGAAGGTGCGGGGAATTCCTTTGCTTGCCTATCTGATTTCTCGCGTGAAGCAGTCCCGTTTGATCGACAAGATCGTGGTGGCAACCACGACCAACCCGGAAGACAGAGCGATCGTGCGTTTGTGCAGGAATCTTCGCATGCCCTATTTTCGAGGTTCCAGCGAGGACGTGCTTTCCAGATATGCCGCATGCGCAAAAGAATATCCGGAGTACGGAACAATCGTGAGAATCACAGGAGATTGTCCTCTGATTGATCCTGAAGTCATTGACCGAGTCATCGCCTGTTTTCAGGAAGGGAACTACGATTATGTCAGTAATGTGATAGAGCTCTCGTATCCGCACGGCATGGATACAGAGGTATTCTCAAGAAAGGCGCTTAAGGAAGCCGCACTTCGGGCAACACTTCCTTCGGAACGGGAACACGTGACTCCGTATATAACAAAGAGGAGGCAGTTCCGGAAGAAAAACATCGCGGCGCCCTCGGATTTCTATTCCGTGCGCCTGACCGCGGATTATTTAGAAGACCTTGCGGTAATCCGATTCGTCGCGGAGCACAGCACTATCAGAGACGGATACCTTCACTACGTTTCCCTGTTTACCAAATATCCTCAGGCATGTATGCGGAACAGGCATTTTAAAAGGAATGAAGGGTATATAAAATCTCTATGAGTAGTTTTCTTTCCCTTGCGTGCATCAATATTGAAAGAACGGAACACCTGGACAGAGTTTTGGCTTTTTTGCAAAAAGCAAAACCCGATGTGGTGTGCCTTCAGGAAGTATATGAATATGATCTGCAAAAGTTTGCAGAGAAGCTCGACATGGAGAGCGCCTTTGGGCAGATGATGTGTATGGGCAGAGATAACAAGCTGGAGCCTCCTTTTCTTCCTTTTGGTATTGCCCTGCTCTCTCGCTTACCCATGAGCAATTTGAGAAGGTCATACTACCATGGAGACGAAGAATCGGTGCAGAATCTTATGTTCGACGGAAACCATCAATCGTATTATCATCTTGTGCTTTCCGCAACATTTCAGAAGGATGAGAAGAAATTTACCGTTGGAACAACTCATTTCACCTGGACGCCAGACGGGAAAGCAGACGATGTTCAAAGAACGCATGTGACGGGGCTTTTGAAGACCCTGCGGGGTTTTCCGGATATAGTGTTTTGCGGAGATTTCAACGCGCCTCGGGGAGAAGAGATTTTCGCGGAGTTGGCGAAGCGCTATAAAGACAACATCCCCTCTCATTACACGACAAGCATCGATGTGAACCTTCACCGAGCAGGGGAAAAGTTGCGTGGCAGACAGCTGATGATAGACGGCCTTTTTACGACTCCCGGATATCAGTGCTCAAACGTTCGCCTGCAAGACGGCGTAAGCGATCACTTGGCTATTCTCGCTGAAATACGTTTATGATGCGCATAGGAGAAAAAATGGCAGGAGAAGGAAAGCCCTGTTTTATCATTGCGGAACTTTCAGGAAACCATCATCAGAAATACGAGGAGGCGGAAGCGCTCGTGCGCGCTGCTGCTGCGGCGGGAGCAGACGCCGTCAAACTTCAAACTTATACCCCGGACACCATTACGCTGAAGTCCAATAAAAAATGGTTTCTGGTCGGAGGGAAAGATCAGCCAGATGAATGGAAAGGCAAAACCCTCTGGGATCTATACCAGCAGGCCTACACGCCCTGGGAATGGCAGCCGAAACTCAAGAAGCTAGCGGATGAGCTTGGCATGGTTCTTTTTTCTTCCCCATTCGACGAAACCGCAGTTGATTTTCTTGAACGGGAAGTGAATCCTCCCTGCTACAAGATCGCTTCTTATGAGGCAGTGCATATTCCGCTGATTCGCAGAGTGGCAAAAACCCACAAACCCGTCATCATCTCCATTGGCTTTGCCTCTCAAGAGGAGGCCGAATTGGCGGTCAAGACATTGCATGAAAACGGATGCCAGGAGATAGCAATGCTTCATTGCGTTACTTCATATTCCGACAAACCGGCATGGGAATATACGAATCTGCGAACCATCGGAGATATTGCGCAGAGATTTGGCGTGGTTGCGGGGTTTTCGGACAACAACGCTGGCATTGAGTTGCCGGTGCTTGCCGTGGCTGTTGCGGGCGCTTCCGTGGTTGAAAAACATCTCACTTTGGACAGGAAGCTCGGCGGCCCAGATGCGCAGTTTTCCATTGAGCCACACGAATTCAAGCGCATGGTAGAGCTCATCAGAAAGGGAGAGAAGGGGGAGTCAGCGCTCTCAGACCTCGGTATTTCCCAAGAGCAGATGGAGAAAGCCATGGGTCAGGTTCACTATGGCCCTGCTTCTCCACAGGAAGAGGCGAACAAAGAGTTTCGGCCCTCAATATGGGTGCAGAAAGCAGTAAAAAAGGGGGAACTCTTTACCCTGGAAAATATCCGAGTCGCGCGTCCAGGAGCAGGACTTTTGCCTAAACACTTTGACGAAGTGCTGGGGAAGAGGGCCACAAGAGATATTGAAGAGGCAACTCCTCTCATCTTGGATCTCGTGGGGGCTTGAATAGACATCCATTTTTTTATAGGATAACCTCGTTATGGTCTCACTCCACA
>CAZAHG010000024.1:0-6148 GCA_964485065.1 uncultured Candidatus Saccharibacteria bacterium | reverse complement strand
TCACTTTCCGAAAACACCAATTTTTCTCTCTTGTTCATAAGGTTTTTCAATAACTTCTTAACACGTTATCGTATAGCCGCCGTCAACCGCTAGTGTTTGTCCTGTAATATAGTTAGCTTTATCGCTTGCAAGAAATAGAATTACTTCTGCTATCTCATTGGGCAAAGCCATTCGCTTAAGGGGTATTTTATCAATCTGTCTTTGAATGACGGGAGACATGCTCGCTTTCGTCATTTCGGTAGCGCAAAACCCGGGAGCTACGGCGTTGACGAGAATATGATAAGGCGCAAATTCCTCTGCCATGCTTGAGGTTATACGCATGACCGCCGCCTTTGTCGCGGCATATGCAGGTTTGGCAGACGTGTAGAAATATCCTTTGATTGAAGCGACGTTTATGATTTTGCCGCCTCCTCTTTGTATCATCCCTGGAAGTATCGCTTTTGAAACATTGACAACCCCAAAAACATTGGTATTAAAAATCTGCTGCCAATCCTCATGTGTTAACTCTCCGAATGTTTTCGAAGGATTCACGCCGGCGTTATTAACCAAAATATCGACGTGTTCAAATTTTGCAATCTCTCTCTCTACCGATTCGTTGTCGGCAACGTCACAAAAAAAGTATGGAGCTCCAATTTCTTTTGCCATCTTCCGCAGTTCTTCTGAATCAGTCTTTCCGTGCAGGATTACATGCGCGCCGTATTCTTTTGCCATTCTTGCTGTCGCAGCTCCGATTCCCCGCGATGAACCGGTTATCAATATTGTCCTATTCGCCAACATAGTGACTTATTACCATCTCTATTTGATTTATGATCGTTTCTCGAATATCTTCACATTGAGCCAATTCATCTATCATGTGCCGGTACGAGGCCGAAGAAAAGTGATAATGCCCAGCTATAACGGCGCACAAGAGCACATTTTCAGCAGTACTGCGCCACATCCATTTTTTCCATTTGCCGCCGTCGTATACCTCGCTTAAAAATTTGTCGGTTCGTACACCGTACATCAAGCATTTGGTAAGAACGGTCTGCGTTTGAATAACTCCAAGCTGAGGAGCGATATTTTGTGCGTGAACAATTCCTCTCCTTAAATCAATATCCTCTTTTGAAAGATAGTCGGCATTATGCTCTTTCAGTTTTAGTCCCTTCGTTTTGAACATTTCTGCAACCTTCTCCACAAAGGCCTTGTTAAATGTTCCCACCTGATTGATCTCTTTAACCAAACTCCCGGTTTGCACAACATAAAATTCTGGGTTGCAAAAACTCCTGAAAAAATCTACCTCTCGTTCCCATGCCGCAAGATTTGGTAAACTATAGTTCTCGCCGGTGTTTTCATCCGTACCAATCTCAAGCTGAAGAGAAGGATTCAGCGACAAGCAGTATAAAACTGCTTTTTTTGTTGCTTCTAGCCGTTCGTCGTTCAACCCCTTGTAATGGCAGAAGTCTATATGAATGGAATCAAAACCCTGTTTGATGTCTTCTTCAATGGTGGCGTAGGTGTCGGAAATATCATAGTTGCCATTGAAGCCTGGACCGCAATGGTCGCGGCAAATTTTTACTTGCGCGTATGGATATTTCATCTTCATTTCTCCTATAAATCGCATGTACGACTCGGTTGTCCAATTCTGTACGTACCCTCCCTTATAGTCAATCTGATTTTTTGAAGCGATGAGCGCCAAGGGCTTTCGGTGAAGATTAGAGTACCGAAAGACGGCCTCAACTGCTTCCGAACTCATTGGACCCCAAGCTAAATAAATTGGTTCTTTGTTGGTCATCGCGTCTCAAAAGTTTTATCAAGTGTCTTGGCAAGCATACTTCTTCCAAAACCATGAAGGAGTACGTCAAACGGAGAGTGATGGAGCGGCGCCATATTAAGAAATATCAACGATGTAAGAATCTTGATTTTCCCGAGATCGAAGCCCTCACTGATGAGAAAATGTTCATAATATTCTCTCGCTTCCACTACATCGCTTTTGAGAAAATAGTGATAGTACACATTATCAGCGTTCATATCGCAGAAGAACATGCCTTCCTTGATCAACGGATAAGACATAATCATGCCTCCGTAGAGTTTTGCGAGGTCATAATACAAATCTCCAATGTCCATTTGTCCTCCGAAATCATGCCTCCAATCAAGCAGTAGAAATTTGTGCTCGCCGGGTCCTGGATCTCTCTTTACAAGAATATTATCGAACTGTAAATCACCATGAAAATTTGCAGGAATACCGTCTGCGATGTGATCCCAGTCCACTCTCTCCAATAACTCCAGGGCAGATGGCGTGTTAAGTCCGTTAATACATCGAGGTTCTTCTGTTGTATCTGTTTTTTCATGAAACATTTCCAGGCGCTTCTTTGTCTTCGTATAATAGAAATCGTGACACGCCTTGGAAAAATCCTTTTTTTGTTCCGGTGTAAGCTCCAAACGCCTCCAGAGATGGGTTTTGCTCCACGACAGGAATTCGGCGAGTAAATTTACGCTCAACATATTATACATAGTTTGACCTGGCACCATACGATAGGAATAGAAGTTGCCCTTGAGCTTTTCAATTTCAGGACAAAGGCCGGAAAGCGCACGGGTCGCGCGGTAATATCTTTTCTCGGCAATCGTTTTATCCGCAAAGAATTTGATCACGCGATCGTTCACAAAATAAAGAAATTCATCTCCCTTGCTGAAGTCAAACTTTTTTTCTCCACCAGAAAAGTGCTTGTTTGTTTCTACATAATTGACGTAAGATCCCGTATCAAACCATGTGAAGCCAACGGGCACTAATTGCCGTTCAAGAAGGCCGTGGAAACCATCCACCATCTGCAGCTCGTTGTTGCGAAGTTCCTGGTTCTGCTCCAAAGCCAAAAAAAATTGTCTATAGTCATAAATACCAGCCAAACCGATAAAAGCGAATTTGTTATCGGTCTTGATTTTATCATCAATTTGAGTAACAAGATTATTTTTTATTTTTACGGTGCAGTACTGCTCTGTTTCATGCACGGGAGCTATACCAATCCAATTCTCAGAAGGAGGCGGAACGTCTTCCAGCACAATGGTATCGGAAGCACAGAAAACGAATGGAGATTGCAAATAGTCCTTGCACGCAAGCAATGAGTATCCAGGACCGCTCCCAGGACCTGTATACTTGTCCACTTCCACAAACGTGAATGACCTCTCGGGATACGCCAACGTAAGATAATCAATGACATTATCTTTTTTGTAGCCAACGGCAATGATGATTTCACAATCTATCGGAAACTTCTCAATGATATAAGAAATCGCTGCTTTGTTATTTATGGGCAATATCCCCTTATTCATTGATTCGGAGAAAGATCCTAGTCGAGCTCCTATTCCCGCTGTTAAAATGCAAACCTTATATGTATTACTATTCATATCTTTTGTTTCTATATTATTGTCCCCACTCCCCACTACCCTTTTCCAGCTTCAGATTGAGCGGATTGATAGGTTCAAAAAATTTCTCCAAGATGTGCAAACATGCTTCCGCCACTGCACTGTTCCCTCCAACTGACTCGGTCACGAAATCGGCTTTCTTCCGTACTATATAAAAAGCATTCGCTGGAGCGATACTATAGGCGACTTTATCAAAAACTATAGCATCAAATATCCCATCCCCCATATAAATAGACTCTTTGGGTTCAAAGCCGTTGTCTTCCATCCATTTGACTCTCTCCAAAGTACTCGCTAACTCCAGCCTAAACTTCATATCATCTGCAATCCGCTTTTTTGTTATCGCATAGCCCTTTCGGTCTCCTGTCACAAAACAAATGTTCATATGGGGCTTAAGCAGCAAAAGGGCGTCGTGATCATTGGGTCCGAATGCTTTCATAACCTTCCCTTCCGCGGTGTAGTAAAATTGACCGTCTGTCATGACACCGTCTACGTCTATAACGAAGTTTTTTACGTTTGCCGTAACCATGTATCCCCTCCTAACTATGTAATACTGTATACCACCAACTAGACTCTGTCCAACGTCCAAATTCAGATGGAGGAAAGCGTTATGCTCAAAGCTTTACTTTATCTGTATGCCCATTCCTTCTATGCGTTTCATAACCTCAGAAAACCAAGCTGAGTCGATCATATGCTGGAGATTCTGCTCGTCAAACCCTTGAACTTCTTCTCGCTTCCGTATTCCATGTGTTCTTGCAAGCTCCAAAGATTCTCTCAAACCCTCCCCAAAACGGGTATTCTGAAGAATAGACGCCTGCCATTCTTTCCAGGTAAGGTAGCGTTTTGTGGCTGCTGGAATCTTTCGGGAGCCGTACAGCAGCAGATATGCCTTCTTGCCCAGAAGTTCCTGCAGATATTGGTAGATAAACCGCTTGGGGTGAAATACGTCGCGCAGCGTCAAAGGCAGCCCCCTGAAGAAATGCATCATGTTTGCCGCAGAATACGGGAGAACGGCATCGCACGAGAAATTCTCCGCCGCTGCCTGATGGATGCGTGGATCCCCGCCAATCAAAAAAGTCTGAACCTTTCGCTCAAAAAACATCTGCTTTGCTTCCAGCGAGGTCATGGTGTCCAATGAATTCCCCTGCGGCGCTTGAGAACGCGGAAGGGCCAGGGCTTCTTCGGCATGCTCAAACGCATGGAGCAATTCTCCGAACGTTTTTGGCTGGCGAAACCAAATTCCCCTTCTCATATAGAGAGCAAGGGGGCCCAAGCTTCCGACCGCGCGCATAAAAAATCCGAATGGGTTTCTGTCGCTAATGCCGGAAAGCGATTGCCAGTACTCTTTGGTCAAGTACCATCTTTTCAATATGCCTCCTTTCCCCGTGCTGCTCGGGCCCAACATATACACGCTGTCTGCGTTCTGGCCAGCCCATACCGCTTTTTTCTTTCTGCGGGCAACTTCTTCGTAAAGCGAAAGAAATCCCGCGGAGAGATGGGCGGTCAGGGGCATGCGTTCAACCAGAGAGGAGAGAATCTCTCCAAGAGAGTGCCTGTCAAGGTCTGTTTCAAGAAGAACGTGCTCCAAACCAAGATGGCCGGCTACGGTTTTTGACCAATGAGCATCCCATTCGTTTGTCTTGAGGGTTTGCGCGTATACTGACGTCAACGTTAAAGGATGCGCCTTTCTCTGCAGCGCGGCCAAGGCGGCAAGAAGTCCGGAATCGCACCCGCCGCTCAAAAGAAGAGCCGAGTCATCGTTCAAATTGCGCACTTCCAGCACCGAAGCGAACGCTTTCTTGAATGTTTCATACGTGCGTTCCCCTTCTTTGATATTGTCCCACGTGCGTTCCTGAAGCGGACCTTCCTTAGTAAAATGAAGGCGCATGCCCACCGGCACCCGGGAAATCTCCCGGAAAAACGTCTGTCCAGGAAGGAAAAATCCTTTCCGTAAGAAAAAAGAGATAACTTCGGTTCTTGTCGTAAGGACAGAAAAATGCTTTGCCAGCTCAAAAAAACTATCTCCGATCACCCACTCTTGAACGTTTTTCTTTGCAAAAAACAGGTCTCGAAGGGCGCATATGTCAGAAGAGGCCCAGACGACATATCCCTTGTTCACAAATATAAATACGGCCGCCGCATCCAGCGTGACGGGATCCGCGTCATTCCCGATACCGCCTACGGGAACGGGCGAGAGGATAAGAGAATCTTGCACCACCCCGTGAACCTTTCCAAAAACATTCAATCCCTCTTCAAGAGGAGCGGAAGATTGCATGATGCGCCCTTGTGTATCCGTAATAATGTGCATACTATCCTTCCATCCTTTCGTATGTCATACGAATGCATTCGTTGCCTCGAAACGTTGTCCGGCCTTTTGACTGAAAACCGGCCCGCTCAAAGGATTTTTGAGAAGCTGCGTTCGACTCCTTAATATGCGCATCGATGGTCCTGACCTCTGCGCGCTCTTGAAACACCTGTGAGACCGCTTGCCGGATCGCCAAAGGCGCGTACCCCTTTCCCCGCCAAGAAGGCACAAGCGCAATGTGTATTTCTCCCGCGCTCCCTTGAAGGTCGACTCGCACCTGACCGATCTTCTCTCCCTCTTTCTCTATCACAAAAAGGCGGGTATCGACATCCTGGAGTTTTAGGGAAAACCAGGCCTTGTGGGTCGCAAGATCAATTGATTCTGTATTGAACTGAAACGTCCTTGCGGAAGGATCGTTGCGCAACTCAAAATAAAACATAAGGTCTTCAGGTG
>CAZAHG010000023.1:0-6595 GCA_964485065.1 uncultured Candidatus Saccharibacteria bacterium | reverse complement strand
ATATTCTCGACTGCTGCCACCCGTAGGTGTTGGGCCCGTGTCTCAGTGCCCACGTTGGGGAACGCGCTCTCACGCCCCCTACCCGTCATAGCCTTGGTAGGCCGTTACCCCACCAACAAGCTGATAGGCCGCAGGCCCTTCCCCGCCCGGCCACCCTTGCGAGTGGCCTTTACACTTCAGACTTACGTCTTCAGTGGCCATCGGCTATTAGCCCACCTTTCGATGGGTTATGGCCGTGGCGGGGGTAGGTACCTACGTGTTCCTAACTCGTCTGCCACTACCCGCCTAAATTTTTGCTTGCGCAAAAACTTTGGCGGACCGTTCGACTTGCATGCCTTATCCACGCCGCCAGCGTTCATCCTGAGCTAGGATCAAACTCTCTTAAAAAACTTAAAAATCGGAACAACTCTCAGGAATCAACTCTGGTCTCAATCATACGTATGCGGTTGTCAATGTTCAGGTGAACTTGAATCATCCCCGCCCGCAACGCCTCGCAAGCTCGGCTTGCGTGGCGGGCGAGGCAAAACAAATCCCGAAGATATTCAATCGTCTAAATACCTTCGGGAGCTGTCTTTAAAAAGAACGTTGTACCAGACCCTTACATAGTGGGTAGTGCCATCGTAGCTAAACAGAAAATACTTGTCAAGATTGAGCGTGAGCCGATGGTCGGATTCGAACCGACGACCTACTCTTTACAAAAGAGTTGCTCTACCGCTGAGCTACATCGGCTTAAAGCATCGGGTACAATTTCAATCTTCTTCCTCGTTTTTTTCTCCCGCATCTTTCTTATTTTTCAGCTGGCCCCAGTAATCTTCAGAAAAATTCTTCTGCTCCTGGGAGATTTTTGTCTGATTCTTTTCTTGCGTGCGGATACGCAGGCGTTCCAGCCACGTGCTGACAAGGTGTTCTGAACGCAACATGAAAATCCTGGTTCTGGAAAGGATGCGGTGAAGGAGTTTTTCTGGATGATTATTCTGAGCCACCGATGAGCGCTGCAAAGAAATCAGCCATTCTTTCACAACATCTCTCCAACCGATACTGCCCTGGGAAACTGCGGCTTCCCTCAACGCAGGAAGCTTCTTTGCCACGATAAACGCGATTCCCCCAAGACTGCAGAGCCACGCGATGAAAACAAGAAGGAAAGAAATCATAGGTTACAGTTCAAATCGTATGAATCGCTCCACGACGATATTTTCCCCAAGCTTTGCGATCATTTCTTCCGTAAGGTTTCGTATGGTTCTTGAAGTGTCGCGCACGTACTGCTGATCCAAAAGAGAAGAAACATCTTCGGGATCCATAGAAACCACCTGCAGCGCGAGTTCGTGGCAGAGGTTCTTAAAATCATCCGAGCGGCTCACAAAATCGGTTTCACAACGCACCTGAACCATTGCCCCGATCTTGCCCTTGGCATGCACGTAGGCTTCCACCATGCCCTCCTGCACTTCCCGTTTCTGCTTGCGCGAAGCCACTTCTTTACCCCATGCCCGAAGCAGTTCTTTTGCTTTCACCATGTCTCCTTCGGCCTGCTCAAGGGCTTTCTTGCATTCTCCGACAGAAATGCCGGTTTCTTCTCTCAGTTGCTTGATGAGATCAATGGATACCATAGTAAATTAAACTGCGGGTTTGGCCTGCCCGCCATCGCTGTGCTCAAGCACTGGCAGGCGGGCCTCCGAGAGAACGTGCTGCACCTTGGAGAGAATATATTGCACAGAACTTGAAGCGTCGTTGTTCGCGGGAATCGGATAGTCCACAGATTTGGGATCGTTGTTCGTGTCCACTATGGCCACCACGGGAACGCCGAGCTTTTTCGCTTCGCGGACCGCAATCTCATTCTCGTCCAGATCGCACACGAAGACCACGGCCGGAGCTCCGGTAAGCTGCTTGATGCCTCCGAATTTCTCTTCAAGAGATTCCATGCGATTCAGCAATTCGGCTTGTTCTTTTTTTGTGTACTTCTGCCAGTCTCCCCGCTCTCTGGCGATTCCAAGCTCTTTCAGTTCGTCCAGGCGCTTTTGGGTCATGTCGAAATTCGTGAGCGTGCCTCCAATCCACCGCTCTGCCACAAATGGGCAGCCCACCGCAAGGGCGGTTTCCTTCACGATTCCCCGCAAGGATATCCTTGTTCCCACCATGAGAATAATTTTGTTTTCCTCGCGGCATTTCCTAAGAAACGCAAGGGCTTCGTCAAGCTTCTGTTGCGTAAACTTCATGTCTATAATATGGACGGTGTTCCTCATTCCGGAGATATACGGCTTCATGTTAGGATGGGTTTTTGAGGTCTTGTGGCCGAAATGCAAACCCGCCCGCATCATTTCCTCAATGACAGGATCCACCTTCAACTCTGCTGGTTTTGTCTCGATTGCCATGTAATCTTCTATACTACAAAACAAAAAATGAATCAAGGCATCCTGAGAAATTTGATTGATGAAATGGTATGTGCTAAAATGCCGATATGAAAAAAGAAGGCCACCCTTCATACTACCCAAAGGCAACGATTAAATGCTCGTGCGGCAACGTATTTGAGCTTGGCTCAACGAAAGAAACCATTGATATTGAAACATGCTCTGCCTGCCATCCATTCTATACCGGACGGGAGAGGTCGGGAGAGCGCGTTGGCCAAATCCAGAAGTTCAAAAAACGCCTGTCTGCGCAGGCAGGCCTTGCAGCAAAACGCTCATAAATGGATCTGACGAGCTTTAGAAAAGAATATCAGGAGGTCCTTGATAAACTCAGCGGGCCCGATATTGTTTCGGAGCGCCAGAGGTTCCGGGAACTTGCCAAGCGCAAAACCCAATTGGAAAAAATCATCAAGAAGGCAGAAGAGATTGATGCTGTCGCAGAACGCATTGAAGAAAACAAGCAGATCCTAACTTCTCAGGAACACAGGGATCTCGCGGTGCTTGCCGAACAGGAACTCCAAGGTCTCGTGCGGCAGCATACGGAACTCCAGAAAGAACTGGAGGATTTTTTGCATGCGAAAGAAGAACGGGGAGCTATGATCATGGAAATCAGGCCCGGAACCGGAGGCGACGAAGCCGCCTTGTTCGCGGCCGGTCTCTTGCGCATGTACACCAGATTTGCAGAACGCAAAAACTGGAATATCAAACTGCTTGCCATGAATGACACGGAACTTGGCGGCGTAAAAGAAGCGGCTCTGGAAATTGAAGGCGAAGGGGCATTTGCGGCGTTGCGACACGAAGCCGGGGTGCACCGCGTCCAGAGAATTCCGGCAACCGAAAAAGCAGGAAGGGTGCATACCTCAACGGCATCGATAGCGATACTGCAAAAACCAGAAGCGGGAGAAGTTTCCCTGCGGCCGGATGACCTGGAAGTTGATTTTTACCGATCTTCGGGAGCCGGGGGGCAAAATGTGAATAAGCGGGAGACTGCGGTGCGCGTCACGCACAAGCCAACCGGCATTGTGGTCACCTCTCAGACGGCCCGCACGCAACCGGAAAACAGGGAATATGCGCTTTCCTTGCTCGCAGCCAAAGTCCTGGAAAAACAGCGCCAGGAAAAAACAGGCGACATCGCCCAGGAAAGGCGGGGGCAGATCGGCAAGGCCATGAGAGCTGAAAAAATCAGGACGTACAACTTCCCTCAGGACCGGCTTACCGACCACAGAATCAAAAAAACCTGGCACAATCTTGAAAAAATCATGGCAGGCGAACTTGAACCTGTCGTTCAGGAATTCCGCTCTCTAGTATAAAGCGAGGTCTTTTGTGTTGGGTTCTGCGGCAAGGGTCTTGATGTCGTCTTCGTATCCCTTGGCAATCGCCATCACCGAGTCTCCGTAGAAACGGTACCTCGTGTTCGTGCTGCCCGAGAAATAGATCATGGCGGCCCGCCACTCAGCCGTATACGTCTGTTTCGCGGCGCCAGAGTCAGCCAGCAACACGGCGGCAGCCATAAAGGCATCTCTGATATTCCACGGGTCTCCCGAACGTCCGAGGATATCCTTCAATTTATTTTCATATAACGCCCATGTTGAAGGGATGAACTGGGCGGGACCCATGGCTCCCCCATATCCTCCGACCGACGAAATCGGGCAGGAAACCGGGGTCTTGGAAGGATCTCTTCCGAGTTCTCCTGTGATGCGCAAGAAGGGCTGCACATCACGCGAGGGCTTCATGACGTTCCGTATTGCAGCTCCCGTGCGGATGCTCAGCCCGGAGCCAGTCGTTGTATCTGTCATGTAGCACTGACCCACATTCTTTCCCAGATTGGACTCCTGAGTGAGGACGGCGAGCAAGAGAGCTGCCCTGACTCCGGTTCTCGCAGACACCTCTTGGGCAATGGCCAGCGCTTCTCCGAACGTGGGAGCGTCTGGCACGCCAACAATGTCAAAAATCCGGTTTCGGATTTCCTGAGCTCGCAGCCTGGTGTTTGCGAGCTGCTTTTGATATTCGGCCTCCTTTCCCTGCGTCTGCTGGAGCAGGCGCTCTTGCTCAGCCCTTGCCGCCTGGGTCTGCTGGCGCTGCAGGATTTGAATCTTCACGAAGTTCTCCTCTTCCTGCTTGTCCGTCTCCAGCGAGACCTTCTGATCCTGGAGATAGACGTTCAAATTCTGAATATCCAAAAGCAGAACCCGATTTCGGGCATTAAGAGAATCAAGCGCCACGAGATTCTCAAAGAATTCCGAGAGATCCGAGCCCGTCAGGAGGATTTCCAGCGCGGTCTTCTGGTCTTCTTCATAGATACGCTGAAGAATTTCTCCCAGCTGAACCCTCTTGTCCTCAATATCCCGCCCGGTCTTATCGATGGAAGAAGAGGTGTCCACAATCTGCACCTTCAGGTCTCCGATGAGTCTGTTGCTCTGGGCGATCTGCAGGTTGAGCTTTGCGATCTGGTTTTTGACAATAGTAATCTGGTTCTGGAGGGTTTTCTTTTCCTGCTGGGTCTTTGTGATATCTTGCTCGTACTGTTGAATCTGCTGCTCAAGTTCCTGAAGCTCTCGTTCCAAAGCAGATTTCTCTTCTTGAGGAGTGGCAGCTCCAATAAAAAATCCTGGCAGCAGAAAAACCAGGAACAGACCCGTAAAAAAGAATCTTTTAAGAAGAGGGGTTTTCATTGGAAGGCTGCTCCTCTTCCTTCTCTTCAACTTCTGCTTCTTTCTTTTCCTTCTCAATCTTCTCCACCTCTTCCACGCGCTCCTCCACGGGGGTGGCAAGTTCTTTTTCCACATCGGTCACCGGAACCACCTGAGCCACGACATCGTCTAGGTCGTGTTCTATCGTCACACCTTCCGGCACCCGTATATCTTTCACAAGAATGCGATCTTCAAAGGTAGCCAAGCCGTCTACCATGATTGTGAGCTCATGAGGAAGATTCTGAGGAAGCGCCGAAACTTCGATCTCCTGGATGTGCCGAATGAGCGTCCCGCCCAGTTCCTTCACCGCAGGAGCTTCGCCTTGCACGACGATGGGCAATTGAACTTTCACCTTCTTATCCAACGGAGGCTCGTAGAAATCAACGTGTATGACGGCGCCCCGCAAGGGATCCCTCTGCACGTCGTGAATGAGCACGGGCACTTTTCGGTTTCCAACTTCAAGATCCAAAAGCGTGCTCTCCCCTGCTTCTCTAAGGGCTTTTTCAAACTCCTTCTCTCCCACGGCAATCATCTGGGATTTGGTCTTGGGTCCATATAAAACAGCGGGGACTTTTCCCGATCCCCGTAGAGCTTTTGTCTTCCTGCCTTGTTCTTTCCGCACGCTTGCCTGAATGCTGGTCATGCCTTCACCCTACCAGAAGCTCCGGACATAATCAACCTGTCCTTCACGAGTTGCTTCACGGCCGCTGCGGCAGGCTCCAGATACGAATAGGGAGCCATTGCGTCCTTGTCTTTCTGAAGTTTCGCCTCAAGAGCGTTTCTGTATGCAACCCGCAAATCGGTTGAAATATGCATGCTGTTCATGCCAAGCCTAATTGCCCGTTTGACCTGGTCTTGCGAAACTCCGGACCCTCCGTGGAGCACGAGCGTGATGCCGGGCAAAGCCTGAGAGAGTTTTGAGATGAGATCCATTCTCAATTCCTCAAAAAACGGCGCTCCTTCAACGATTCCGTGAATGGTCCCTACCGCGGGAGCAAGCAGGTTTATGCCGGTCTCCTGCACGAAGCGTACGGCTTCCTCAACCTTAGGATAGCTGTCTTCCGGAATGACAATTTTTTCCCGGTACACCTTGGAAGCGTCCGTCACAATATATCCCAACTCCCCTTCCACCAGGACCTCGGGGCGTTTTTTCTTCACGAACTCTACGACTTCTTTCGTGCCCTTCATATTCTCCTCAAACGATTTCTTGGACAGATCGATGTGCACGGAATCATACCCCGCCTCGCAGGCTACCATTGCCGACTGAACACTTGTGCAATGGTCGGCGTTCAAAAATACGGCTACTCCCCGCTTGCGGAAAATGCTAACGAGCGCCGCAGCTTCCTCTGCGCCGAAAAACCGGAGTTCTTTTTCTGCGGTTCCAACCAGCACGGGTGCCAATTCTTCTTGCGCCGCCTGCACAATGGCATGCAGCTGATCAATGGTGCAAAAATTAAAATGCGCAAGAGCCCATCCTTCTTTTTTTGCCTTCTCAAAATAATCTTT
>CAZAHG010000022.1:0-7347 GCA_964485065.1 uncultured Candidatus Saccharibacteria bacterium | reverse complement strand
ATGCTCTGAAGAATTCCCAGCCCGATAAAGGTCATAATAAGGCCTGATCCTCCATAGCTTACCAAGGGCAAAGGAAGACCTACGATGGGCAGAAAACCAAGATTCATCCCCACGTTGATGAATATCCCAACCCCAAGCATGGTAGCCATGCCGGCTGCGAATATTCGTGGGAAGTTGGCGCTTGCTTCCAGCCCTATCTTGATAATTCTTGAAATTAATACGAAAAAGAGAGTAAATAAGACAAGTATTCCCGCAAATCCGGTCTCTTCTGCTATTGCCGCGAACATGAAGTCGGTTTGAGGTTCTGACAGAAACCCGTACTGGGTCTGAGTGCCGTTTCCAATGCCTTTTCCGATCAACCCCCCTGACCCAATTGCTATTTTTGACTGAAGCTGGCTCCATCCCAAGCCCAATGGGTCTAGTTCGGGTTCAACAAAGCTTAATAGCCTGTTTTTTTGATAATCCTGTAGAACAAACGTCCAAGACAGAGAAAAGAGCAAAACCGCCAGCACAATCAAGGCAAGTAAATGCCTGATCTTTATCCCCGCAACCAGCAGCATGACCAGCCATACCAGTCCTAAAATTAGAACCGATCCCAGTTCTGGCTGAAGGAAGATTAGGCCCATTGGAAGCGCAAAGTACAGACCCGATACAATGATGTGCTGGACCCGGTATATCTCTATATGCCTTAGGGAGAAATACTTTGCCATGAGAATAAGCAATATGAGCTTGATATACTCAATCGGGTCTATAAGGAACTCGCCTATCCTGTACCATCGCTTTATGCCCCTGATCTCGGGCGCAAAGAATAAAAGTCCGAATAGGGCAATAATTCCGAGCGCATACGCAAGAAAAATAAGGAAGGGATCGCTCTTTAATAGCTTCCAATCAATGGCGGAAAAGAACACCATGAGAAGGAGCCCTATGACCAAGAACCCCGCCTGTTTTTCAAGGTTGGAAAAATCTCCGTTTCGCAAAGAAGAACTGTATATGGAGAGCAGTCCTATACAAGCTAACGCCAGAGACGCACCAATCAATACCCGATCAAGACGCTTTACATGAGCCATGAAGGACTGCATTGAAAATTATTCAAGAAACTTTAAGAATTCTTTCTCTCCGATGACGCGTACACCAAACTCCTTTGCTTTTTTTATCTTAGATCCCGGTTCTGAACCTGCCACCACGTAGTTGGTTTTCTTAGAAACCGATTCGGAAATCTCTCCTCCAAGTTCGCGGATTTTTTCTTTCGCCGTCTCGCGCGCCAGAGTTTTCAGCGTGCCGGTCAGCACAAATATCTTTCCTTTCAGTTTTTCGTTTTTCGTTTTTCGTTTTTCGTTTTTTATATTCACCCCGGCCTTAAACAAATTTTTAAGAAGACGCTGATTTTCCTTGGAATGAAACCATTCAAAAATGGACTCTGCCACCACTCCCCCAATATTAAGCACTTCGCTTAATTCTTCTTTTTGAGCCGCGGCCAATGCTTCAATATTTTTGAAGCGATGCGCCAAGTCAATTGCGGTTTCTTCGCCTGCGTGCCGTATCCCAAGGGAAAAGATGAATCGCGAAAAAGGGACCTGCCTGCTCTTTTTAATGGCATCTACAAGATTTGCAGCCGACTTCTCTGCAAAACCCCGTAGAATAACCTTCGGTTCTCTACGGGGCAGGCGCTCAAGCGGAAAGAGATCGCCCTCCTTCAAATCAAACAAGTCAGATGGTTCAGATACCAGTTTCGCATCAACAAGTTTTTCTAAAATCTTGGGACCTAAACCCTCAATGTCAAAACCTTTGCGCGACACAAAGTGAGAAAGAAATTCTTTTTGTTTCGCCCTGCATGACTTACCGGGACATCGCCAAAGAACTTCGCCTTCCTTGCGCACAAGCTTTATTCCGCATACGGGACAGTGTGTTAACATATGGAACGTCTTTTCATTGCCTGTGCGAAGCTCGGGCAATGTTTTGATAACAGCCGGGATAACGTCTCCCGCGCGCTCCACAATGACCGTATCTCCTATCTTTATGCCCAAACGTTTGATCTCGTCTTCGTTATGCAAAGTAGCCCTGGAAACCGTCACCCCCGCAACCCGGACCGGCTTTAACACCGCGACCGGCGTTACGGCTCCGGTTCTCCCTACCCGAAAGATAATATCCTCCAGGCGGGTTGTCGCCTGTTTTCCGGAAAACTTAATGGCGCGAATTCCCCGGGGTGATTTTCCGGCAACGCCAAGCTTCTGAAAAAGAGCGTTGGCATTAATGCTCACCACCACTCCATCTATCTGAAATGGCAGAGAATCCCGCTTCTTTTCTGTCTCTTTGCGAAATTCCCATACCTCCTGGAGCGTGGCGCAGGTGCGAGCCGTAGGATCTGTTGTAAAACCCAGCTTGCGCAAGATCTCGTGTTCTTCAGCATGGGTGGTATGACCTGCTTTAGCAACCAGATCATATGCCATGAACTTCAAAGGACGTGTTGCCGCAAGTTTGGGATCCAGCTGGCGAATGGAACCCGCGGCCAAATTCCTCGGATTTGCGTAGGGCTCTTGTCCCTTTTTTACGCGCTGCTTGTTAAACTTCTCAAACGCTTCTTTTTCCATATACACCTCGCCCCGCACCTCGACTTCGCCAGGTACTGGAATTTTCAATGGAATGGACTCTATGGTTTTAAGATTCTGGGTCACATCTTCTCCCACATATCCTGAACCGCGCGTAGCTCCTGTCTCCAATATGCCTCTCTTATACACAAGGGCGACCGCGAACCCATCGATTTTGAGCTCTGCGAAGTACTCTATTTGTTTGTCGTTTGTCGTTAGTCGCAGAATATGCCGTTCCCATTCTTTCAGCTCTTGCTCCAAAAACACGTCTTCAATGGAAAGCATGGGGATGCGGTGTTCTACTTTCTTGAACTTTGCCAAGGGCTTCCCTCCTACGCGCTGGGTGGGAGAATCTGGGGTGATAAACTCAGGATGCCGCTGTTCCAGCAGCAGAAGTTGGTGCTTTAAAGAATCGAGCGCTTCTTCCGATATCTCCTGCTTGTTTAAGACGTGGATGAGATACCGATGTCTGTTGATGAGCTCGCGCAGCCTTGCTATGCGTTTTTTGTCCTCTTCTCTGTTCATACTCAATGTTTTCTTCGGATTGATGAAATCCCAAGATCTTTGCAGATTTTCTCTGCAAGAAAATCATCGATCTCGTTATGCCTAGGTACCGTAGAGGTGCGCTCGAGTTTTGGGTTTATAAAAACAGAGTGTCTCTGCCCTTCGCGGACCAAGAGACACCCATGGACTCGCAAATACCTCAGCAAATCCTTTCGCAGCATATCCTTGCCGACTATGCAGGAAGGGCGATTTGGAGTGACTCACGACGCGTTCCAACACTCTTTCCAGCGGCCAAACTCCGATTCAGCTCCACAATAAGACGAAGGGCATCAATAAGATTCTCTTTCGCTTCCTTAAATGTCCTGCCCTGGGTATTGACTCCGGGTATTTCCTCTATCCAGGCAACGACCCAACGCCCTTTCTTCTGATATACGGCGGTAAATTCTCGCTTATTCATGCCTATATAATATCACACTCTATCTTCGTCCACAAGACGTTATCTCCCTGCCCGAATGGATCTGCGCGCTTCCAAATAGAGTCCTGTTGAACGCACGCAATAGTTTTTGTCTTCGGGACACCCCCCTTCGTCTGCCGCTTCCACCGTAACCTGAAACGTGGCCCCGTTGCTCAACTGGAATTCGGAACCCGGAAGCGCATTGAGCGCGTCACGAATGCAGGTAATACGCTCTTCGATTGTTTCTGAGTCGCTGCAGGAAGAAGCGTCTATTTCCAGTACCAGTTCAATGCCGGTTTCTGCCGCAGCAAACGCAAGCACCGAATGCCCGATGCCCCGGAGAAGCTGAATCTGGCTAAGAAGAATGGCGCTAATGCCCAGGGCCAGGCTCAGAAGCACCGAAAGCACCATGAGAGCGATGTAGAGAGAGACTCCTCTCTGTAGGTTGTAGGTTGTAGGTTGTAGGTCGTTAGTCATTTATTCCACATCAAAGTTGCGCTGGGAAATGGTGGTTTGAAACGGAAGAGAAACAACGGATTCAGGACGCTGGCCGATTGTCTGCAAGTTCATGAACAAGGAAACTTTCGGCTGGATGGCGTCTGTTTCGGTTTCCCCGCTGATGGAAAAGTTAAAAATGGTCACCGTTGAATCAGCCGAGGTGAGATATTCAGTTTGGGCGCCGCGCACCTCTTTTACACGGCCGGCATCGAGGGAAAACTCCTGGCACTCGTTCTGGCTGTTAACAAACTTCAATCCCTGGCCTCCAAAGGTTAGTTGATAATTCGTCCCTTGCTGAGAAAGACAACCCTGGCCGGTTTCTTTCCTGGCCTGCCTGATATGGCGGCTCATGTATTCTGCAATGTACGACGTCTGACTGACCAATTCCTGCACGGCAAGCGCCCTGCGCTGAGCCGCAATGGCAGAAAGCATAAGGCCCGAAACAGATCCCATCATGAGCATGAGGATGGCAATGGCTACCAATGTTTCCGCAAGCGAGAAGCCACGTTGATTGTAGGTTGTAGGTTGTAGGTTGTAGGTCATGAGTCACTACGGGGTGTACCAGTTATACAATTTTTCTGCCGCCTGAATTTCCCTGGCATTCCCCCGTTCCTGCCAGGTTACCTGCACAAGAATCTCGAGGGCTGGCGCAGAGGGCTGGGTGATCGTGATTTTCCTTTTGAATTTCGTGTCTTGCCCCGAGTCATACGCGTAAAAAGATCCCGTCGCTTTCAAGAAACGATCCTGATACGATGTAAATCCCGCGTCGTTATAATCTGTTTCGCATCCTGAGGTGCAGTTGGCCAATCCATTGGTCCACAATATTGATTCGCCCTGGCGAATGCGCAAGAAATTGGTATCCCTGGTATTTCGCACGAGCTCCAATCCTTCCTGGCCAAGATAGGAAGCGGTGAGCTGAGAAACGCTTAACGAAGTTGCGTTAATGACGCGGGAAACCAAAGCATATGCTCCCAATACGCCTATGGTCAGCACGACGATGGCGATGATGACTTCAATGAGCGTAAAGCCGCGTTGGTTGTTAGTCATTTATTGGATATCAATGATTCCCCGGCTGGTCACGGTTATTGTTCTTGTTGTTGCGGGCTCATTGTCTAACGTAAGAATAACCTGAGCCTGGCTTGGATTGCCCGGCTTTATGGTAACCGAAGGTTCTGGGGGCACAAACACAATACTAAGAGAAGGATCGGGGTTAAGGGAAGATATCGCGACCCCCTGCTCCAAGACCATGGTTTCTACCGTACTGTCAACGTTGGACTCGTATTGCCTGCTGCCGTTGCAATCCGCAAACAACAGATAGGAATCCGGCATTGCGGTTCTGTCCCAATATAGTCCATACCCATTTATGCTTCCTTGTTCGCACTGGAAGAATTGAGCTCTCAACGCAAGCTCCCTGGCGCGGGTGATGTCTTGGGAAACCTTGTGCACGGCGCGCTCCAAAGCAAGCGCTTGATTCCCCCGCCTCCAATTGGGGGTAATGAGAGCAGCCATCAAGATCATAATGCCAATGACCACGAGAAGCTCGGTAAGGGTAAACCCAGCACCACTTTGCGCAGGCTGTTTACTCATATTGGTATCATACCACAAACCTGCCCTATTTTTTGGTATTCTCCGGTTCAAAACCTGGACTTTCAACTGGATTTTCCTGGCCTCCAATATTCACCGGCGCCACCTCTACGATACGATTATTTACAGGATCATAAAGAATTGCCTTTCTGGCGTTCGTGTAAATTAACACCTTGTATCCTTTTTGGGCGTTTGCAAAAAAGGGCTGATCTTTCAAACGCTCAAGGTCGGTGACAACGGCCACGGTTGGATCTTCGCCAACAGGCAAGACAATGAGCTGACCAACCTTTGCCACCAAATCATGCACTTCTTTCTGAGCTGCTCCTTGAGGGTTTTCTTTTAGGGCGTTTAGTTGCGAGTAAAAGTAATAAGCTGCAATTGCGCTCCCCAAAAGAAGCAGGACTAAAATGGTTGCGGCTAAATTTTTTACCGTCCACTTAAATTGAAATCCTTTCATATCAATATCATATCATAGAAATTCTTAAGGCGCAGGCCTGTGTATAACTAGACCGAGTCTAGGTGTGGATAACTAGACCGAGTCTAGTTTGGACCTTACGCGGGTTCGGGGGCGGGGGCGGGCTCGGGAGCTGGTTCGGATACTGGTTCTGGTTCTGGTTCTGGTTCGGGTTCGGGTTCTGACGCGGGTTCTGAAACTGGGGTTGGTTCTTCTGCAGGGGCCGGCTCTTCAATTGCTTCTTCAATCGCTGGGGTGGGTTCGGAGGTTGGTTCAAGTGTGGGCTCAGGAACAGGTTCTGTTAGCGCTGGTTCCTCTAATGTTGGCTCAGCTTCAACAATCGACTCTTCAATAACTGGAGTGGGTTCCAGCCCAGAAGATTCTGGGCTAGGCTCGCCCCCTTCGGGGGCGGCGGGCGCGGGTTCTGTCAGCGCTGGCTCGTCTGAAGTTAGAACTGGTGTCGGCTCTGACTCATCCGCCGTAGTCTCTGACGACGTGTCTACCGTAGTTTCTTCGGGCGCCGTAGTTTCGGCAGAAGCGTCGGTGGAGGTGGAGGACTGGGTAGTATCTGACGATGTGTCCGCCACAACTTCTTCGGAAGAGGTAGTCGTTGCTCCGCCTTCCGACGAGGTAGACACGGGAATCACTTCTTCTTTTAGCGAAAAGAAGGTTTTGGGGTTCTGAACGGCAAGGGCAATCCAGCTGAATTGAATATCTGCCGGCGCTTCCTTATTCAAAAGAATTGTAAATCCGCCAACTTTCTTCTTGGTGACAATATACCTGACATCGCTTCCGAATATGAGTTCGTCTGACACTTGGTCGTCTGTCTCAAGAGATATCGTGGTATTTACAATCGGCTGTTCCAGATATTCTTTTTCAAACACCACGTCTACGTTTCTCTGCCCCTGTTTGACCACGGCAAATCCGGCAGTATCGGTGTTAAAGTACGGCCTGCCAAAGAA
Organism: uncultured Candidatus Saccharibacteria bacterium; assembly: GCA_964485065.1. Lineage (GTDB taxonomy): Bacteria > Patescibacteriota > Minisyncoccia > Minisyncoccales > UBA10102 > JACQLT01. The sequence goes on along the minus strand of CAZAHG010000022.1, from coordinate 306 downwards.
CACGGTGTCGCTGTTGAGATTAATAGAGGAATCGAGAGCTCCGATGCTCTCTACCAACAGTCCTTGTGTTACCTTGAGGGTTGAAACATCGAGGGATCCTGCTTTCAGGTTTGCGACAAAGAGTTCTGAGAATGCCCCTATCCTCTCTATCGTCTCATTGGTTGCCAGATTCTGTATGGTGTATTGGGGATTCAAAGGGGTTAATGGGGTTGCCGCAAACACCGGAGTGTCAGAGGGGCTCACGCTAGACACTATCTCTACACCTAACGGGTCGGTCAGATCAAAACCCTGGACGGCGAGCAGATC
>CAZAHG010000021.1:0-7772 GCA_964485065.1 uncultured Candidatus Saccharibacteria bacterium | reverse complement strand
GGGTGTAGGATTCGAACCTACAAGGGATTACTCCCATCGGTTTTCAAGACCGACGCATTAGCCGTTCTGCCAACCCTCCTTCGCTAAAGTTATAATGAAGGCGAAACGTAATAAATTTTCTACGAAAATTTAAACGTTTCAGCAGCGTTTAAATTGCATCACAATGCAATTTATTACGCTGCGGAAGGGGTGGGATTCGAACCCACGAGACTCCTTACGGAATCAAGGTTTAGCAAACCTTTGCCTTAAACCGCTCGGCCACCCTTCCAGGCTTTGAGGGTAGCATATAATTGTGATAGGATACAAGGTAAGGAATATGGTATTATTGCAACGATGTTTGTGATACAATGAAAATAGAACTTCCCTTCGGTTCTTTCAATCTTCCCAATCTTCCCAATTTCCCGTCTTTTTCTTTGCCGCCTCTCAGGGTGCTTCCGGGTGCGGCGCTTGGCATCGATATCGGCACGTCTTCTTTGAAAATCGTGGAGTTGTCCAGGTGGGGAGAGCGAAGAAATCTGAAGAATTACGGAGAGCTTCGCATCCCTGCTCTGTACAAGAAGCCGTTCCGCACGTTTGAGAAGAGCACGCTTTTGCTGGAGACGCGCGATATTGCCAGAGCCCTGAAAGCAATTCTGCAGGAAGCGAATATTAAAAGCAGGCGCGCGGTGTTTTCTCTTCCGGATTTTTCAAGCTTCTTCACCAACTTTCAGCTTCCTCCCATGAGCAAAGAAGAAATACCGGATGCCGTAGCCTACGAAGCGCGACGCCACATTCCGGTCCCGCTTTCGGAGGTCGTCTTTGATTGGGAGATCGTGAATCACGCCACCCAGTCCAAAGATCCTTTTGACGTGCTGCTTGTCGCGGTGCCCAACGAAGTCGTGAATCAATACCAGGAGATAGCCCGAATATGCGAATTGGACCTTGTCGCTCTGGAGGCAGAAGTATTCGGACTCATTCGTTCTTGGTCAAGAGACGAGCGCACGCCGACCGTTCTTCTGGATATCGGAGCTCAGAGCACGACGGTGAACGTCGTATCCGAAGGAATGCTCCGCAGTTCGCACAGCTTTGATATCGCGGGGAATACGCTGACCGAACGCTTGGCAAAGGCGTTTTCAACAGACTACGAAACCGCAGAACGTGAAAAAGCGGTAAAAGGCATTGCAGCCCCCGAAACAGCCACGGTCCTTTCTCCGCTCGTTGATCTGATTATAAAGGAAATTGAAGCGCAGGCGCTTGCATTTAAAGATTCGAAGGGGAAGGAGATCCAGAAAATTATTCTCGGCGGAGGGGCGGCTCTTCTGCCGGGGCTGAAAGACTACGTCGCCAAAAGCACAGGAAAGACAGTTGAAATTATTAATCCCTTCCATACGATTTTCTATTCGCCGGTGCTAGAATATACATTGCAGCCCCTGGGGCCCTCCTACGCAGTTGCCGTGGGAATGGCGCTCCGGGCACTCGAATAACTATGGTAGAAATTATTCCAAAACGAGAAGAGCAAACTCCGCCCGCAGTCAATATTCTTCTTGTCGCCTCGCTGGTGCTTGCCGCCGCGGTGGCCGGAGGATTTTTCATACTCAAGAGTTTGCAGGAACAGAAGCGGGTCTCCATTCAGAACCTGGAACAGCGGCTTCTGGCAGATCCGTCTCCGGAACAAAAGCAGCTTGAGGATGAGGTGCTGGGCCTCAAGCAGAAACTTGGTGATTTTAAAGTGCTGGCAGACGGCCGCCGCACTCCTCTCCCTTTGTTTTCGTTTCTTGAAACATCTGTCCACCCTGCGGTGGCATTCACCGGCCTGGCCGTAGACCTGGAAAAGAACAAAATTCTTCTTGAGGGAGAAACAGACACCTTCAAGCATCTGGACGAACAAATTCTGCTGCTGCGCAGCAAAAGCGAAATCAAGAATCTTCATTTAACAGAAATTGAGCTTGGAGATCAGGGCCGCGTGGAGTTCTCGGTTGATCTATCTATGAATCCATGAGACAAAACATTCCATTGGGAGCGGTTGGAGCGTTGCTGGCAATCTCTGTGCTTGTTATCGTATTTCTGCTTTGGCCCAACTTTCAGACCTTCTCTGCTCTCCAGAATCAGCTGCAGGAACGAGAGCTTGAGCTGAAGAATCTCGAAGCATACTTCAATCGGCTTAAGCAGCTCCAAGAGGAAATCGCAAGCCAGCCTTCAGAAAAACTTACGCTCATTGAACAGTCTCTGCCAGACGAGCCCTCTCTCCCCTCCTTATATGAAGCGCTTTCCCAGACAGCTTCCCAGTCGGGATTGGCTCTGCGCTCCATCAATTCATTCGTGGGAGTGGTAGCGCAAGAGGCGGAGCAGACACTGCGATTTCGCACCATTGAAGTGAATATGGAGATGGAAGGCACCTACGAAGCGCTCAAGGAATTTCTCGTGAGTACGAGGAAATTGCCCCGCCTGCTCAGCATCAAGGCCCTGAAGTTTGATTCGCCCGAGCGCGGAAGCACCTTCAAGTTCAGCGTTACCCTTCAGGCCTATTCCTACTAAATATGGCAATCACATTTGTTCAACAAAAGAAAAGGCAGCAAATACTGGTATTTGTGGTTGCCGGCATGGCAATCATCACCCTGTTCGTGCTCTGGTTCGGATTTTTCTCTTCAGCTCCCAGGGAGGCGTCCTCATCTTTTTCCCTTCCTTCGCCCAGGGAAGTTAGTATTGACTTTGGGGTGTTTGAAAATCCCGTATTCCAGGAACTGGGAAATCCCTTTGCTCCCGTTGAGATCCCTGCAAAAACCGAGAAAGCAAATCCGTTTATCAGACTAAACTTCTAACGGGATGGATATCTTAAAAACACCTCAGATTCGGAAAGTGGACGTGCAGGAGATTTCTTTGAAGGCGCTTGAACTCATCCCCGAAGATTCCGCACGCTATTACAAGATGGTGCCGCTTTCCAGGACCGCAAATGAGCTGGAGGTAGGCATGGTAAATCCCGACGACTCCAAGGCGCAGGAAGCACTGAAGTTTTTGGCGCGCCAGGGAAATTTTTCATATCAGATTTCCCTTATTACGCCGGCCTCCTTTGAAGTCGTTATGAAGGAGTATCGGAATCTGCGCAGGGAGGTAACCAAGGCGCTTGAGGAACTTGAAGAAGAAATGAGCCAGGGATCTGCCAAATCCCAGAAAGAGTCAGACGGGTTTACGCGCATCGTGGAAGAAGCTCCCATCACCAAGATGGTGGCTGTCATCCTGCGAACCGCCGTTGAGACGAGGGCGTCCGACATCCACATTGAACCTACTCGTAAAGATCTGCGCGTCAGATTTCGTTTGCTGGGACAGCTTCACTCCTCCCTTATCCTTCCCCTGAGGGTGCACCCTGCGGTGATTTCCCGCATCAAGATTTTATGCAACATGAAGATTGACGAAACGCGTATTCCCCAGGACGGAAGATTTTCCACCGCGGTAGAATCTCAAACCATCGACTTTCGAGTCTCAACATTTCCGACCTCTCTTGGAGAAAAAGTTGTTATCCGCGTGCTCGATCCTAACGCGGGACTGCAAACATTCGAAGATTTGGGATTGGAAGGAGAAAATCTCGCAAAGTTCAAGGTAGCTTTAAGAAAGCCATACGGATTGGTGCTTGTGACAGGTCCAACAGGATCCGGAAAGACGACGACGCTGTATACGGGACTGAAAATGTTGAATAGTGAAGAGGTTAACATCGTGAGCCTGGAAGATCCGGTTGAGTACTTTATTGAAGGGGTGAGTCAGTCCCAGGTGCGTCCCGAATTGGGATACGATTTTGCCCAGGGGCTCCGTCAGATTTTGCGTCAGGACCCCGATATCATCATGGTGGGAGAGGTGCGTGACGAAGAAACGGCAACTCTCGTCATCCACGCGGCGCTTACCGGACACATCGTGCTTTCTACGCTGCACACCAACAATGCCATCGGCGTCATTCCAAGGCTCATTGACATGGGGATTGAAAAATACCTGCTTCCCGCCGCCCTCAACCTTATGGTTGCCCAGCGCTTGGTGCGGCGCCTGTGCGCGGAATGCAGACAGCAGACAAGCGTCAAGAAGGAATTGAACGACATGCTTTTGGAAGAGCTCAAAAAATCTCCCCCTTCGTTTCAGAAGCGCATAGCCCCCAAACTCAAAGGAGGGAAGCTTGTCGCATTCAAGGCAGTCGGATGCAAGAAGTGCGGGGAATCCGGGTATTCGGGCCGCGTAGCGCTGTTCGAGGTGCTTACGATGACGGAAAACCTGGAAAATGTCATTCTCAAAGAGCCATCGGAAGCGGTCATTAACGAAGAAGCGAAACTGCAGGGGATGGTTACCATTTTCCAGGACGGCATCTTGAAATCGCTTGACGGAGTGACTACCATTGAAGAAGTCCTGCACGTGACCGGACTCGGAGACGACGAGGGAAGAAGAACGGGGAAATAACCATGGCAAATTCATCATTCGCGAAAGAACTGCTGGATCTCACCATTAAAGAACAGGCCTCGGACCTGCATATTTCCGTAGGCCATCCTCCCGTTCTCCGTGTGTCCGGGCGCCTGGTGCCCCTCGTGAAAAAACCCGTTATCTCTGCCCAGGACGCGGAAGATTTTGCGTTCGAGCTTCTTTCCCAAGAGCAGAAAGGGGAGTTTCTGGCAGAAAAGGAAATAGATTTTTCATACCAGCTAGAAGACAAGGGAAGGTTTCGGGTGAACGTGTTCTTGCAGCGCGGGAACGTTGGATGCGCGCTCAGACTCATCCCTTTCAAAATCCAGAGCGTAGCCGAACTCAGTCTCCCCTCGATTCTTTCTGAATTCACAAAGTCGTCTCAGGGATTTGTGCTCGTGACGGGTCCCTCGGGACACGGCAAGTCAACTACGTTGGCTGCACTCATTGAGGAGATCAATCACACGAGGGCCGACCACGTCATTACCATTGAAGATCCCATTGAGTATATCTTTGAAGACGACTTGGCCATCATTGAACAGCGGGAAGTGGGACAGGATACGAAGAGTTTCGCCAAGGCCTTGCGCTCCACCTTCAGGCAGGACCCGGATATCATCATGGTGGGGGAGATGCGAGATCCCGAAACCATAGCGACCGCTTTGACCGCAGCCGAAACCGGGCACCTGGTATTTGCGACGCTCCATACGAACTCGGCTTCACAGAGCATTCATCGCATCGTGGATTCGTTCTCCGCGGAACAGCAGGCCCAGGTGCGCTCGCAGTTGTCGGGAGCTTTGCTCGGCATCGTGTCCCAGCGCCTTCTGCCCCGCACAAAAGGAGGGCTCATTCCCGCGTGTGAAGTACTGTTCGCCACGCCGGCAGTCGCAAATCTCATCAGGGAAAACAAGGTGCACGAAATCCCTCTCATTATTGAAACCTCGGCCGACCACGGCATGATTTCCCTCAACCGATCGCTCGCGAACCTCGTGAAAGCCAGGGAAATTACATTGGAGAACGCCTTGGCATATTCGCTCAACCCTCTGGAACTGCGCACGCTTGCTCGCGGGTGAACAGAGGTATGAAGTTCAACTACCAGGCACGAGACGAAAAGGGAGAGACGCAGTCAGGCGTCATAGACGCTTCTTCGCGGGAGGCCGCGTTGCAGTTGCTGGGGCGGCGGAGCATGTACGTCACGCTCCTTGAAGAAGCCGGAGAAGCTCCCTGGTACTCAAAGCGCATCGCCTTGTTTGAGCATGTCTCGTTCAAAGAGGTGGTGACGTTTTCGCGGCAGATCGCCATCATGTTCAAATCTCAGGTTTCGCTGGTGGAATCTCTCCACGTCATTTCCCAGCAGTCTGCGAACCCCGCGTTCAAAGAGAAAATACTGAAAATGTCAGAAATGGTTGAAGGAGGAGCCGCGTTTTCCAAGGTTCTTTCGGAATATCCGCAGGTGTTTTCTTCCTTTTACGTGAATATGGTGAAGTCGGGGGAAGTTTCTGGAAAGCTTGCCGAGGTGCTCGACAAACTGGCCGATCACATGGAGCGCGAATACGGGCTGGTGAGTAAGATCAAGGGGGCCCTGGTCTACCCCATTTTCGTCGTTGTCTTGGCAATAGGCGTGCTCTTCCTTATGGTGTTTTTCGTGGTTCCCAAGCTCACGGACGTCTTGAAAGAAAGCGGACAGGAATTGCCCGCCATCACAAGGGGCGTGATCGCGTTTACCGCTTTTCTGCAGTCATGGGGCTGGCTTCTGCTCTTGTTTATGATAGCATTGGGCATCGTGTGGGTAAGGTGGGCCCGCACCCAGGAAGGGAAAGCCGCTATCGGAAAGCTGCTTCTGCGTATCCCCCTCATATCCCCATTCCTCAAAATGGTGTACCTTTCGCGTTTTGCGGAAAACTTGGCCTCCCTTATCGCAGGAGGCATCCCCATCATTCAGTCTTTGGAGATCTCGGCTTCGATCGTGGGCAACTCGGTGTACGAACGGATCATAGATGAATCCAGAGAAGCCATTTCACACGGAACGCAAATAAGCGGTACGTTTCAGCGATATCCAAAGGAATTTCCTCCGCTTTTTACCCAGATGCTCGATGTAGGGGAACGGGCGGGAAACATGGAAGAAACCCTTCTGGCGGTAGCCCGCTTCTACCAGCAGGAAGTTGATCGCACGGTGGACAGCCTGCTCAGCATTTTGGAGCCGGCGCTTCTCATCGTTCTGGGGCTTGGAGTCGGATTTCTTATGGCAGCCGTGGTTCTGCCGTTGTATCAGATAGGCACCACGTGATATCATTGACTCATTGACAAAGGTCGCCGCCCATTAGATCATTACTGAATCATATGAAGAAACAATATAATGTCTTAAGTCGTCAGTCGTCAGTCGTCAGTCAGGGCTTCACTCTCATTGAGCTTATGGTCGTGATGGCCATCATCGGCATATTGGCGGCCATTGTGCTCGTGTCGCTCGGTCCTGCCCGTCAGACAGCCAAAGACGCCAGGCGCCAGGCAGACATTCGGCAGATAGCCACCGCAATGGAGCTTTGCTATGACGATACCACGTGCGCTGCAGGAGTCGAAAAATATCCCTCTAACGCCACTGCCGACTCGCCAAACGCCATTACGAACATCGATACGGATTCAACTCCCTGTTACATGTGTCCTCTGCCAACAGATCCCACAAACTCGGGAAACCAACAATATGCGTGGTCTGCGAACAGCACGGTAACCACGAAGTACTGCGTGTACACGCAGATGGAGCGTTCCAGCTTGTGGATTGCAGCTTCAGAAAAAGGAACGCGATTTGATTTGGCCGCAAAACCGGCTACCACGCTTTCCGCGGCGGTCAGCTGCTGGTAGGCAATTTCTTCTGGTATACTCCGTATATCGCTTTGCGCTATAATGGGAACCGATGATACTTTCATTGGTTTTCATTTTTCTTTTCGGCCTTATTGTTGGTAGTTTTCTTAATGCGGTCATCTGGCGCACGTATTCCAGGACACCCCTCTGGCAGGGAAGGTCTATGTGTCCTACATGCCGGCATACGTTAAGCTGGCAAGATTTGATTCCGGTCGCCAGCTTTTTTTTGCTCCGCGCTAGGTGCAGATACTGTGCGATACCCATATCCTGGCAATATCCTTTGGTGGAGCTTGCCACCGCGGTTTTGTTTCTCGCAATGTTTTATTTTTCCGTCCAAGGCGGATTCGGATTATTCTATCTTTGGTTTATTGCCGCATCTCTCATAGTAATTTTCGTATACGATCTGAAACATTACATCATTCCAGACGTTGTTGTGTTTCCAGCGATAGCGATTACTCTTTTTTATCATCTTATTGTTTCGAATTTCGAATTTCGAATTTCGAATT
>CAZAHG010000020.1:0-7924 GCA_964485065.1 uncultured Candidatus Saccharibacteria bacterium | reverse complement strand
TCTTTGGATTTGGCGCTTGGCGTCGGAGGAGTTCCGCGCGGCAGGGTGATTGAGATATACGGGCCCGAAAGCTCGGGCAAAACCACGCTCGCTTTGCACATCATTGCCCAGGCGCAGCAGCAGGGAGGAGTCGGCGCCTTTATTGACGCTGAGCATGCGCTGGATCCCGACTACGCAAAGAAGATCGGGGTGAACGTGGAAGATCTGCTCATCTCTCAGCCAGATTCCGGAGAGCAGGCCCTGCAGATCATGGAAACCTTGGTGCGCTCGGGAGAAGTCGACGTTATCGTGCTTGATTCGGTTGCGGCCCTGACCCCAAAAATGGAGATCGCGGGCGAAATGGGAGAGTTTCAGATCGGCTTGCAGGCCAGGTTGATGTCCTCCGCTTTGCGCAAGTTGTCCAGCATTGTCGCCAAAACGAAAACATCCATAGTCTTTCTCAACCAGATCCGCATGAAGATAGGAGTGATGTACGGGAATCCTGAAACCACGCCGGGCGGCCTGGCCCTCAAGTTTTACTCTTCCTGCCGCATCGATCTCAGAAGGATAGCGCAGATTAAACAAGGAGAGCAGATCGTTGGCTCCCGCGTGCGGGCCAAGATCGTGAAGAATAAAGTTGCGGCTCCATTCCAAATCTGCGAGTTTGATATTTTCTACAATGAAGGCATTTCATTCGCAGCAGATCTCATTCAGGCGGGATTGAAGTATGGGATTATTACCAAATCTGGTTCCTGGGTATTATACGGAGAGGAAAAGCTCGGGCAGGGGGCAGAGGCCGCCCGCACGTATCTCAAAGAACATCGGGCCATCGCCGAGAAAATCAATTCCCAGATTCGCGCTGCCGCCGCCAAGTAAGTTATCCCCGTCTAAACCTGGTTTAGTTATCCACAACTAAACCAGGTTTAGTTTTCCACAGGGCTTGACGCCCTTCTTCTTTTCAGATATATACCTAGCAGAGAAGATTTAGCACTCATAACCCTTAACTGCTAATTTCTATGCAGATCAAACCGTTAGCCGACCACATATTAATAGAGCCCCTCAAGCAAGAGGAAAAAACAAAGTCGGGCATTCTTTTGCCGGAAACCGCAGAAAAAGAGCGCCCAGAACAGGGTAAGGTTATTGCCACAGGCCCTGGCAAGAAGACCGATGACGGCAAACTCGTTCCCATGGAAGTAAAGCCCGGGGACGTTGTGTTGTTTACCAAGTATAGTCCCAACGAGGTGAAGATAGACGAGAAAGAGTACCTCATCGCAAAGGAGGAAGATATTCTTGCAATTATTGAACAGTAATCATATGAATCATATGGCAAATACAAATACACAAGCCCTCATGCACAATGACCAGATTTATGGAGAAGGGACGAAGATTGTCGTGGTGAACGAAAATAGTGGTTCAGAAAATTCCTTCTCATTTTCAGGGCAAGAGATAAAAGACTATAGAATTACTACCGAGACCGATGGTTCTAGCTCAATAGAGCTTCATAAGCAAAAATTAGTTTTTGATAACCAGGGTGTTGCTTCAATGAGTTCTGAATTCGAGAAAATTCCCTTATTCCAGCGTAGCGAAGGAGAAGCTGTGAAATCTGAACGTCCTATATACGACAGAGGTTTTCTTCGTCTTCTCGTTGTGAGAGTTGGTAAGAAATTAAATATTGCGCTATGTCCTTAGTCATTGCAGTATACGTTCCAGAAGGAATTGTGATGGCGTCGGATAGTCGTCAATCAATAACCGCCGAAGGAAAGAATCCCGATGGCAACGAGTTTAAAATAGAAACTATAAATTCTGACAACGTTGCAAAGACATTTCTTCTAGAAAAACAAAAGGTGGGCATTTCAAATTTTGGCGCCGATTTATTGGGAGGAACGCCGATGGCGAGCCATATAAAAAAATTTGTTCAAGAGGAGTTGTCAGAAGGAGATGATATTACGACTATCCCAAAGAAACTACTCAGATATTTTCGAGAATCTTTTTCTAACGCTGACACTGGCTTTCATATAGTGGGTTACAAGAAAGAAGGAAAGACAAGTACACCCTACGTTTATTACTGCCATATCCAGAAAGGAGAACTCATTCGTCGTAATGAAGGAAAAATGGATAATCCGATCGCTTATGGAGCAACTTGGTCTGGGCAGATCGATGTTTTGCAAGGTATTTTACAGCCGACTCTTATAGCAGGGCCCGATGGAAAGCAAGCTTCAATCAATAAACCCCCTATAATTTGGGACGCGATGTCTTTACAAGATGCTATTGATTTTTCTATCTATGCTATTCGCACAACGATTGATACTATTCGTTTCCAAGCTCGTTCTAAAAATGTTGGAGGACAAGTCGATGTTTTAGTGATTACACCAGATGAAGCTCGTTGGATTCAAAAAAAAGATCTAAAAGGTGAAAATAAACTAGGTTAATTATAATCATATGGCAAAACAAATCTTGTACGGAGAAGACGCCCGCAAAAAACTCAAGGCAGGAGTGGATAAATTGGCAAACGCGGTGCGCGTCACGTTAGGTCCCAAGGGCCGCAACGTCATGCTTGAGGAAGGATTCGGTTCTCCCACCATCACCAACGACGGCGTGAACATTGCGAAAAAGATTGAGCTGGAAGACAAGCTGGAAAATGCGGGAGCAGAAATCATAAAGGAAGTCGCTTCCAAGGCAAACGACATGGCGGGAGACGGCACCACCACGGCCACCGTGCTGGCGCAGGCCCTTATTGGAGAAGGGCTTAAAAACGTAACCGCAGGAGCCAACCCGCTTGCTCTGCGGCGCGGCCTGGAAAAGGCAAAAGACGAGGTGGTGAAATATTTGAAAGAAACGGCAAAGCAGATCTCTTCTCAAGAAGAGATGGTTCAGGTTGCCACCATTGCCGCAGAAGACGCAGAACTCGGCGCTCTCGTAGCCCAGGTTATGCAGGAAGTGGGCAAAGACGGAGTCATCACAATAGAAGAGTCCCAGACATTCGGCATCCAGAAAGAGATCGTGAAAGGATTGCAGTTTGACCGGGGATACATTTCTCCCTACATGATCACGAACTCAGAGCGCATGGAATCCGTGATCGAAGACCCGTATATTCTGGTGGTGGACAAGAAGGTGTCTTCTATTCAGGAAATGCTTCCTGCGCTGGAAGCGGTAGCCAAACAGGGGAAGAAAAACATAGTCATCATCGCCGACGATATTGACGGAGACGCTCTCGCAACGCTTGTGGTAAACAAGCTCCGTGGCATCTTGAATGTGCTTGCGGTGAAAGCCCCCGGATTCGGGGACAGAAAGAAAGATCTTCTGGGAGATATTGCCACGGTAACCGGAGCCCAGGTTGTGTCGGAAGAGCTGGGTTTGAAGCTTGATAAGGTGACGATTGAACAGCTGGGATCGGCGAGGCGCGTGGTTGCCACCAAAGACAATACGACCATTATTGAAGGCAAGGGCAGTAAAGAAGCGATTGACGCTCGTGTGAGCCAAATCAAGGCCCAGTTGGCAAAAACCACTTCTGAATTTGATAAAGAGAAACTGCAGGAGCGCCTGGCAAAGCTGGCAGGAGGAGTTGCCGTTGTGAAAGTGGGCGCAGCCACCGAAGTTGAACAGAAAGCCCGCCAGCACAAGACAGAGGATGCCGTGGCGGCAACAAAAGCCGCCGTTGAAGAGGGAATCGTACCCGGAGGGGGAGTGGCGTTGATGAGAGCGGCAAAGAAACTGCAGTCCTTGCGGCTGGAGGATGCAGAAGAGCAGCTCGCTGTAAAAATTCTTATGCGCACCCTGGAAGAACCGGTTCGCCAGATAGCCCAGAACGCGGGCAAAGACGGTTCTGTGGCTGCGGCAGAGGTTGCAAAAGGAGAGGGAGCATTCGGATACAACGCGGCCACCGACACCTATGAAGATCTTCTGAAAGCGGGTGTGGTTGATCCTGTCAAGGTCGTGCGCATTGCCTTGGAGAACGCGGTATCTGCCGCATCCATGCTTTTGACCATGGAAGCCGTGGTTGTGGACATACCGGAGAAGAATCCGCCAGCTGGCGGAAAGATGCCGGGAATGCCCGAAGACTATTAAAAACTAGACTCGGTCTAGGTGTGGATAACTAGACCGAGTCTAAGCAGACAATAAGCAGCTCTCTCTTGCAAGGGGAGGGCTGTTTTTGTATAATACAAGCATATGAATACTACATTGTTAGTCGTCATCGGAGTTGTCGCATTGATTCTCGCGTGGGTGGTGCTGTCGTATAACCGCTTGATTGCGTTGCGCAACAGGACTAAAGAGGCCTCCTCTGACATTGAGGTGCAGCTGAAGCGCAGGTACGACCTCATTCCCAACCTCATGCAAACCGTGAAAGGATACGCTTCTCACGAACAGGGAGTATTTGAAAAGGTGACGCTAGCGCGCGCTCAGGCAATGGGAGCTCGGGGAATGCATCAAAAGGCCCAGGCAGAGAACATGCTTTCTGAAACCCTGAAATCTTTGTTTGCCGTTGCTGAAAGTTATCCTGATTTAAAGGCCTCTGTAAACTTTCTGGAGCTTCAGCGAGAACTGCGAGACACGGAAGACAAAATCCAGGCTTCTCGCAGATTCTATAATACCAATGTCATGGCGCTGAATACGAGTTTGGAAAGTTTTCCGGTAAACCTCGTTGCTCCTTCTTTGGGATTTAAGAAAGAAGAATTCTTTGACATTGACGAAAAGATGTATAAAGAACCTCCCAAAGTATCTTTCTAATGAACCTGTATTCCCACGCAGAATCCAATATCAGAAAGACCTGGCTGTATCTGGCAGGGCTTTTTGTCTTAATCATGGCGGTTGCCTGGGTTGCGAGCTTTATGCTGGGCAATCCTTCCATTCTGTATATTGCCGTTATCCTCAGCTTGGTGATGAATGTGGGGGCGTACTGGTTTTCAGACAAGGTGGCGCTTGCCATGATGAAGGCAAAACCTCTTGAAAGGGCGCAGGACATAGAGCTTTACCGGATCATAGAAAATCTGAGCATTACGGCAGGGCTTCCCATGCCCAGGGTGTTTATCATTGAGACCGCGGCCATGAATGCGTTCGCAACCGGCAGGGACGCCAAGCACGCCGTGGTTGCGGTAACCCGAGGATTGCGGGAAAAGCTTGATCGGGCGGAACTGGAAGGAGTGCTGGCGCACGAGCTTTCGCACGTGGGGAATAAAGATATTCTTCTTTCCACCATTGTCGTGGTGCTGGTGGGGTTGGTTGCCCTGCTGTCAGATTTCTTTTTTCGCACGATGTGGTTCGGGGGAATGCGGAGCAGGAATAACGAAGGAGGAAATGCCTCTTCTGCCATCATGCTGGTGGTGGGAATCGCAGCCCTTATCCTCGCCCCTTTGGTTGCAACCTTAATGCAGCTTGCCATTTCCCGCAGGCGGGAATTCCTGGCCGATGCGTCAGGAGCCCTTCTCACCAGATACCCAGAAGGATTGGCCCGCGCCCTGCATAAGCTTGCATTGGATGCAAAACCCCTGCCCGGAGCTACACACGCCACGGCCCATCTGTTCATTGACGACCCGTTTCAGGGAAAACCTCGCCAGAGCTGGTTTCACAAGCTGTTTATGACCCATCCTCCCATGGAAGAGAGAATAGCCGCATTGCAAGGCATGAAAATATGATATGAACTGCCCATTGTGTAAAATTCCTTTGGATCAGGCGCTTCTTTCCAATGTAGGAGTAAATTTTTGTTCCCGCTGCTATGGCTTGTGGTTTGAAGAAGATGAATTACAGGATGCCAAAGACGAGAAAGACAAGAATCTTCGCTGGCTTGATATCGATTTGTGGAAAGACGATACGAAGTTTCGCATCGAAAGAGGGCAGAAGATTTGTCCCGCAGACCGGCTTCCGCTCTATGAGGTGAGGTATGGCGACTCTTCCGTGAAGTTGGACGTGTGCAACATTTGCCACGGCATCTGGCTGGACCGGGGAGAATTCAAAAGCATCATTGTCTATCTGCGGGAAAAGGCGGATTATGAAATACTGCACCACGCGATGAAGAATGTCGCGGAAGAGATCTGGGAGATCTTTTCGGGACCCGAGATGCTGAGAGAGGAACTCCTCGACTTTTTGATGGTCATGAAGCTCGTGAGTTATAAGCTTGCAGCGCAGCATCCTCGCATAGTGGAGTTGATTCGGGCGTTGCCGCATTAAGCGGTTTTCGTGGAGGGGTGCCAGAGCGGCCTAATGGAACGGCTTGGAAAGCCGTGTCTCCGTAAGGGGACCCGTGGGTTCGAATCCCACCCCCTCCGCAGCGTAATAAATTTTTCTTCGTGAAAAATTTAAACGTGGCTGGAACGTTTGAACGAAAATAAAAAATAATCTAAATTAATCAGTGTTCAACTATGTTTAAGAAAATTATATTCATTGTTTTAGGAATCTTGGTCGCTTTACTTGCGTTAATGGCTGTTTTTAAAATTTGTCCTCCGCAAGGTCCTTGGCCGATGCCGCCGTGGTGTGAAGGTGGAATACAATTGCCAAAAATTAACTTGCCGGGATTGCCATCAACTCCATCAACTGAAGGAACGCATTCTACAAAGCAAGAAACTAAATCAGCCCCGACAAAAGCCGAAATCGTTACGGCGAATGTAATAGTAACGGTGCCATATTGGACGACCGGGGACGTCTATGTTGGTCTTGGAAATAATCCTAAATATATCAAGCTTGAGCGTGTCAATGACGTCATTTTTAAAGGCACGATCTCAATGCCGAAGAATTCGGCGTACTATTACGCGAGCGGTGAACCGGCAGTAAAGGAAGCGCCAATTTCACGGAAGTTCTTAAACGGCAATATATATGATTTTGTTCAAGACTGGGAAAATTCTTCAAAGCAAATCGGAAAGAATGATTTTCAGAAAAGTTTCTATATCGGCGCGTGCCACGGTTGCGGCGTTTCTTATACTAAAGGGAATTTTATCGAGCCGATCAAGCGATCCTATGACGAAATAAAGAAGCTTGGCGGGAATTGGGTGAATCTCGTCCCAGTCTGGTTCGTTGCACCGGACTACCGCGGGAATGACATAGCGCCGATTTACGCGAGTGAATTCAGAGGAACGTCGGGTTGGGTTCACGCGACGATAAGTGACGGCGATCTTGTAACACTCATGAGAGAAGCCCGCGCGCGGGGCCTGAAAGTTTATCTCACGCCTCACCTGGCGCCGGAGAATTGGGGGCCAGGCGTTAAAGGAAAGGGCGATCTTGAGCCAACTGATCCAGATAAGTTTTTCTCCAGCTATAAAAATTTTATTGGCCATTATGCCATACTTGCCGAGCAAAACGGGGTTGAAATGTTTTCCATCGGCAATGAGCTTGATACGCTTACGCAGTACGATCATTCTCTAAATCCATCAATCGACAAAACCGCGCGCTGGCGGGATGTTATTGCCTCGGTTCGCAAGGTATATAAAGGCAAGCTTACTTACAGTGTTTCCTGTATCGATGAGCAGCGGTGCGGACCGACTTTTATTAAATTCTGGGATGATCTTGATGTAATCGGTTGGGAGTGGTACACCCCGATCGCAAGTGGGACGCATGAATCAATCGCCTCGATGAAAGTAAACGCGGCAAGGATCATCACTAATCTCATGAAGCCGCTTTCGCAAAAATATAATAAGCCCGTTGTGCTTACGGAGATCGGGTGGGAAGCGTATCCGGGTGCGTGTGCACACACTTATGGCACTGGGTCGTCAAAAGGAGGAGATCGAATTGAGCAATCAAGTTGTTATGAGGCTGTTTTTCAGGCAATCGAAAATGAGGATTTCATCAAAGGTATACACATCTGGACCTGGACTGCGAATTTGGTCGGCGACAAGTTTCCGTGGATATGGACAGATTCGGCCAACGAAGTCCGCTTTTCTATAACGGAGAAAGAAATTGCGAAATGGTACGGCAAAATCGGGAGCGGTCTATAAAAGAATTTGCCGCCAAAGAAAAACTT
>CAZAHG010000019.1:0-8993 GCA_964485065.1 uncultured Candidatus Saccharibacteria bacterium | reverse complement strand
AACAGTTTCTCCATGGTAATTTTATCGTATCATCGCTGTCTCAAATTGAAAAGTGGAAAAAAACATGATATGTTTCTCGTATGCGAAAGAAGATGTGGCTGAAGGGCAGGCTGACGGTATCTCTCCAATGGCTGCTCGCAGCCTTCTTTATTTTATTCATTCTCGGAGGGGCCGTCTTTTTATATTACGCCAAAGATCTCCCCAGGCCGGAACGCTTTTCCGAGATCTCGTTTGCAGAGCCGACCCGCATCTACGACAGAACCGGAAAACATCTTCTCTATGAGCTGTATGGCAAAGAGAAGCGCAAAACCGTGGCGCTGCAAGAAATCCCCGACTCTTTGAAACAAGCAATCATCGCCACGGAAGATTCTTATTTCTATTCCCATTGGGGGCTGGACTGGCGCGGATTGGTGCGCGCCACGTTTGCGAACATTAAATACCGCTCTCCTTCCCAGGGAGGCAGCACGCTTACCCAGCAGCTCGTGCGCACGACCTTTTTGTCTCGCACAAAAACGATTGACAGAAAAATCAAAGAGCTCGTGCTCACCCTAGAGGTGGAACGCAGGTATTCAAAAGACCAAATCCTCGAGCTGTATCTCAACCAGGTGCCTTTGGGGTCGAGCGCATACGGGGTGGCAGAGGCCGCAAACGCCTACTTCGCAAAAGAAGTCGGCGCGCTCACGCTGGAAGAGTCCAGTGTTTTGGCCGCCATGATCAAGGCGCCGAGCTACTATTCTCCGTTCGGATTGCATCAAGAAGAGCTGTTGGGGAGGAAAGATTACGTGCTGTCGCGCATGGTGGATCGCAAGTATATTTCTCAAGAGCAGGCAAACGAGGCGAAAAGCCGAAACATCCAGTTCGCAGAATCCAGCCAAGGCATTGAAGCCCCTCATTTCTCGCTCATGGTAACAGACGAGCTCATAACCAAGTACGGGGAGGATTTCGTGCGGGAGAACGGGCTGAGTGTTTTCACCACGCTTGATTGGGATCTCCAAAAAGAGGCGGAGGCTGCTGTGCAAAAGTTTTCCGAGCAGAATATTACATACGGAGCGCATAACGCCGCGCTTGTGGCGATCGATCCTCGCACAGGAGAAATTCTCGCCATGGTGGGTTCCCGGAACTGGCATGGGAACTCGGAACCCGCGGACTGTATATCGGGAGCTTCGTGCACCTTTGACCCGAAGCTGAATGTTGCAACGGCGCTTCCGGGACGCCAGCCCGGGTCTGCTTTTAAGCCGTTTGTATACGCGGAAGCATTTTTAAAGGGCGCTACCGAACAAACCATCGTAGTCGATGAACCAACGAACTTTGGGATCTGGGGAGACGAGGAGTACAAGCCGCAGAACTACGACGGAAAATTTCGCGGACCGGTAACCCTAAGAGATGCGCTTGCCCAGTCGTTAAACGTGCCTTCGGTAAAGGTATTGGCCGATATCGCAGGGCTCCAGGACAGCATTGAGCTCGCAAAACGAATGGGTATCACGACGCTTACGCAAGATCCTTCGTTTTACGGTCTGGCGCTCGTATTGGGAGGCGGAGAAACCCGGCTTCTTGATATGGTTTCTGCCTACGGCGTCTTTGCGAACGCAGGAAGGCGCGTTTCTCCGTTTGCAATTGACCGAATTGAGGATTCCGGCGGGTCTGTGCTGGAAAAACGCCTGATTCAAGCGCAAGGCGTGCTGCCGGCCGAAGTGGCACAGACCATAACAGACATCCTTTCCGACAATCAAGCCAGGGCTCCCATATTCGGAGTTAACTCTCCGCTCTACTTTCCGAATGCCAGGGTTGCCGCAAAAACAGGGACAACCCAAAACTACAAAGACGGATGGATTATCGGGTACACCCCAGATATTGTTTCGGGAGTGTGGGTCGGCAACAACAACGGAGAAGAAATGCGCCAGGAGCCCGGATCCGTTGTTGCGGGTCCCATGTGGCATCAATTTATGGAGTATGCGATTTCAAAAGCTAGGTTTTGAGCGGCATCACTACGTACAGATAATCTTCTTCTTTCGCGCCCTTCAAGACCGCGGGGCCGTCTTCCCCGCTCAACGAAAACTCCACAACGTCGTCTTTAATGGGGGTTAGTCCGTCGCTCAAAAACCTCCAGCTAAACGATGTTTGCTGAGGGGTTCCCTCTACCGCAGCTGCCATAAAAGAAACGCTCTCTCCAAGATCAGGGCTTTGGCTGCGGAATTCAATCCCTTTCTTTTTGGGGTCAATTGAGATTTTCACCTCGTTTATTCTGTTCGCAAAAATAGCGGCTGTTCTCAGATTATTTAGAAATTCCGTGCGCTTGGCGCGAACCTTTGTCTGAAAAGTCCGGGGAATGATTTCCTGGTAGTTCGGATATTCTCCGTCGATAAGCCTTGAAATAAGGCGGATCTGAGGCTGGGAGGCGTCTTCTTGAGAAACGTGTTCAAATTCTGCTTGGGTGGGGGACGTTGTAATGCGTACGACTCCGGGCCTTCCTCCGAATGTTGCGATAATTTCGCGGCACGCTCTTTGAGGAAGAATAAACGAAGCGTCCGGCCCCTTTTTCTGAAGACCAATAACGCTCTCGCCCAACCTAAAACTGTCTGTGGCCGCCAGTCGGCATTCTTTCTGAGAAAAACTGAATAGCACCCCCGAAATTTCAGGTCGCGTGGCACCAAGAGACGCTATGCCAGAAACCCTGTCGAGCGCTTCACAAAGCGCGTCTGTAGCAACTTCACCCTGTTCTGTTTTATCTTGAATACTTGGGATTACGGGAAAGTCTTCCCCTGGAAGTACCCTCAACGTCGCTTTGTTGTTTTGCCCTTCCACGACCAGTCCTTTTTCTTGAGATTGAATAATGACCTGATCTCCCGCGATGGTCCCGATAAGTTGAGACAGGGTTTTTGCCGAAACCACGGCTTGCCATTCTCCGGTATTTTTAGAAAGTATTTGATATACAATGGCGAATTCTAGGTTTGTGGCGGATATTTCAAGAATATTTTTTATTCCGCGCAACAGTATGTTGCTTAAAATTGGTAGCGAGACGCTTTTTCCGGAAATACGCTCTCCTATTTGTAATCCCTGTCTAAGATTTTCTTTTAGTACGATTGATTTCATAATAATTAAGTATTTTAGTAATATTGTTTATTGTAATTAGTGTTGTGGAAAACCCGCGTCGTTATCGTATTTTATGCTCACGGAAACTCGTGGAAAGAATGTGTATAGACACTGGGAAACATCAGGCCCCGTAAATGCGCTGTCTTATTAACGACATTTCATCAACCAAAAACTCAGAGGCAAGCAACTCCTGTGTCACCTTCGAGCACGCATACATTGCCGTGGTGTGATCTTTCCCGCCAAAGCGCTTCCCAATAAAAGGATATGAGCTTTTTAGCTCTTCCCTTAGAAGGTACATGGCGATTTGTCTGGGTTTTACCACCTCTTTTTTCCTGGAAGCGGTTATCAATTCTTTTTCTTTGATGTCGTAGAACTCCGCAACCGCACGGATGATTTTTTGAGGATTCGCCTGCCTTCCGTGGCTTAGAATAACGGTGCGGAGGAGTGTTCTGGCCTCGATAAAGGAAGGCTCTTTCCCGTTGAGCCTCTGAAAAGCCAAAATTCTATTGAGCGCTCCTTCCAATTCTCTCACATTCCTCTGGATATGGGAGGCAACATAGCCCAAGGTTTCTTCTGACGGGGAGACCCCAAGCTCTCGCGCCTTTGTTTTTAAGATTGCTAAGCGTGTCTCAAAATCAGGGACTCCGACGTCGGCGATCATCCCTCCTTCAAATCGGGAGCGCAGCCGTTCTTCAAGGGCGGGGATGGCTTTTGGCGGACGATCGGAAGAAAAGATGATTTGCTTGCCCCGTTCGTAGAGCGCGTTGAATGTATGGAATAATTCCTCCTGGGTTTTTTCTTTGCCCGCGAAAAATTGAACATCGTCCATAATAAGGACGTCTATTTCTCTATAAAGAGATCGGAGCTGTTCCATGGTTCTGTTGCGAATTGCCGCCACCACGGAAGAGGTGAAACGCTCGGAAGACACGTACCTAATCTTCTTGTTCGGCATTTCGGACGAGACGGCGTTGCCCACGGCCTGCAGGAGATGGGTTTTCCCCAGGCCCACGCCTCCGTATATAAAAAGGGGATTATAGACCTGGCCCGGGTTTTTAATGACGGCCACGGAAGCCGCATGAGCCAGCTCGTTAAATGGTCCGACAACGAAATTGTCCAGGGAATATCTGGGGTTGAGATTCGTTGACTTGCTTATTCGAAAATCCGCAAGCGTAAGCTGCTGTTCGGAATCTGAGAGCCGGTTTCTCGTGTTCATTCCCTGATCTGGCAAGACAGAAGACAGAGAGGGTTTTACCACCTCATACCTAACCTCTTTGATACCCTTTGCAAAATCGTGAATGGCGCGGAACACGAGATGATTGTATTTGTTCTGCAGCCATTCGCACGAGAATTCATTGGGCACGGATATAACAATCTCCCCATTTTCTTGAGAGACAATGGAGGTGTTTTTAAACCAGGTCGCAAAATTCGCCCTTGAGATCTGAAGCTGAATGCTAGCAAGGGCGGCCTGCCAGAGTTCGTTATTGGTCATACGTGGATTATATGCAAGAGAAGGCGTGCCGTCAAAACAAGCTCAATTCGCAACCAGGTGTGCACAACCTGTGCAAAACATGTGGGCAAAAGCAAATTGTCGGGGCTTGTAAAATTAATCTCCTGCGTCTATACTGTAAGCTATATGAGTTTTACCTACAAACCCAAAAGAAAGAAGAGAAAACGCACCCACGGTTTCTTAAAAAGGAAGAAAGATTCGGGCGGAAAGAACACGTTAGCCAGAAGAAGAAGGAAGGGAAGGAAGCAATTAACGGTGTAGTCCTCATGCTCCCGAAAACAAACCGGCTTACAAAAAGTAGGGAGATTCATGGGGTATTGCGGAAGGGACAAGGAATCAGGCGAAAGTCCCTTCTTTTGAAAATAGAGACACAGCCCAAGTCGTCGCCCCCAAGATTCGCGGTTGTAGTGGGCCGCAAGGTTTCCAAGAAAGCGACCGTGAGAAACAAGATCAGACGCAGAATTCTTGAAGCTCTTCGTCGCGAGCTGGGGGGCATAAAAGGAGTGCGCTGTGTGGTGGTGGCACTGCCAGGATCTGCCACCCTTAGTTTTAAGGACATATGCGAAATCATTAAACAAACCCTTCGACCATGATTGATTTGATTGTTTCCACATATAACTTTTTCATTTACCAGCCGCTTCTCAACAGCCTGGTGGTATTGTACGAGTTCCTTCCGTGGCAAGATCTGGGCCTGGCAGTTATTATATTCACGGTTCTTGTGCGCATCGTTCTTTTCCCTCTTAATAATCAGGCCTTTCGAGCCCAAAAGAAGCTTCAGCTCTTGCAGCCCAAACTCCAAGAGCTTCAGAAGAGACTTCAACATAACAAAGAAAAACAGGCTTCAGAAACCCTCGCCTTCTACAAAACAGAAGGGATCAGTCCGTTTGCAGGGCTTCTCCCCCTACTCATCCAAATCCCCCTTCTTATTGCGCTCTACCAGATATTTTTCGCGTTCGGCGCAAAAAACGGACTCCAGGCGTCTCACCTCCAGCTTCTCTATTCTTTTGTTCATTCGCCGGGGAACATCAACCCCCTGTTTTTGGGGGTGGTAAATCTCAGCACCGACTGGATTGCATCGGCCGTGCTTGCCGTTGTGGCCGGGATTCTTCAATTCATACAAACGCGTCAGGTTCTTCCTCAGAAATCATCGTCGGGAGAAGCCGCCTCTCCTTTTGCGAAAGCGTTTCAGCAGCAGGCAACCTATCTTTTCCCGGTGATTACGGTGTTCGTTCTTTTCCGGCTTCCTGCCGCGGTCGGCCTCTACTGGGCGACAACCGCGGCGTTTTCCATCTGGCAGCAACACAGGATATTGAAAAAACCATGAATCCCGAAGAAACAATTGAAATCGCGGGACAGGTTATCAGGGAATTCTTTCTTCGTCTTGGCGTCAAAGAGGTTCCGGTAGTGAGCATGCACGACAGCGAAACCCTGGCAGTAACCCTGATAATGGAAGACCCCAAGACCCTTATTGGAGAGCGGGGTCAGACGCTTTTTGAAATCCAACATCTCCTGCGCACCATGCTCAGAAAGAAGTTTCAGCCCGTTTCCCCTCACATATTTCTAGACATCAACGACTATCGTAAAAGCAAGGAAGAATACCTTCGGGATACGGCCCGGCAGACAGCCGATGAGGCCGTGTTGCTCAACAAACCCCGCGAGCTCGGGGCTATGTCTGCGGCAGACCGCAGGATCGTGCACATGGAACTTTCTCTTCGCGCCGATGTCGTGTCGGAGAGCGTGGGAGAAGGAGAAAATCGCAGGGTGGTGATAAAACCTAAGACGTCTCTGTAGCTTCTCGCTCCAGAAGCTCCTTTGGAGACGTGGTAACGATTTGATGCTCGGTCGGAGAAGCCATCACCTTGATGGCCACGTGTTTTTGCCCCGCGAAAAAGATGCCTTCCCCCTGCTCGGTTTCCAGGAGCAGTTGTTTTTCCACTTCGGTCAGATTGAACGCTTTTTGCACGACGTCTACCGTGGCAGGGCTCTGTTTAAGCAGCAGCTGCAAGGACGAGTTTGTGATAATGGGCCTGCCGTATTCGGATCGCATAAAATCTCCGACATCTTGCGTGACCGTGGTTACTCCCAAATAATATTTGCGCGAGCGCTTTGCGATGCCGTACAGGAACGAGGCCCCGTCTTCCGACTGCATGATCCACCAGGCCTCGTCAACCACCAGGATGCGTTTTTTAAGTTGGGAGCGCACCACGTTCCAGATATATCGCATAATAATATACATTGCCAAAGGTCTGAGCCCCTCCTCCATATTTCTGATGCCGAAAGAAACCAGGCTGGTGGTGAGGGAAATATTGGAATGCTGATTGAAAAAGTTGGAGTAGGTTCCTTTGGTGAATTTTTGAAGTCTTCGCACCAGGGATTCCGCGCCCTCCATGGTAAGGAGCACCTCTTCAAGGTCCTGCATTAAGGGGATGTTGCTCTGCCAGTTTTTGGGGTCTGACGTCACCGTAATGTCTTTTGCGGCGTAGGTTTCCGCAATCGCCCGGTCCATAATAGAATCTTCTTCCGGGGTAAGTCCTCCAAGCATGAGGCGCATGAGGCCCACGAGGTTGATGACGTTGGATCGCAAGACGTCGTCAGGCCGCTCATCTTCTCTGGGAAGGGGAAGATCGAACGGGTTGATGTGGCTTTCAGAGCCCAAAGAGATGTCGAAGAACGAACCTCCGGCGGCGTCGCACAAAGGCTTGTATTCGTTTTCAGGATCAAGCACGATAACGTCTGTGCCGGTCATTAATGACCTGAGAATTTCCAACTTTACCGCGTACGATTTTCCGGATCCCGACTTTGCGAATATAACCTCATTGGCGTTTTCCAGAGAGAACCGGTCAAAAAGGATGAGTGAATTATTGTGCCGGTTTATTCCGTACAGGATGCCCGAGTTGGAGCTTAGGTCAAAAGACAAAAAAGGAAAGAGCGAAGACAGGGGCCCCGTGTTCATGGTGGTGTGCGATTGCAGAATATCTTTTCCGTATGGAAGCGTTGAGTTGAATCCTTCCCGCTGGCGGTATAAAGCGGGTTTCAGATAGATGAGGCGCGATTCTAAGATGGATCGCAGCTCTGTCTTGATCCTCAGCAATTCTTCCTGTGTTTCTCCGTATATGTTCAGGTATACGCCCACTTTGAACATTCTCTCTTGGGCCGTTTGCAAAGCGTCCCGCAGACTCTCAAGATCTCCAAACGCGGTTTCAAGAGAAGGGTCTCGCACCAGTCCTTTTTCCGAGCGCTCCATAAGCTCAGATTGCACCTCGGTTACTTTTCTGCGCAGCTGTTTGAGCACGAGGCTTGTGTCTACGGGGTGGCAGAACAAGGCAATGTCCATGGGGACCCCCATGTTAATGACCGGAGCCAACCAGGCCGAGGTGAGGTATCTGGGATACGAGAAAATGAACATAGAAACCGCAAACCGTCCCGCCATATCCAAATATTCAGAGTCCACCTTTACCGTGGCCGGAGCGATGATGTCTTTTGCGGTGAGCGTGTCCCGTTCAAAGAGTTTTTCGGGGATAGATGAAGCCATATTGTATTCGCTACTTGATGATTTCGGGCGGAATTTCAGGATAGTATCCCACCTCGGATTCCTTTGGGTGATGCCAGCTCCAGAACAGCTCAATCAGCTCTTCACTGTTCAAGGGAGCGATCTTCAAGCCCATGCGTCTTAACCCAAGGGCAACCAATTCCATGCGCTGCCAGAGCTGCGTTTTCATGCGCTGCAAATCGTCATCGGAAAGACTTCCTGTAATTTTTGGAATGTGCCTCTGGCTGTCAAGGGAAACGGTTTCCAAGAGCGAGAACGGCACCACCACAAAGAAATTTTTGGTCATAATGGAAGACCCCGCAATGAGGCGCTCCACGAACGCGTGGTAGTCCTGGGTGAGCGCTTTAAGCAGGTCGTTTTTTTGATTCACCTCCAATTCCTTGAGCTGATCCAGGTAGCCGGTAAGGTTCAGCTTGCGGGACTGGACAACTATTTGAACCGAAAAGTCCAGCGAGTTCAGGAACGATTGGAATTGAGCGATGACGGCATCCTGCTCTTCGTCTGACTTTAGGGCGAAATTCTGCGAAGAAACCAGCATGACGCCCCGAACGGTGCGATTTTTTAGCACCACCATTCCTTCGCGGATCTCGTCCAGTTCAAGAAATTCTTGCGTCGTGGTAGCCATGTCTTAGGAAGCTTCAATCTTTGTTGAAAGGCGGCCAACCTTGCTCTCCTTGGAAAGCGCAATCTGGGTTGCAGGGGGTTGGGACGCAGCTTCTTGGGTGGTCGGTTGAACTGGCGCGTCGTTCAGACTCTGAGGAGTCTTCAGACTCGAAGAGCTGGCGAATACGCGTTTCTTTTTCCAATAGAAGATTTTGCCTCCCATCTGAAAACTCAGAAAGTCCA
>CAZAHG010000018.1:0-9153 GCA_964485065.1 uncultured Candidatus Saccharibacteria bacterium | reverse complement strand
TTCCAACCATTGTTTTTTCCCCTCCTTCCTGCGGTGCTAAACCTCTTATACCACAAGTTATCCAATTATGTCAAGTTAGACATTTGAATGTCTAACATTTCGTACCAAAAAAAAGAAAAAGGGCCGGCGCAAGAATTCGCACACGGCCCATTGGATCGGGAACGCAGAGGGAGAGCGCTAGATCATCTTCAGCTCCCACTGATATCCGCACCGGGTGCACTTGAAGATCGCATCCACACGACCGGCGACAACGGTGCTCGGCTCGTGACTCTCCATCTTGCCGGTGAGGGTGGCGCATTCGGTGCAGAGGTACTGGTTGCGCTTGATGACGTTGCCCCCGAGATCGCGAATCTCGAGAACCTTCATCGGCTGGAAGGCACCCCAGAACTCGCCTGACCCGGGCATCTTCACATCAACGCCACCACCTGGAAAGAACGATGCCTCTCCCTCACTAATCTTGAGGGAGCGGACCGTCCTTCCATTGAGTCGCTTACGACCCAGCCTGACGTTCAGCGTCTGGTTCCTAATCCAGACCGGCACTCGCGTTCCGGGCTCCAGAAGGATCTGAACACCTTTCTTCATTCCCGCTCACCTCCTTTTTCGGTTGGGAATGTTTCGGAAACTATAAACAATATATCAGAAAGGCTAGGGAATCACAAGCATGAAGAATGTTAGACCCCCGGGGTCTAACATGCTAGAATAAGACTGTATGCGAAGAGCTATTCGATTCATCCCCGCCTCCTATTACCATATCTGCAATAAAAGCAATGATAGTAGCGCGATTTTTCTAGAAAATCGTGACTACGCGCGCATGCTTTTCTTTATTCTTTTCTATCAGTTTTCCACTCCATTTTTTAATATCGGACGCTCTATTTCCTATTTTGAAAAGCACACACAATTCAACATTTCAGATGAAGAAATCGGACGTTTGCTTCCTGGCAGAGTGGTGGAATTAAACGCATTCGCCATTATGCCAAATCATTTTCATCTGCTGATTCAAGAAAAAGAAAGGGGTGGCACCTCAAGCTATCTTCATCGGCTTCAAGGTGGATATGCAAAATATTTTAATGCAAAATATCAAAAAGGTGGACATGTGTTTAGAGGAAGTTTTCGCGCGGTATCCGTAGAAACCGATAAACAATTACTGTATCTTTCTGCTTATATTCACCGTAACCCGCGAGCTTTACAAGCATGGACAAACAAAGAAATTTCTTATCCTTGGTCAAGCTATCAGGATTTCGCTAGAGAGAATCGCTGGGAACGGCTTCTTAATCCAAGCATTGTGCTGAATCAATTCACAACACAAAAATCTTACCGTGAGTTTGTAGATACAAGCACAGCAAAGCTAAAGACGAGCGACTCATCAATAGAAGATCTTTTTCTGGAATAATTTTTCCCCTGATTGAGAATGTTAGACCCCCGGGGTCTAACAGATGGGTGGCCCTAACGGGAATCGAACCCGTGTTTTCAGGTTGAGAACCTGACGTCCTAGGCCACTAGACGATAGGGCCTTAATGTGAGCAAGCACATGCTATCACATGCGCAGGAAGCACTCAACCTATTCGACGGGCTCAGGGTTTAGGTTCGTAATCCGGGGGGATCTGGTAGTAGTCGATGATGTATTTGGCAAGGTCGTGGAATACGGGAATTGCCGAGTATTCCGCGGTCCGCGTTCCGGGATTGTTGATCTCAACCATAATCATGAATCTTGGATTGAAAGCGGGAGCATATCCGATAAATGACTGGATGGTTCTATCCGAGTACCCCGCCTTTGCAATGCCAAGAGCCGAATACGACACCTGCGCGGTCCCGGTCTTTCCCGCAATATGGTAGCCCCCAATGCGGGCCCGTTTTCCGAATCCATCTTCAACAACAGAGACCAGCATGGAGGTAATTGTGGCCGCGGTCTCTTCGCTCAGCACCCGCAAGGGCTGCTTGCCGTGAGATTCCGTCATGGTCGGGCTTACCATCATTCCTTTATTTGCAATGGCAGAGAATGCTTTGAGTATCTGCAAAGGAGTCATATCAATGCCCTGGCCGAATGCCGCCGTGGCAAAAGAAATAATATGCCCCTTTTGAAGTTCTTGGTTTACGGAGTAGATTTCTCCCGCAAGATCTATGCCTGTCTGCTCAAAGATGCCGAATCGCTTGATAAAATCCATGAAGTTCTGATGGCCAAGCTGCTCCTCTGCGAATACGGCTCCCGTGTTGATGGAAAACTCCAGCACCTGGCGCATGGTCTGCACGCCGTAGCTCCGATTGTCATAGTTTCTGATCGTTTCTCCCCCGCGCTCCAGAATCCCCTTGTCTTCATATGTTGTATCCGGAGTCACCTTTCCTTTCTCTATGGCTCCTGCCATGGTGAGCGGCTTGAAAATAGATCCCGGCTCAAAGAGTTTTTCTATGACGGGATTCTGAAATCGTTCCAGGCCGCCAGGTACCGAACCGAATTCGTTCGGATCAAAACTTGGAGCTGACGCCATGGCAAGAATTCTGCCTGTCGCAGGATCCATGACAACGATGCTCCCTTCTTGCGCTTCTAGATCCGCAACCGCTTTCTTCAAGAGATCCTCTGCCTGGGCTTGAATACGATAGTCAAGGGTTAGGATAACGTCGGAGCCGTCTTTCACGGTGTCTTGCGAAGAGAACAGATAACCTCCTGGGTTGGAGTTGGTGGTTGCAATCCCCTCTTTCCCCTCCAAAAACGAATTGTAGTATTCTTCGATGCCGTATTGGCCTTTTCCTTCCTGGTTTGTAAATCCGAGAACGTGGGCCGCAAAACTTCCCTGCGGATAGAAGCGAACCGCGTCTTCTCCCACGTAGATGCCCTTTATTTTCGCTTTTGCAACCAGATCTGCCTGTTCTGAGGAGACGTCTTTCTGAATGAGTTCGTAGAGACTCCCCTCTTCATTCATTTTTTCCGCAATTTTAGATTCCGGAATAGAAAGCAAAGAGCTGAGCTGCTGCGCCGCTTGTTTCTTGTCTTCAATTTCAACCGGAGAGACGAATATAAAAGGAATCTTTCTGGAGGAGGCCAACGTATAGAGCGTGCCATCTCTGTCTTTCGTAAAAATCTGACCCCGCTCCCCTTTCGCCAAAGAACTCAGGTTCTGCTGGCCCTGAGCCAAGGCCTTGTAAAATCCCTGATTGACAATCTGAAGATATGCCAAGCGCCCGATAATGACAATGGCGAGGAGCACAACTCCTGCCATGAGTAATCGAATTCTCCACTGCATCGTTATTGGGTGTTCCGAGCAACCACTTCCCCGCCAATTGTAATATACTGTACGGCGTTCACTCGCTCAAACTGCAGCGTTTGAGCCAGCAATTCCAACTGAGGGATCGAGAACGTTTCACCAGAACGCATTTCAAGCGTTGCCGTTTCTTTGCCCAAGATTTTTATGCCTTCTTCGTATTCCAGCGTTTGATAGGTAAGCTCAACGAGCCTGTTGATCTGCACGATGTACAAAAGCGACAGCATGCAGGCAAGAACTCCCAGGGCGGCCCATGATATCTTGGCAGAAGGAACAGAAAGGATGTGTGTGTTCATGATGGTAATGTTTGCTGTTTGACTGCGACTCGTAATTTTGCCGACCTTGCTTTGGGATTTATGCGAACTTCTTTCGGAGATGCTATTTTTGGTTTCTTGGTTATTGGTTTTAAGGAAGAGGTGTCTTTAAAGAAGCGTTTTACGATCCTGTCTTCCAGAGAGTGGAAGGAAATCACGGCTATCTTCCCTCCTTCGGTCACCAGGGAGAGGGCTGCTGCAAGTCCCTGCTCCAGATTTTCCAACTCGTTGTTCGTCGCGATTCTCAATGCCTGGAACGTTCTCGTGGCCGGATGTATGCGCGATCGCAGAAAGTGTTTTTGCACCGCGCGCTCAACAATCAGAACTAACTGGCGGGTTCTCGTAATCTGACGCAAACTTCTCTCTTGCACGATGGCGTCTGCGATCTGGCGCCAGAATCGTTCTTCTCCGTAGGTCTTCAGGATTCGTTCCAGCTCGGGCCTGCTCCAGTAATTCACAATCTTCTCTGCGGTCACGGGATTCGCGGCGCCGTAGCGCATATCCAGGGGGCCGTCTTTCTGAAATGAGAATCCGCGCTCCGCATCTTCCATTTGAGAAGTTGAGAATCCGAGATCAAACAGAATGCCGTGAATCGTATAAAACTTTTCTTTTGTTGCTATTTCTTGCATGTTGGCAAAATTATCTTGAACAAGGATCGCTCGATCGATAAGGCCCGAAGATTTCAGATTTGCGCCAGCCGTTCTGACGGCGCCAGCATCCCAGTCAATGCCGAGAAGCTTTCCCTTCGGCCCGGTCTTTTCCAGTATCATATTCGCATGGCCTCCATTTCCCAGAGTGCAGTCAATGAAATTCTCATTCTCTTTTGGATCAAGCAGTTCAATCAGCTCTTCGGTAAGTACGGGTACATGCATAATTAAAGTCCAAGTTCTTTTAGGCGCTCTGACATGTCCCCTGCCTCGCTCTCGACTTTCTCCTTATATTCCTGCCATTTTTGCTCGTCCCAGATTTCCATGCGGTCATATACTCCGGTCACAACCACCTTTTTCTGAAGCGCCGCGTATGATTTGAGATAGTCGGGAACCAGGATTCTTCCCAGATTGTCCAGATCAACATACCTGCCGCCCGTGAGCATGAGCCTAGCAAACCCCCTGGCGTCTGCCTGAGGAAGCGGGAGCTTGCTCAGCTTTTCCGCAAGTTCTTCCCATGCCTTGATGGGGTACAGGAAAAGGCACTGATCAAGCCCCCTGGTGATAACCGCCTTCTTGCCCAAGGCAGAACGAAATTCTGGGGGTATTGCCAGTCGTTTCTTCTCATCTATGACGTATGTGTATTCTCCGATAAACATATCCTTGTATTCATGCCTAGACTCGGTCTAGTTATCCACAGTTAGATGTAGTTATCCCCACTTTTATCCACAGATCCTCTCTATTTCCCACAATATGCCACTCAGATGTACCGGTCAACCACATATACGCACCCGTAAATCCCCGTTCAAAACAAATAGTTTTCCACATATTCTCCCCATCGGTGTTTTACTGATTTAAAGCAAACAAAGAGCGGCAGACCATTTGCCCGCCGCTCTTTGTCCCAGTTAAACCGACTCGCTTACGAGATTTTAAGCGTGAAATCTTGAGGGTTAATCTCTATTGTGCTCCCGGAACGCACGTCGTTTCGCAGTAAAGCCTCTGCCAGCGCATTCTCCACCTTTTCCTGAATCACCCTGCGCATGCTTCTGGCGCCAAACATAGGGTCATACCCAAGCTCGGCAATCTTTTCTTTCAGGGGGTCTGTAATGACAAATTGGATTCCTTTCTTTTCCAGATTCTCTCCAACCTTGGAGAGCATGAGATGCGCGATATCTTTAAGATTTTCCTTGGTGAGGGGCGTGAAAATAATCACTCCGTCAAACCGGTTGAGAAATTCGGGACGGTACATGCCCTGCGAGAACAGGTGATCTATCATCCTCTGCTTGAGATGCTTGAAATCTTCTTTTTGCTTAATGGCTTCCAGAATGAACTGGTAGCCCGCGTTCGAGGTTGCGATGATGATGGTATGCATAAAACTCACTTTTCTGCCCAAGCCGTCTGTCACGTGACCCTCATCGAGAACCTGCAAGAACAGGTTGAGGATATTGGCGTTCGCCTTTTCTAATTCGTCCAACAGCACAAGACAGAAAGGGTTTTCTCTGATCGGCGTCGTAAGAAGACCTTCCTGGTCTTTTGAGCCCAGCAGCCTGTCTATGTCTTTTGCGTTCTGAAACTCGGACATGTCCAGCCGTACCATGCGGGATTCTGATCCGAAGTACACGGCGGCCAGCGCTTTTGCGGTTTCCGTTTTTCCGACTCCGGTAGGACCCAAAAACAGAAAACTTCCCATGGGGCCCTTCCGAGAAGCAATCTCGGTTCTTGCGCGCCTCAATGCTGAAGATACCTCAGTTACCGCTTCTTCCTGGTTGATAATGCGCTCGTGCAAAAGATCTTCCAGATTTAGGAGCGTCTCGCGCTCTTTCGTTTCTATCTTCCCTACCGGAATCTGGGTCTTTTCCGTGAGAACCGCTGCCACGTGTCCCGGCAGGAGGACGCGTTCTTTCGTCTGCAGAAGATACGATACCGCCTCATCCAACAGATCAACCGCTTTCTTGGGAAAGGGCGTGCCCTGGATATATTTATCGGCCAGCCGCACCACCTCCTTGAGAGCCGGATACGGAATGAGGCAGCGCGATCGGTATTCAATCATTCCTACGCGAAGCTCCAGAACTTCCAGGGTTTGCTCTTGGGAAATCTCCTGCACCTCAATGCTCTCAAAGAATGAGAGGAATGAAGGATCCTGTTCTAAGGTAAGATGAAGCCCCCCGAAGGTGGTCGCGGCCACGAATCTGAATTCCGGCATCGTAAGGAAGGGGGCAAGAACCCCTTTGATATTTAGGAGGCCGGGCGTTTCGTCCCCATAGTTTGGAACGAAGTTCTGCACGTCGTCCAGAAACAGAATGACGTTGCCGGCATTCGCCGCTTCCTGGAATATGCGGTTG
The DNA here is from genome assembly GCA_964485065.1 of uncultured Candidatus Saccharibacteria bacterium. Classification (GTDB taxonomy): domain Bacteria; phylum Patescibacteriota; class Minisyncoccia; order Minisyncoccales; family UBA10102; genus JACQLT01. The sequence continues at coordinate 2,596 of CAZAHG010000018.1, read as the reverse complement.
AGCAGGGTCTCGGTTTCCTCCTTGCTCTGCGCCTGAGCCACCAATTCCTGCAGATTGAGCTCCAGAAGCTTGAAGTATGCGATTTCAGAAGTGGTCTGGCCCAGCTGCATGGCAGAAGCCAAATCCCATATCATATTCTTCTTCCCGGATCCCGGCTCTCCTATGAGGAGGACGTTATGGCGTTCTTGGCGGGTCAGGGCGCGCTCAATGGCTTTCATTTCTTTCTCGTGACCGATGACGCGGGGAAATCCAAACTTCCGCACCGCTTCCGTCAGGTTAATAATGAACCGATCAAGGGTGGCGGTATATGCGCTCGCCCAGTCTCTTCCCAGGGTGCCTCTCATTTGAAGATTTTCCTTCAGCCAGAACCGCTTCTGTTTTTTGAGATTCTCTTCCAGGCGTTCCTGCCACGCGACAAGATGGAACAGGTCTTCCGGCCCAAGGTTTGTTCTGAGAAGAATATCTTTGAGCACCGGATTTTGCCTGCTGGCTGCGGCAAGGAGCATTCCGTGAGTCATATTCCTGTTTTGTTTCTTTGCGTGCGACATGGCCTCTTCAAAAATCTTTTCCATGTCTTTTTCATATGGAATCTCCGGAGTTTTTGCCGGAATGCGCGGAAGAAGCGCTACGGCATTGCGCAATTGAGAAACCATGCTCTTTTTATCCAGCAGCAGCCGAAGAAGAACAAAACCGAAAGAAGGATTCTGTTCCAGAAGAACGAGACATAGTACATGCGAAGAAATCTCGGGCAGCTTTTTACGCTTCGCAAAAACCTTGGCTTCTTCAAGCGCCCTGAAAACTTCAAATGAGGCGCCTTCTGTCCGTTCCAGAAGGAATGCGCGGAAAAGCCCAAAAAGAAACATTTTCATAGCAAGCGCGAATGAAAGAAGGACAAGGCCGAGAAAGAATCTTAGCTGCCCAAGAGAGAATGTCTCGGTCAGAAATCCGAAAAGAAACAGAGAAAGAGCCAGGATGAATACGAGCCGCGAGGCTATCTCCAGCGCCTTGCGGAGCCCCGGACGACATATCCTGTCAAGACCGAGAGCCGCTGCCGCGCTTGTATTCTCAAGATTAAAAGATGAGGATGACGCCATAAAAGAAGCTGAGGATGATCAGGGGAAGCAAAGCGAGCCACAAAAGAAAAACAGCGGCTCCCGCAACACCAATGAGAAGCTCTCCGCATACGCCTATGGCAATAAGGCCGAGGCGCATGATGGCGCCCAGGATGCGTGAAATGAAATTAGATACCAAGGCCTCCAGAATTGCTGCTAGTTGAAATCCGACGGGGTAACTCCATAGGTATCTTCTCCATGGAGAAAAGAGTGTCTTTGTGAGAACCGGGAGAGAGAAATAATCGAAACCGAATATGAAAATATCCTTCCATGCAGCCGCTATGGCGCGGGGCATGACGCTAAAATGCCATATAAGATATTCGAGCGAAAGCTTCGCTATCATTGGGCTATTATACCATATACGCCCTTGGAAAAGAAAAAGGCGGTGTGCTGTCGCATACCGCCTATCACGTTGATGAGGCGCCTTGAGAGTTCAGATGAGCTGGGGGTAGAGCGTGTACTTGCCCGTTCGGCCGAAGATCGCTCTTGCCCCGCTCAACTCAACCAGTCGCAGCAACTCCACGCACAAGAGGCAATCTCTGCCGATGCGGTTGTGCCACTGGTCAAGCTCTTGCTCGGTCGGAGTCCGAAGAAGTACCGCGTAGGCGCATTGGTAATCCTGTCTTCCTATGCGTGGACGCTTCTCGCTTGGAGGAGAATCGCCCACCACAAGAACATTCGCGCCATGGACGCCCTCGCGCGCTTCGCTGATGCCGAGCACGTGGAGACGCGTGCCGTCATCGAGCGCGAGTTGCACCGACTCGATCTGCTTAGGTAGCGGAGCGGCTTTGGCATGCTTGCGGAGTTCTTCGATCACTTCACGCTGTACCTGCACAATGGCCACCTTATTCCTCCTCATGAACACCATAAAATGAACATCATCATCCTGTCAAGTGTTGTGGACGCTGCTGGGATCGAACCAGCGACCTTTCGCATGTGAAGCGAACGTTCTACCACTGAACTAAGCGTCCATAAATATTATGCTATACTTATAACACAGGTATGCGGATATTTGAATTCTCGTTCAACCCCAAGGCAGACGGAGACTGGGTGCGGAGACTTCTCCAAAGGCAAGAACGCCTGCCTAGCCAGGCAGGCGTATTCCTGCTTGGAGAAATAGAGCGTCCCCTGCCCCGGGATCGCAAACTCCTTGACGAACTATTCAATGCCGCGGAACGCGCATACCGACCCAAGCTTTTTTCTTCAAAGTCGCTTGTGCGTGCGGCGTTGAAAAAAATAAATCAGTTTTTAGCTCTTTCGCAGAAACAAGACGGCGTAGACTGGCTGGGACATCTTCATTGCTTCTTTTTATTCGTAGGCCCCGGCCGCAAAACCTCAATTCCCCTCTATGCGGCAGGCCTTGGAACCATTAAGGTATTTCTCGCAAGAAACAGCAAGCTTACCGAGATTCAAAACCCCACCGAGAAAACTCTATCCATATTGCCCCGGGGCTTTGGGAATCTGATCTCGGGAACCTTGATTCC
>CAZAHG010000017.1:0-9211 GCA_964485065.1 uncultured Candidatus Saccharibacteria bacterium | reverse complement strand
AGTAGTCGTAGCTCGCCACCAGGAGATTGTTGGAATCGTAGAGAAGAATCTGATCGTGGCCGGGGCGCAAGAAGCGTTCGGTTTCCGTATAGACGTGCCATTCGTTGCTTAGAAAATTCGGCGTGTTTTTGTAGTTCTGCACGCACGTTTCATAGGTGAGGTGAGTATCCAGAAAGTCTCTGCATTCCAGATTCCCAGCCACGGGATTTCCTTTGTAGTCCGGCTTCTTGCAGTAGGGAAGTTGGGTAATGTAATCTTGGCAGGTCGGAGAAAGATACGCAATGGAAGATCTCTGTACCGGAAAGTCAGGACAGCTAGAGGGGACCGAGATTAAGAACGTGCGGGTTGCCGCAAAATATCCGAAACATTGGTTTGGCCGGAATGTCATGCCCTGCACCAGGGGGTTTGCGGTTTCTGCTATCACTACGCTTACGTTATTGCCCATGCGGATATCCTCGGTTGGATTCGGTCCTGCGGGCAGATATATTTTTACTCCACGCGGAATGATAAAGTCGTCTGTTTTCCCCTGAAGTTTCCAGCCGGTCACAGAGATTGATTCTGCGGAAGCCGAGTAGCCAGAAAGGGAAACCCTTCCTCCCTGAGAAGAGCTTGGCGTCTGAACGTTTGTAATGGATATTTTGCCAAAATATGGAGACACCCGGACCGTGAACGTTCTGGAGGCCGGGGTTGCGTCTACTTCGTTTCCGAGTTTTGAGCGCACGAGAAATCGGTACGTTTTAATGCCTCCCGGAAGCGCAGCTGTTCTTTTCTGTTCTGAGGAGGCCTGCCACGAACCGTCAAACCCTTCTATTTTTGTTTCAAAGAGAAGCGCGCTTGAGGAACTGCCCTGGGGGCCCTGGCCCGAGAACTTAAATGTTACGGTGGTGCCGTTCAAAAGTTTCGTATTGTTTTCGGGCCCTTCGGTAATAAAGGTATCCAGGCGAGGGTTTGTGGGCTGCGCATCTTGTTTAAGATATGATCCTTCTTGCCCTTGGGATGAAGGAGTTGAAGTTCCCCACCCAAGGATTGAAAGCACGTTTGGGAAATCAAACCCGGGAAGGTCAAGGCGCGAGGTTGCGGCTCCAATCGCAAGGATGATGAGAAGGGGAATGAGAAGGTATTGCATGCTTTAATCCTACCACTTTTTTGCTACAATGCGACCATGAAAAAGAAGCGGGTTATTGTGTTCGGCATTTTTGACGGCATCCATGAAGGCCACCGTTTTTTGTTTGAGCAGGCCCTTCGACTCGCTTCCGCTCGCTCAGGGCAGGCCCGTAGTGAAGTTGAGTTGGTAGCCATTGTCGGAAGAGATGAGTTTGTGCGCATATTCAAGAATAAAGAACCAAAGTACTCAGAACAAGAACGCGTGCGCCTGGTAAACCGGGAACCTGAGGTAAGCTATGCGGTGTTGGGAGACGAAGTCCTGTCTTCCTGGAAGGTGCTTGAACGGCTCAAGCCAGACGTTATCTGTTTGGGATATGATCAGGATGCGCTTGCAGAAGATCTCGCCAGATGGATGGAAGAGCGTGGAGTATCCTGTAGCATTGTACGGGGTCTTTACAAAAACCCGATGGGCAAGGTATGATAAACGTTGAATGACTGAAATTAGTTTGAAACCTGAAATCATAGCTTACATCTTAGGAATACCCATTTCCAACAGTTTCATACTCTCCGTATTGACCGCATCTCTGCTTCTCTCGTGTGGTTTTTTTGCCGTTTGGCAGCTCAAACGGGTGCCGGGCCGCATCCAAAACGGAACCGAGATCGTAGTAGACGGCATTTTGAACTTCATGTCTCAGACCCTTGGAGACCGGGAACAGGCAAAAAAGTTTTTCCCTCTTGTGGCAACCATTTTCCTCTTCATTCTCGTGAATAATTGGATGGGGCTGGTGCCTGGAGTCGGGTCTTTAGGCACATACCAGACGCATGGAGGAGAGCTTGCGTTTGTGCCGTTTTTCAGATCCGCAAACAGCGATCTCAACACCACGGTTGCTTTGACGCTGGTTACCATGATCGCCATCCAGCTGTACGGCATACGGCGGCTCGGATTTCTGGGCCACGTTTCCAAGTTTTTTATGTTTACCAAAGGCCCCATGTATTTCTTCGTGGGTATTCTGGAGCTCGTGGCAGAGTTTGCCAAGGTGCTTTCTTTTTCTTTCCGTCTTTTTGGGAACATCTTTGCGGGAGAAGTTCTTTTGATCATCGTGATGACACTGGCTCCTTTGATCGTTCCGTTTCCTTTTTTGATGCTTGAATTGTTCGTGGGGCTGGTGCAGGCGCTTGTTTTTGCCATGCTTGCCATGATATTTGCGAAGATAGCAACCGAAACCGCACACTAAAGGTCAAAAATAATAACAACATATAATTCAATAAACCATTATGGAATTAGAAGCAGTCAAGTCGCTTGCAGCCGCATTGGCAATAGGCATTGGAGTCATAGGCCCCGGCATTGGCATTGGGATATTGGCGGCCAAGGCGATGGAGGCAATTGGAAGGAATCCGGAAGCTACTCCAAAAATTCAGACCGCCATGATCTTGGCCATAGCCTTTACGGAAGCCATCGCGATTTACGCCCTTGTGGTAGCGCTGATTATTAAATTCGTTTAGTGTTTCACGCCAAGCAATATGGCAGAGCTTTTAGAGAGTCTTGGAATCAACACAAAACTTCTGATAGCCCAGGTAGTCAACTTTCTGCTGGTGTTTTGGCTGCTCCAGCGCTTCGTATTCAAGAAACTGTTGGATTTCATTGAGAATCGAAAGCGCGAAATCGCCAAAGGATTAGAACTTAAGGCAGAAGCTGAGCGAGAAGTCGAGCGCACGAAAGTGTTGAGGGAAGAAGTGTTGCATAGGGCGCAGGCAGAAGCCCAGCAGGTTTTTAGAGAAGCCAAGAAGCTGTCGCAGGCCATGGAGCAGGAACAGTTGAGCCAGGCCAAGATGAAAGCCGAAGGGATCGTCAAGTCTGCAAAAGAACAAGCCTCCCGGGAACAGGAAGCGGCTCTCAAAGAACTCCAGGGTAAGGTACGAGGCATGGCGTTTGCGGCAGCAGAACGCGTGCTGGCAAGAACGATAAGCAAAAAAGATCAAGAAAAACTTACGGAAGAATTGTTCCATTCTGTAGCAACCTATGCAGGCAAGAAGTAAGAACATACGGAGATACGCGAGCGCCCTGGCAGATTCTCTTGCAAAAGCCAAGACCAGGAAAGAAGCCGCGGTCATGTTGGACAACTTCTTTTCGCTCATAAAACGCCGGGGGGATACGAGGTTCTTGCGCACCGTGTTGATTGAGGTTCAAAAAAAATACGAAGTAAAGGGCAAAAAGCAAGCAGAAATGATAAGCGCAGCTCCTCTTTCTTCGGCCAGCCAGAAAAAGACGCTTTCATTATTGAAACATAAAGGATTTGGTACTCCCACCTGGCGCGTGAACCCGGAATTGCTTGCAGGATCCCTACTCTTTCTGGGAAATGAATATTTGATGGATGGAACGCTGAGAGAAAAACTGCATCGCATGTTTCTGTGATCATCATGGAAAAAGATTTTATCATTGAGCTTTTACAAAAACAGATCCAGGGAGCCGATCTCAAACCAAAAACAGAAGAGATTGGCAGAATTGTGAGCGTCGGAGACGGCATTGTTTCCATTGAAGGGCTGCCGAACGCCATGTTTTCTGAAATGATTCTCATCTCTTCCTGGCCCGCCCGCCATGCTTCGCAAGGCGATGCGGGCGGGCCTGCCCGCCCCGATCAGGCTTCCGTGGCGGCCCTTATCTTAAACCTCCAGGAATATGTGGTGGAGGCCGTGGTGCTGGGAGAAGACGCGAAAGTTCACGAAGGAGACATCGTGAGGCGCACGGGACATGTGCTTTCAATCCCAGTGGGAGACGCGCTTTTGGGCAGGGTGGTAAACCCCTTGGGAAAAGAGTTGGACGACAAAGGCGCGCTCAAAAAAGAAGGCCTTTCTTCGCTGCCGTTGGAGCGCAAGGCCCCCCAGGTCATGGCCAGGGAGCCGGTGAATACCTCATTGGCCACAGGGATTAAGGTCATAGACGCAACGTGCCCCATAGGCCGCGGCCAGCGCGAACTTATCATCGGAGACCGGCAAATCGGAAAAACCGCCCTTGTGCAGGATGTCATTCTCAACCAGCTCAATGTGCCCGCAAAGACGCGGCCAATTTGCGTTTATGTGGCCATCGGGCAGAAAGCTTCCAAGGTGGCAAAGCTCGTTCGCGACCTGGAAAGCAGGGGCGCCATGGACTATACCTGCGTGGTGGCGGCAACCGCCGCGGATCCGGCTTCTCTCTGGTACCTGGCTCCTTTTGCGGGATGCACCATAGGAGAATATTTCCGCGACAAGGGAAAAGACGCCCTTGTCATTTACGACGATCTTACCAAGCATGCGTGGGCATGGCGTCAGATAGCGCTTCTCTTGAAGCGGCCGCCGGGACGAGAGGCATATCCCGGAGACATTTTCTATTTGCATTCCCGCCTGTTGGAGCGCGCGGCAAAACTTTCCAAGGAACAGGGCGGGGGATCGTTGACCGCGCTGCCCATCGTGGAAACCCAACTCGGAGACATTTCAGCGTACATTCCCACGAACGTCATTTCGATTACGGACGGCCAGATCTATTTGGAGCCCGAACTGTTCTTTAAGGGTCAGAGGCCCGCGATGAACATTGGATTGTCGGTATCGCGCGTGGGTTCTTCCGCGCAGACGAAAGCAATGAAGAAAGTGGCTTCCAGGATCAAGCTGGAACTTGCTCAATATCAAGAGCTGGCTGCCTTTACGCAGTTTTCGCAGGACTTGGATGCGGCTACCAAAAAACGCATTGACAGGGGACTCAGGCTTACCGAACTGCTGAAGCAGGATCGGTACGCCGTCATGTCAATGGAGGAGCAGGTGTGTTCTTTGTTTGCAGGCATCGCGGGATTTTTGGACGAGATTCCGGTGAATAAGGTGCTCGCGTTTGAGCAGAAACTCCTTGAACTTCTTCAGAGCCTGCACCCGGATATTTTAGAGGATATACGCAAGACCCAGGACTTTTCGGAAGATACTGAGAAGAAGCTGAGCCAGGTCATTGAGCAAGTGCGAAAAGAGTTCATAGAATAATATGGCTGCGACAAAACAGGTTAAAGATAAGATACGGGCAACCTCCAACATCAAGCAGATCACCAGAGCAATGGAAATGGTGGCTGCCACCAAGATGCGCAAGGCGGAAACCTGCGCCCTGGGGGCGCGTCCCTATGCGAAGGAAGCGTTATTGCTGTTGAGCGATGTGCTGCGTTTTGCCCGGGCAGAGGAATTAAAGCATCGCAATCCTTTGATGCAGAAAGGGAAAGGCAAGCTGACGTGTCTTGTGGTTATAACTTCGGATCGCGGGCTGTGCGGACCATACAACAATGCCGTTTTAAGGGCGTCGTGGAAATTTTTCCAGGACAATCGGGACGTTTCCGTTATTACGATAGGCCGCAAGGGACAGGAGTTTTTTGAAAGAAGGGGAGTGAAGCCCGAGTATTCGTTCTTTCAGTTTTCAGATATCGCAAACCTTGGAGACATCGTTCCCTTGGCAGACGTTCTTCTTTCTTCGTTTGCAAGGGGAGCGTACGCTCAGGTGGTATTCTGTTCCACGGCATTCATCTCAGCTTTAGCCCAGGAGGTGAGATTCAGGCAGATTCTGCCTCTGGAACTGGCAGAATTGGAACAAATCATTGCAGACATTGTTCCCAAGAAAGGGAAGTACGCGGAGTTTTCCTTGGCGCAAGAACCCGGCAAGAGTTCTGCGTATGTGCTGGAGCCTTCCTGGCAAGAATTGTTTGATACGCTGGTGGCAGAACTCGTGCGGGTTGAGATTCTTCATTTGGTATTTGAGGCAAACGCATCCGAACATTCTTCTCGCATGGTTGCCATGAAGAACGCCACGGAAAACGCAGAAGACCTTATTGAATTCCTGACTCGGCAATTAAACAAAGCGCGCCAAGCCGCAATCACGCAAGAGCTTGCCGAAGTAACAACCGCAAAAGAAGCTTTAACCGCGGATTAATACAGATAAAGCTGATTCATACAGATATGTATCAGCATAAATCAATATTAAATCAGCATATATCAGCATCATGAATAATAAAGGATATGTCGTACAAGTGATGGGTCCTGTTGTAGACGTGGAGTTTCCGGAAACCCTGCCTTCGCTCCAGAATCTTTTGTTTGCAGAGAAAAAGGACGGTTCCCCGGTCGCCTTGGAAACGGCTCAGCTGCTTGGAGGAAACCGCGTGAGAACCATCGCCCTGGATTCCACGGACGGCCTTACCAGAAAAACCCAGGTACGGGACACCGGAAAACCGGTCACGGTGCCCATAGGCCAGGGGGTTCTTGGCAGAATGTTTAACGTGCTTGGAGAACCCATTGATAACCTTGGCGAAACCAAAGATAAACGAGCCTCGATTTTCCCCGCACCGCCCGGCATTGGCGACCAGAAATCAGAACAGGAACTGTTTGAAACCGGCATCAAGGTAATTGATCTCCTGTGTCCGTTTTTGAAAGGAGGAAAAGTTGGATTGTTTGGGGGAGCGGGGGTTGGCAAAACCGTGCTCTTGCAGGAGCTCATCCATAACACGGCAAAGAAGCACGGAGGATATTCCGTGTTCGCCGGAGTCGGAGAACGGACCAGAGAGGGAAACGATTTGTACCGTGAAATGAAGGAATCGGGCGTGCTGAAAAATACGGCCCTGCTCTTCGGGCAGATGAACGAGGTTCCGGGAGCAAGGTTCCGCGTGGCGCTTTCCGCATTGCGCATGGCAGAATATTTCCGTGATGACGCAGGGAAAGACGTTCTTCTGTTTATCGATAATATTTTCAGATTCGTGCAGGCAGGTTCCGAGGTGTCCGTGCTGCTCGGCAGAATGCCTTCTGCGGTAGGATACCAGCCGACCCTGGCAGGAGACATGGGCCAGCTGCAAGAACGCATCACCTCCACGAAGAAGGGATCGATTACCTCGGTGCAGGCCATTTATGTCCCGGCAGACGATATTACGGATCCGGCTCCTGCCACCACGTTCAGCCACCTGGATTCAACCATTGTGCTTTCCCGCGAGCTGTCTTCTTTGGGCATCTATCCTGCGGTGGACCCTCTTGCTTCAAGATCCACCGCTCTTGATCCCAATCTGGTGGGACGCGAGCATTATGAGGTTGCCCGTAGGGTGCAGGAGATTCTTCAGCGCTACAAGGAGCTTCAGGACATCATTGCCATATTGGGCATGGAAGAGCTTTCCGAAGAAGACAAGGTGGCGGTGGGGCGGGCGCGCCGCATACAGCGGTTTCTTTCCCAGCCTTTTTCCGTTGCGGAAGTATTTACCGGAAAGCAGGGAGCCTACGTGAAACGGGAAGATACGGTTCTCGCATTCAAAGAAATCGTGGAAGGCAAGCATGACGCAAAGGAAGAGTCGGCATTTTACCTGAAAGGAGGTATTGAACAAGTATAGCCATGACCACAGCAAATTTTCCACTTTCCATACTTGCCATTGACCGGGAGATTTTTTTGGGCAAAGCAACATCACTTATCCTGCCCACTGTGCAAGGGCAGATTCAGGTGTTGGCCGGGCACGCGCCGCTCATCGCTCTGCTGCAGGAGGGCGATGTCCTCATCGAAAAAGAAGACAGCACTTCAGAAAAGCTTCCGATTGCGGGAGGCGTGCTGCACGTGAAAGAAGATAGGGTGACGCTGTTGGTGAATTTCTAACCCGTGTTGACAGCATGTGCGCGCAAGATTATCATGGATATATTCACATGCCGAACGTAACAATCTACACCACCCCTTCGTGCGTATATTGCAAGTCAGCGAAAGAGTTTTTTAAGGAGCACAATGTTTCCTATAAAGAACTGGACGTGGTTGTCGATATGCGTGCACGGGAGGACATGGTCAAGAAGTCGGGCCAGCTTGGAGTTCCTGTCATTGAAGTTGACGGAACCATTGTCATTGGTTTTGACAAACGGAAACTCTCGGAACTTCTCGGAGTAAAATAAATCCGAACTTCGTTTCCGCAAAACCTTCTCTCGCATGATGCCGATGATATACGACCTTATTATTATAGGATCCGGAGCCGCGGGACTTTCCGCGGCTTTGTATGCGGGCCGTTATAAAATGAAAACCCTTGTGATCGGGAAAGATTTTGGAGGGGAAACATCCACCGCAGGGAAAATCGAGAATTATCCGGGAGTTTTATCCATTGACGGGTATGACCTCATGAACATCATGAAGTCCCAGGCTGCAGGTTTAGGGATAAAGCTTGTTGACGGCAGGGTTGGGAAGATCGAAAATCAGAACGGCTTTTTCAAGGTATGTACGGAAGACGAAGAATTCCAGGGAGCCACAATCATTCTCGCGTTCGGATCCCGAAGGCGCCACCTCAACCTTCCCAACGAGAAAGAGCTTGTGGGAAAGGGCGTGCATTACTGCTGGACGTGCGACGGCCCCTTATACGGAGGAAAAACCGTGGCCATGGTGGGCGGAGGAGATTCTTCGGTAAAAGGGGTGAACTTTTTGGGGGAGTATGCTAAAAAAATCTATCTGATCGCCCGAGGCAAGGAGATTATGGCAGAGCCCGTAAACCTGGACCAGATGAAGAAACTCGGAGACAAGGTTGAAGTGCTTATAGAAACCGATGTTACCAAGATCGTGGGTGAGAAGATGCTCGAAAACCTCGTTCTTTCAAAGCCTCATCAAGGGTCGTCTGATTTGAAGGTGGACGGACTATTTATTGAAATTGGATTTGATCCCGATATCACCCTTCCAGATCAGCTTGGGGTGAAGCTTGATGACAAGAATTACATTATGGTGGATAATGGTATGCGTACGAATGTTGCAGGGGTGTTTGCGGCAGGAGACGCAACGAACCATTTTGGAAGCTTTAAGCAGGATATTACGGCAGCATCCATGGGAGCGGTCGCTGCGACATCAGCCTACGAGTATTTCAAAAGTCATAATTAATTATTTTATTTATCCTTTATATATACGTTTATGGAAAAATACAAAGATTACTTCATCCCGGTTGCCATCATGGCAGCAGGAATATTCATAGCAGGAGCCGTTGTGTACGGGCCCGTGCTTCGGGAAGGCGGCGTTTCTACGAAATCTCCTAGTGCTGGTACTCCTTCTGTGCCCGGAGTTCCCGTAGAGGTTCAAGTGGCAGATCAGGACCACATCAGGGGAAATGTTGCGGCTCCT
>CAZAHG010000016.1:8323-10212 GCA_964485065.1 uncultured Candidatus Saccharibacteria bacterium | reverse complement strand
ATATCTTGAAGCAAAAAATTGATCACTGTTTTTGCTTCTCTTTGCGAGATATTAATATGCGTGGGCAAGTTCAGGGTGGTTTTCGCAAGGCGTTCTGCAACAGGACAACTTCCTTTTTGGTATCCTATTTTTTCCAACTTCGTATCTCCGGGAGCTATCGGAGTGGTGTACCAATCTCCGATTAAAAAATTGTGGCTCCAGCATCGTCTGATAATTTCGTGAGCTTTGGGATGTTGGAGCACGAACCGCAAAAACATAGGTTGCCTATCTGGAAACTCCTGAGGAAGTTGAAAAGAGGATCTCTTAAATACTGCCGCATACAATGCGGCCAAATCTTTCCTGTGGTTATTAAACTTCTCTAACTTGCCCAGCTGATAAATCGCAAGAATGGCCAGGGCTTCAGGAAGCACTCTCGGAAAATATCCGGGTTTCTGTCCTCGTTTTTCTTTCCAGTGCACGGCCTTGGAAAGAATGTGCGCTTGCTGAAGAAATATCAGAAGGTATTTTCCGAAGATGCTATACGTTGGAAGAATAATCCAGTTCATGAGCAAAGGATGCAGAAGCTGCTGGAATACCCAGAAGAATGACGGATTCTCCACTTGTCTGTGAAACGCCTTGATCCTGGCGGCTATCTCATCATTGCTGGTTACCGCCATTCCTCCATAGACGCAGGAAATCACCTTATCCCTGGAAAAGCTGAAAAAGGCCGCGTCCCCGAAAGTTCCCACCTGCTTCCCTTGAAACGTGGCTCCCAGGGCGTGCGCGCAGTCTTCAATGAGCAGAAGATTGTGTTTCCTGCACAGCGCCGCGATCTTTTCCATGTCGGCGGGCATGCCAAAGGTATGCTGCACGATTACCGCTTTAGATCGCATTGTAATCTTTTTCTGCAAGTCTTGTACGTCTATATTAAAATCTTCTTTGCTGCAATCGACGTACACGGGCTTTAATCTGGCCCATAACACGGGATTCGGGACCGCGTTACAGGTAAACGCCTGCAAAAGTACTTCATCTCCTTCTTTCAGATCTAAAGCATTCAAAATCGCAAGAAGAGACGATCTTCCGCTGTTAAACGCGAACGCGTGTTTCACGCCAAGCCGTTCAGCAAATACATGTTCTAACTTCTGCCTTTCTGTCCCCTTTTTCCAGCGCCAGGGCTGCACAAGCAGTTTGAAAGCAAGCGATATGTCATCGTGCTCCGTATTCGGCGAAAGAGAAATTGAAATTGGTTTCATTCCCAGCATAGATTAAGGGGCAAGATTCTGCATGATTTGAAGGGGCACCCTGCCTCCTAAAAGCACCACGTCGCCTGCCTGACAAAACGATTGGATTTTATCAATAATAGTTTTCCAATCTGGGATATACAGGACGTCTTTTCCCCGATCTCCCGCTCCTCTTTGAATGTCTGCGGCATGGTCTTGCGTGGTGATAATGGCAAGATCGCACACCTCAGCTATCTTTCTCCCTATCTTCTCATGTACCTCTCCAGAAGCTTTTCCGAGCTCAATCAAGGAAGGCATGATAACGACCTTCTTGCCGGGCCAAACCCTCAGATACTCAAGGTCGGCCAATACGCCCGATGGGTTCGCAGAATATGAGGAATCAATGATATGCAATCCTCCCTTTCCTTTTTTTAACGTCATGGCTCCCGCACGCTGCGGAATCGTTTTGCAGGCCTGCGCTATTTCCTCTAATGTCATTCCGAGTTCTAAAGCGGCAGCTACGGCCAATAATATATTTTCTGTGTTGTGCGCTCCCAGAAGCGGAACCTCAAAAAGAGCCCGATTCCCGTTTTGAGTGCGAACATGGAATGTGATTTTTTCTTGCTCCGCTTTTATTTCTTCTGCGAATAACACGCCTCCAAGCCCAACCAATATCTTTTTCTTTAGATC
>CAZAHG010000016.1:0-8313 GCA_964485065.1 uncultured Candidatus Saccharibacteria bacterium | reverse complement strand
CGCCTCCGGGACCGCCCAATATTTTCTTTTTTGTTGTTGCTTCATACAGCCTCTTTGCATGAACGTTTGCTCCGTTGAATATGGCGACTCCGTCTGCGGGCAACGCGTCTACCAACTCTTTGCCGCCTTCTGCGGACAAAAGATTTTCCATGGAGCCGAATGTTGCCAAGTGCTGTTCGTTCGCTCCAATGACCACGGCTATCTGCGGCTGGGCTATACCTGCCAGCAACTTTATCCCTCCTTTGTTATACGCCCCCATCTCACACACAAACACCTCATGCTCTGGCTTGAGATTGTCTAGGATGGCGCGCGATACCCCAATTTCCGAGTTCTGATGCTCTTTTGTCTTTGCCATCTTAAACTTTGATGCAAGAATATGAGCCAAGATTTCTTTTGTCGATGTCTTGCCGTAGCTGCCGGTAATCCCGACGACTTTCAGATTTCGCATGTGTGCCCGTTTTGCCCGAGCTTGAGCAAGAATCCTATTTCTGCCCAATACAGCAAAAGGCTGGAATGCCAACACCACCGCAGAAACGACCAGCGGAATCAAAAGATCATAGATAAGAAGACCGGCTAATCCAAATACAGAAAATCCCTGAACCGTAAAAGCAAGCGTAAGCAAAACCAAAAAGAGATAAAGGGTGGCAATCTTTTTGGTTGGAATCGGGGTACGCACGCTCCGTACGAAAATATCCCCGATCGCCCTGACTGCTCCAAAGATGTACAGGGCAAGAATACCAAGAAAAAGAATTTTGGCTGCGATTGCGTAGCTCCAAAAATATTCCAGATACAATCCTCCCACAAAGAGGACCTTGACCAGAAAAAGCTTGCTCCAAAAAAGCTTCTTGCCCTGAACGGTTCGGAAATGGTCAACAAACCTTCCAACGTGATATTCCTTAAGCTGCCATAGGTACAACCAGAAACTAATTGCCCTGATCTGCGCAACAAACCAAAAAATGAGAAGAAAATCTAATATGTTCATGCCTTCAAAAACTTCGTTACCAACTGCGACAGCTTCTCAGGGGTCTTGAGATGCGGAACATGTCCGGCTCCTGAGATAATCTCAACCGCCGAATGCGGAATCTCTCGGACGAGAACATAGGCATCCTCCACCGGAACCAACCTGTCATCATCTCCCCAGACAACGAGTGTTGGAACGCGAATCTGTGAAAAAACGGAGAACAGATCTTCCCTGATAACCCGCCGCATCACTTCACGCATCACCCCTTCTGCCTTGAAGTAATCACTCCGCCTCATGAGGCGGTAGGCTGCCGCACGAAAACGATTTTTCAGACTTTGCGAAGGCACAGCCAAAAACACCAGAGTAAGTATCTTGGAAAATACGAAGAGAAGCTTTTCTCTTGCGCCAGGAGGTCTTCGAATGCCGGCCGGAGCACACAATATGAGTTTCTTTACGAGTTCTTGATGCTGCACGGTAAAGGAAATTGCAATCTGGCCGCCAAACGAATGCCCAAGCAAGAAGAATTGCCGAATACCGATCGCCTGGACGAACTGTTCTATAAAATTGCTGTAATCCTGCACTCCCCAGACGGTAGCCGGAGAATTGGATCTGCCAAACCCGGGCAGATCGATTGTGATTACCCGATATCCTTCTTTACAAAGCTGCCGCTGCAGCAGCACCCAAGACTCAGAGCTCGCTCCCCAGCCGTGCAAAATAAGAAGGGCATCACCTTGCCCTGCCTGCCTGCCTGCTGGCGCGGCCTCTTTGTAATGAACCTGGATGCCTCCGAGTTCAAGGTTTTGCTCCTTAAGTATTTCTTCCATTTATCGTGAGCCTGTCGAACGATGGGGAATAACGGAAATACCTGCGTATTTCTGAAGCACCTTGGGAATCTTTATGCTGCCGTCTTTCTGCTGATAATTCTCCAGTATCGCAATGAGCGTGCGGCCTATGGCAAATCCGGTTGCGTTGAGCATGTGCACAAATTCCATTTTGTTTTCCTTGTTGCGAAATTTAATATTAAGACGGCGTGCTTGAAAATCAGTAGTGTTGGAAGCAGAACTCACTTCGCGATATCTCTTCTGCCCTGGCATCCAAGCCTCAATGTCATACGTTGCTGCTGAAGGACGAGACATATCTCCCACACACAACTGTACAACTTGATATGGAATCTTTAGTTGTTGCCAAAGTTTTTCTTCCAAGGAAAGCAATAATTCGTGTTCTCTTTGCGATTCTTGCGGCTTGGTAATACTGAATAGCTCCAACTTATCAAACTGATGTACGCGTAATATTCCTCTTGTATCTTTCCCATAAGAACCTGCTTCTCTACGAAAGGAAGAAGAAAACCCAATATATCGTTTCGGCAACTTTTCAAGGAGCTCATTAGAATGCATTGGAGCAATAGAATGTTCAGCGGTACCAATAAGATAAAAAGAGGTGAGTCGTGTTTCTCGCCCGCACTGGTGACATTTTAATCTCTCATCTTGAGTTATTTCTTGCTCGATTAATTTATTACACTCATGACAAAATATAGATTTGCCGCTTACGCCAAGATTATGACCACATCTATAACAACGCGTATCATGTATTACATAGTAATTTTCGCGTCCTTCCTCATCATCCCAATAGCCCAATCCCTCTGCTACCCCTTCCTTAATAAGTGCTGGCGGAATAATAGGGATAAAACCTTCTTTAGCTACTGTATCTAATGCTAAACGCACTAATGCAAATTCAAGCAGGACGGCATCTCCTTTTAAATATGCAAATCTACTACCTGAAACTTCTGCTGCCCTCTTTACATCAATGATATCCAAAGCCTCTCCAAGTTCTAAATGATCTTTAGGCTCAAATTTAAACGAGGGAATTTTACCCCATGTTTTCAAAACAACATTTTCACTAGAATCTTTCCCAAAAGGAACATTCTCCAATGGAATGTTTGGTAACTTATATAGAAGGACCTTCAGTTGCTGTTCAACATCCTCTAATTGAAGTTCTCTGATTTTTAATTCTTCTTTAATCTCTCTGGCTTGTTCAATATGTTCTCTACCAAGTTTTTTTTGCTCTGCGCGTAATTGTTCTACCATTTGAAGCAACCCCCGCATTTCCTTATCAAGCCCTAATATTTTGTCGATATTGGAAAAACCTCCTCTTTCATAGCAAGCTCGTTTTACCTTTTCTGGATTTTCTCTGATGTATTTGATATCCAACATATTATTATCTTTTAGGTTTCATCGTGGGGAACAAAATGACTTCCCGCAGACTGTGCGAGTCTGTCAGCAACGCAGCCAGCCGGTCAATACCCATGCCGAATCCCGTTGCAGGGGGCATGCCGTATTCCAAAGCTTCGATAAAATCTTCGTCCAGACGCTGGGCGCCCTCCATGCCTTCTTTGTAATACGATTCTTGTTCCTGAAACGCTTTTCTCTGCGCAATCGGATCATTGAGCTCTGTGTACGCTTTTACCAATTCCCATCCTCCGGCAAGTATGAGCTGAAACGTTCCCAGTTTGGAAGGATCATCGTCCAGGGGTTTTGCCAAAGGAATGCTGCCGGCCGGATGGTGAATCACGAATGTCGGCTCCCAAATATTCATGCGAACCTTTTTTTTGTAAATCTCGTCTGCAATCTGATACTTGGGAAAACCCTGCTCCACGTTAATTCCAAATTCCTTTGCCTGTTTGGCCAGCGCATCTCTGCTCACGGCGTCATAGTCAACGTTCGCGTACTTCTTTAACAGAGCCGTATACTCCACCCTCGGCCACGGAGTGCTCAGATCAATCTGTTTACCCTGATAGGTAAACTTGACGAGGCCGAATATCTCCTTTACCAAGGAAGTAATCAGGCGCTCGGTCAACTTCATATTGTCTTTGTAATCGGCGTACGCCCAATAGAACTCGAGCATGCTGAAGTCCGGGTTATGAAAACGATCCACCCCTTCATTGCGAAACACCCTTCCGATCTCGTATACTTTCTCGAATCCTCCGACCAGCAAACGCTTCAGATACAGCTCGGGGGCTACCCTCAAATACATCTTCATATCAAAGGCGTTCAAATGCGTGGTAAAGGGCTGCGCCTCAGCTCCGCCGTACAGGGGCTGCAAGACAGGAGTTTCAACTTCAATAAATCCTTCTTTCTCCAGAAACTTCCGCAGCTGAGCCACGATCTTAGAACGCATTTCAAACTTCTTTTTTATCTCTCCATTGAAAAGCAGATCCAAATAGCGTTTTCGATAACGTTCTTCAATATCCTGAATGCCATGCCATTTTTCCGGCAACGGCAGCAAAGCCTTTGCGAGCATTTTGTAATCTGCCACCTCCAGCGTTTTCTCTCCTCTCTTGGTTTTAAACAGGATGCCGCGAAGCTGGACAATATCCCCTATTTCAAACGCATCAAGAAAAAGTTGAAATGCGATTTCTCCCAGGCGATCCTTCTTGGCATATGCCTGCATTGACCCTGTTCCATCTTCAATGTGAAAAAAGACAGAACCGCCATGCTCCCGCAAGGTCTTGATTCTTCCTACAATCGTCACCTCTTTCAGGGAGGCGGCAAGTTTTTTGAATTCGTCCAGAACTTCACTCACCTTGTGGGTGCGTTTGAGAATTCCCGGATACGCCAGAAGCCCCGCCTTTTGGAGAAGTTCCAACTTCTGTATTCGCGCCAATCGCAGTTCTTCGATGCGGGTCATGCTACTTTACCTGAGCAATTTTATACATAACCTTGCCGTTTGGAGTTTCAATCTCCACGCTCTCCCCTACCTTCTTTCCGATGAGAGCTGAACCAAATGGCGACTCCAGAGAAATCTTGCCGTTCAACGGGTCGGCTTCCCTGGTTCCCGCGATCTGAAACTCTAAGGGCTTGCCTTCTCCCTGCAGAACAACCCGAGAACCTATCTGCACCTTGCCGGAATTGTCTTTTGACGCCACAACCTCGGCATGCATAAGAAGATCCTCTAGCTCACGGATGCGGCGTTCCACAAATTCCTGCTCTTCCCGAGCGTTGGCATAGTCGAAATTCTCACTCAAGTCGCCGAAAGAAGCCGCCGTACGCAGACGCTCGGCCACTTCTTTCCGCTTTATCTTCTTCAAATATTCCAGCTCCGTGTTCAACTTCCCTAACCCTTCCTTTGTAAGATAGTTTGTATTGACCATACGACGGGTCTTATTGAGATGTTCTATCAAAATACCACTGCATGACGTCTCTCGCAACTGGAAGCGCCGCGGCATTGCCCTCGACCACGTCTTCCACGACCATCACGAACAGAAAATCTGGATGGTCAAAAGGAGCGAAGGTCACAATCCAGCTGTAGAGATAATCTCTGGCGTCCTGGGTCTTTCTTCCGGTTTGAGCGGTTCCTGTTTTGGCCGCAGCCGCGACCTGGAGCCCGTCAAGAAATCCCGTTGCTGAACCTGAGGTCACCGTCTGGCGCATTCCCTCTCGCACAACTTGCAGATTTCCGGGATTCGCAAGATTATCCCGAATGACACGGGAAGGAAACTCCTGAATGACGTTTTTCTGAGCATCGACAACCTGACGAACCATCTGGGGCTGCAACAACTTGCCTCCGTTTGCTATCGCTCCAAAGGCACTTGCCACCTGCAGAGGAGTCACCGTGAACAACCCCTGTCCTATGGCAAGGTGATATGTGTCTCCAAGCCGCCACTGATCGTTAATGGTTGGCAGCACACCCTTGCCCTCTCCAAAGAGATCGATCCCGGTCTTGTCCCCCCACCCGAACGTTTCCAGTATCGCCTTGATGTTCTCGACCCCCAAGCCCTCTCGGCCCTCATATCCCCCGCCGATGATGTAGAAAAAGGTGTTCACGGATTCTGCGATTCCCCGCTTCACGTCGCTCTGACCGTGAAACGTCCAATCGCGGAAGCATTCGTCCCGCCCCGCATACCTGTTCCATACGCATATCTCCAAGGGAGCATAGAGAGACGTGCCTTCGTCTATGATGCCCTTCTCCAGCCCCTGGAGCGCAACCAGGGGCTTGATAACGGATCCTGTTGGGTAGCCGAATCCTCCGATAGCCCTGTTAAACAGCGGTTTGGTCAGATTCAATCTCAGATCATCCCACTCTTGCTGCGAGATACCCTGCGCAAACAGATTGGGATCAAAACTCGGGTAACTTGCCATCGCCAACACTCCCCCGGTCTGAGGATTCAGAATTATTGCTGCCGCTTTTTTCGCATTCGTATTCGCAAGACTCTTGGAAACCTCTTCTTCCAGTTTTTTCTGGAGCTCAACATCAAGCCACAGCACCAGACCAGAGCCTGCTTGAGGTTCTGTGTGTTCCTTTTCGCGGATGACTTTTCCTAAAGAATCGCGCTCCATGCGTACGACCCCTGGAGTTCCACGGAGGGTTTTCTCGTATGTTTTTTCCAATCCGGTTTTTCCGGTTTGTTCAACCACGAAGTATCCTTGGTTCTCTTCCAACTCTTCTGAAGAAACTTTTGCGGTGTAGCCAATCACATGGCCGAGAAGAGAGCCGTACGGGTACTCGCGGACCATGTTCTCTTCCACTCCGCATGCTGCCGTAATCTGCCTGGTCTGAAGAGACACGATCTCTTCCTGGACGAGATGCGTCTTTAATACGGTCTCTGGTTCTCCGGTCGCGTCAAAACGCTTCTGAATTTCAGACAAGGAAACAGAGATCGCGGAGGCGATGTCTTTCAAGATACGCTCTCGTTCCGGCAGCCCCTGGGGCAATTCACGCTTGTCGCACACATAGTCAAACGTTGAGACATTCAGCACCAAAGGACGCATGGTCCGGTCGTAGATAATTCCGCGGGCGGCAAGTACCGGAATTGTCTTGATTGCGTTTTTCTGGGCGCTGATTTCAAAATACCTATCTGAAAGAAGCTGCAGCTGCAGGGTTTTCCCGCCGAAAACAAACAATACGAATACAAATCCGAACAGGAATACGCGGAACATGACATTGGAAAGCGGAATCTCGAGGGTTCCCGGCACGTGATCTTCATTCTCCTGCCGAACTTTGGCAAGCTGATCCAGAAGGATCTCCTGAGGCTCTATATCGGATCTGCGTTTTTGTCCCTTATGCTTTTCTAAAAATTGGAAGTCTTCCATACGATGTAAGAAACCAATGACCGAGAACGACAATGCAGACCGCGATAATCATCCAAAATCCGAAAAAATGAGAAGAGAATGCGTCTGCAAAGAATCCTGCCAGCGCAGCTGCTGCGAATGTCGTTGAAAAACGATTTGTATGCAGCACAACCAACAGAACCATGAGGGGAAGGAGCGCGGGAATGCTCCGCATGAACGCAAAAGCCGGAAAAAAGCTTACCTGCAAGAATACCGACCCTACCATCAAAAAAAACAGGAACGTTCGCATCATGGGAGAGTGAGAACAACAAACAATACGGAAGTTTTTGAAACATCAGACAGGGGCGCGACGCTTGCTTTTTGAAAAGATCCTTCGTCTCCGCGTTCCTTCGTCACAACTTTTCCTATTAAAAGGCCGGGTGAAAATACATTGCCCAGATTCGAGGTAAACACCAAATCCCCGGGCTCTAATGTTTTGTCGCGCGGCACAAGATCCAGCAGAAGACGGAAATTCCCCTCCCCTCTCAGAACGGCCGTAATCCCTAGGTCCTGGAGAGATACATCGGTTACAAAATCTTTGTCGGAAATCAAACGAACCTTTGAACCGTGAGAAGTCGCTTCCGTAATGAGACCCACTGCTTCCTGGGAGGCGGTCACCACAATCATGCCGCTGCGCACGCCTGCTGCCTGTCCTTGATCAAGAAACAAAACATCCCGTGAAAGTTCTTTTCCAACCGGCATGACGGGAAGAAGCCGCAAAGATTGCTCTTTTCTGAGCGAGAACGCCTTGAGCAACTCCGTGTTTTCAAGACGGACGCGCTCAAGATCATAAACGTCATGAAGAAGAGATGCCACGGCTGACTTCAATTTTTCGTTCTCTTCAACCAGCCCCTTTGATCCGAACACTCCATAAAAGAATCTGCTGACGTCAGAACCTTCTTGCCACAGCGTTCTCTGCAAGGGAAGCGTAAACGCAAAGAAAACAGATCTCACCCCGGGAGCTGCCATATTGAGAAGGATGAGAAGTAAAACAAAGATTGCTGTAGCAGCAATCTGTTTTGTGCCAAACATCCTCATATGTTTCCACTATACCAGATTCTAGACACTGTAGGGGAGCTACCTACTTTCGCCCAAAGGACTATCATCGGCCTTGAGAGATTTCACTTCTGTGTTCGGAATGGGAACAGGTGGAGCACTCTCAGTATAGCCCCCTTACACTGTCTACAATCTTTTTGTTACGGAAGCAGTCATGAATTGCTAGCCAAAACATTGCATATGTTGATCATT
>CAZAHG010000015.1:0-10311 GCA_964485065.1 uncultured Candidatus Saccharibacteria bacterium | reverse complement strand
AGCTTCAGGTGGAGCTGCACCATTTTCTGCACTTGTTTTTTTTCCGCATTGCCGTAGCCTACAACCGCCATCTTTACCTGTGGGGGACTGAACTCATACAGAGGAGTTTTGTGTCTTCCTATGGTAAGGAGGATGACCCCTCGGGCTTCCGAGACTGGCATTGCGGTTTTGAGATTTTTGAAAAAGAACAGGGATTCAACGGCAACGATATCCGGCTTGTATTCTTTAAAGATCGCGATAAGCTGCTTTTCGAGAGAAAGCAGGCGCTTTTCTTTTGAAGTATCTTTGTGCGTGGCGATGCAGCCGTGCGCCACATGGGCGGAATTTCGTCCTTGCTTATCAATAACCCCGTAGCCCGTGATGGCGGTTCCAGGGTCAATACCCAGAATACGCATCTTAAGGAGTCGCGGAATAGATTTCCTGAACTGCGTCGTTTTCGTCCAGCGCTTCCACGAGCCCCTCTAACTTCTGGGTGGTTTGCTCATCGGGCATCACGATACAGTCGTTTTTCGGGACCCACTCGCTTCCCTGCCGCTCAAACATCCACCTGACGCTTCCTTCTCCAACGAGTTTTCCTTGATGTTCCTGGAGGATGCGGCGTATTTCTCCAAGAGTCCTGTTTCTGTTGTCGGTGATCGCCGTGATGAGCATGGCGATGTTGTTCGGACCCAAGGCCTCAAGCAGGAGTTCTTCCAATTGCTGGCTCGTATCTTCGCCCGTGCCGCGGCGTATTGCCCTTTCAACATTGTCCGAAGGCATGTTTACTTCCCGCGCTTTTTCCATGGCGGCTCTGAGTCGGGGATTGCTTGCAGGGTCTTTGCCACCGGAGCGAGCGGCAATGGTAATCTCGCTTGCGAGCTTGGAAAACACCTTGCTTCGCTGAGCAGCGGTAGCTTCCTTCTGATGCTTTACCTTTTTCGCATGACTGTGTCCGCTCATAATATAGGAAGCTTTAGGTGTTTATACACAAGAGGGGTGGCAATTCTGCCCTTGGGCGTGCGCTCAATGAATCCAAGGCGCATGAGGAATGGTTCGTACACATCCAAGATGGTATCTTCTTCTTCAGAGAGCGCCGAGGCCAAGGCCTGGATTCCAACTGGTCCTCCTTTAAATTTTTGCACGAGTATTTCCAGAATGCGCCTGTCGGTCTGCTCCAGTCCCCACTCGTCAATTTCCAGAAACTCAAGCGCCTTTTTTACGAGGTCGCCCGTAATCGCATCGGCTTCTTCAATACTTGCAAAGTCCCGGACTCTGCGCAAGAGGCGGTTTGCAACGCGCGGAGTGAGACGCGAAGAAGCGGCAAGCACGCGCACGGCTTCCGCATCAAGCTCCATGCCCAAGATGGAGGCAGATCGTTTCACGATGTGTTCCATGTCCTCTGGCGCGTAGAAGGAGATGTGGAATATTGCTCCGAAGCGGTTGCGGAACGGACTCGGAAGCTGGGCCATGCGCGTGGTAGCCCCAATGAGCGTGAAGCGGGGTATGTCCAGCTCCATGGTGCGCGCCATGGGGCCCTTGCCGATCATCAGGTGGAGCTTGAAATCTTCCATGGCAGAGTAGAGCATTTCCAGCACGGGTTTTGGCACGCGGTGGCACTCGTCCAGAAAAAGAATATCTCCTTCTTCAAGAGAGGTGAGGAGCGAGGCAATGTCTCCTGCGCGTTCAAGCGAAGGGCCGGCCGCTATGTGCAGGGTCGCCCCCATGTCGTTGCCGATCACATGGGCAAGCGTTGTTTTCCCGAGTCCCGAGTTGCCGTAAAACAGCAGGTGTTCCAAGGGCTCTCCGCGCTTTTTTGCGGCCTCCATAATGACCCGGAGCTGGTTTTTTAGGTTTTCCTGTCCTATGTATTCTGCAAACGTTCCAGGCCTGAGCTGTGGGGGCTCGGCAGGGGGCAATGGAGGGATATTGTCAGGACCCTTGACAACCATTTTCTAATATAGTATAATAGCTATTCAGAAGGTGTTTGGTTTGAAATTAAAGTTTGTTGAGCTGGGGACCTGGGATTATCTCTTATTTTGGCGGGTGGCACGGGTCATGCTGAGCCATTCCCCGGAATAATCCTAAATTTGCGTTCCGACAACCAAATAGGTCCCCAGCTCAGCAAATTTCCTTACTCGGCCGTCACTCGCTCTATTTCTTCCATTGTCGTGATGCCCCGGAGCACGAGCAAGAGTCCGTCTTGCCTTAAGGTGATCATGCCTCTTTCAACCGCTTTCTTTTTCAGCTGAGTAACAGAGGGCGATTCCAGTACGAGCTCTTGCAATTCGTCGTCCATGACGATCGCTTCAAACAGCCCAACCCTCCCTTTATATCCGCTATTGACGCATTTCTTACAGCCCTTTGCCCTGGCCAGTTTCATTGTACTCCCGATTTCAGGTTTTATCCCAGCTCCGAGGTGATCAAGTTCTCGTTTAATCAAAGCAAGTTCTTCTTTTGAGATTTGTGTGAATGAAGCGCACGCCTCGCATACTCTTCGCACCAGGCGTTGAGCCACCACGAGGTTCAAAGCAGGAGCTATGTTTACGGGCTTGGCTCCCAGGCTTACCAGTCTTGTTATCGTTCCCGCAGCGTCATTCGTGTGAAGCGTGCTGAGCACCAGATGCCCGGTGAGGGCTGCTTGCAGGGCAATATCCGCGGTTTCTGCATCCCGGATCTCTCCCACCAGGATTGCGTCCGGGTCCTGGCGCACGATTGCCCGGAGCCCCGACGCAAACGTATATCCTTTTTCAGGGTGCACCTGGGTTTGGGAAATTCCTTCCAGATGATATTCGATGGGATCTTCAATCGTGATAATCTTGATTTCGGGCTGATTAATCTCCCGCAGGAATGCATACAGCGTCGTGGTTTTGCCGGATCCCGTGGGGCCCGTGACGACAATCATGCCATTGGGTTTTGTAATCTCTTTGCGAAATATCGCAAGGAGGTCATCCCGCAGTCCGAGCTCTTGCAAAGAGAGAATGTTTTTTGGATTGAGTACGCGCAGCACCAGAGACTCTCCGTACTCTGAAGGAAGGCTGGACACCCTGATTTCCATAAGTTGTTCCCCCGCAATGGTGAATCTCCCGTCCTGTGCGCGGTTTGTAATATTGAGTTTCAGGGCGGAAAGCAGTTTGATGCGCGAAAGAAGTCCCTGGTATTGGGCTGGGGAGATGAGGGCTACATCATGAAGCAAGCCGTCCATACGAAAACGAATCTGGGTATGTTCTTCCGTGGGTTCAATGTGAATATCGGAGGCCCGCATGATAAGGGCGGCTCCCAGGAGTACGCGCACCACCTCGCTTGTTCCTTTCTCAAATGCTTCTGAGAGGATGCCCAGAACAGATTCTGCGTTCTTCAGTTTCTCTTCAAGTCCTGCGAGAAACGCAGGTTCCACCAGAACCTCTCCGGTCAGATGCTGTCTTGCGTTTCCGACATCCGTTTTCATTTTACCTCGGGCTTCGTTAGAATGATGGTAAGGTCGGAGCTCCCCCGCTTGATGACCAATTGCTCCGGCTTCAGATATTCGTCCCTTAATCCAAGATAGAGAGACAGATCTTCGGCATTCCGTTCGTAAGAAACCTGTGAGACATAGGGAGCCAACCCTCTCAGAATGATCGAAAACGTTTTTCTTTTTTGTTCTTCCATATCATAGTTTATGATATATCGAGCCTTGCTCGATATATCGCTAACGCTATCACAGGGCATGGCAAAGTCAACGACATCGTCAGCTTCAAAGACCCGAGAACTCGGAGCAGTGTTTGCTAGCAAGGTTCTTAGGTCTTCTTCCAGACGCCATGCGCTCGTTCTTGCTTTACAAGGAGATCTTGGAACCGGAAAAACCACGTTTACGCAGGGATTTGCAAGAGGATTGGGGATACGAGGACAGGTGTTGAGTCCGACATTTATCATATTCAGGCGTTTTGCCGTTCCGAGGCGATCTTTTTTTAAGTCCTTCTTCCAAATAGATTGTTATCGGCTCAGGAAACCGGCAGATTTGCTCTTAGTAGGATGGAAGGATATTGTAAAAGACCCGAGCAACATCGTGGTGCTTGAATGGCCGGAGCGCGTGGCCAGGCTTCTTCCCAAAGACGCCATCACCATACATTTTTCTTACGCAGGGGAACACAAGAGAACCATTGCCATTACATGAAAAAACGCCTGCTTGTCATTGATGCAAACTCCCTTATCCACAGAGCGTTTCACGCGCTCCCGCCGTTCCGCACGCGGACAGGTGAACTTACAAACGCCGTATACGGGTTCCTTCTCGTGCTGTTTAAGGCGATCAGGGAATTCCATCCCGAATTTATCGCAGCGGCCTTTGACGTTCCCGGCCCCACGAAGCGACACATTGCGTACGCAGGATACAAGGCAAAACGGATAAAAGCGCCGGACGAGTTGTACGCCCAAATGCCGCGCGTCAAAGAAATGCTCTCCGTATTCGGCATTCCCGTATATGAAAAACAGGGGTTCGAGGCAGACGATATTATCGGCACGATCGTGAAAAAAACGAAGCTACAGCAGGCGTATCCAAAACCAGAAATTATCATTACTTCAGGAGACATGGACGCCCTTCAGCTTGTGCAAGGCCAAGTCAAGGTATTTGCCGCGCGCCGGGGGTTGCAAGACGTGATCCTGTTCGACACAAAGGCCGTACAAGCCAGATTTGCAGGTCTCCTTCCTTCACAGCTGCCAGACTACAAAGGACTGCACGGAGACCCTTCGGACAACATTCCGGGGGTTCGGGGCGTGGGGGAGAAAACGGCGATTTCCCTTCTTTCCCAATTTGGTTCTTTGGAGAATATATATAAGAAGATAGAAAAAAAGGATGCAGAAGGCATCTCTCCAAAATTACGAACAACACTCCTGGCTTCAAAAGAAGACGCCTTTATCAGCAAAGAGCTGGGCACCATAGATCAAAACGTTCCCGTCGAGTTCCGTCTTAAAGATTGCGCGTGGAAAACATACGACAGACAGGCAGCCGCAGAAAAACTCAAAGAACTTGAATTCTTTTCGCTTGTAGACAAACTCCCCACGCTCAGCGTGGGTAAGGGCGCGCTCAGCGCGCCCCCAACGCTCAGTGTGGAAGCAACGCTCAGTGTGGAGGCAAGAATTAAGCAATTGGAAGAGAGTTCCGTACTTTCTCCCAGGCTGGCTGAGCTGGAGCGCAAGCTCATCCCCATTGTAGGAGAAATGGAGAAGGCGGGTATGAAGATAGACCGTAAGTATTTCACGAAGCTTGCAGCTGAAATGGATAAGAAGATGCGTGGCATAGAGCAGGAGGTGTACGCAATGGCGGGCCGGCAATTCAATCTGAATTCTCCGGCCCAGCTTTCCATTGCGCTGTTCCAGACCCTAGGACTCTCATCCAAGGGATTGAAGAAAACTCCAGGAGGGGTGTTTTCAACGGCGTCAGACGAGCTGGAGAAAATCTACGACCTCCATCCGATCGTAGCTAAGGTGGTTGCATACCGAGAACTCAAGAAGCTTCTGAGTACGTATGCCCTGCCGCTTCTGGAGAAGGCAGACGCTCATGATCGTATCCACACTCACCTTGATCAGTTTGGGGCTGCGACCGGCAGGATGTCCTCTTTTGATCCGAACCTCCAAAATATTCCTTTGCAAGGCGTGTGGGCAAAGAAGATTCGCAAAGGATTCATTGCAGAGAAGAACCACGTCCTTCTTTCCTTCGACTATTCCCAGATGGAGCTTCGCATTACGGCAGCCCTCGCAAAAGAAGAGAAAATGAAAACGTTTTTCGAAAAAGGCCTGGATATTCATACCATGACCGCAGCTGAAGTATTCGGCATCGCTCCTGCAGACGTTTCTTCCGAAATGCGCTTTCGGGCAAAGGCCCTGAATTTCGGGGTGCTGTACGGCATGGGAGCGCGGGGATTTGCCAGGGCATCAAGTATCTCATTTCAAGAAGCCCAGGATTTCATTGACCGGTACTTCCTTAGATTCCCCGGCATCTTGAGGTACATGGAAGAGACAAAGGAGTTTGCGAGGAAGCATGGATACGTGGAGACCATGTTCGGAAGAAAACGCTTCTTGCCGGACGTGAATTCTCCAACACCTCAGATCAGGGCGGCAGCAGAACGCATGGCAATCAACCATCCGGCGCAGGGTACCGCGGCTGACATCATGAAGATGGCGATGGTTCAGGTCCAAGAGCGCGTGCTTCGTTCCAATCCCGCATGCACCATGCTGCTCCAGGTGCATGATGAATTGCTTTTGGAATGCCAAGATGCAGAAGCGCAGAAATTGATTCTTCCGATCAAGAAAGCCATGGAAGAAGTGGTGCTGTTTGACCCTGTGCTTCTCGTTGAAACCTCGCGGGGAACCAGTTGGGCAAACCTCTAAGGCTTAGCATGATATTTCTATTATACGGAAAAGAAGAATACCTGGCGCACCGGAAGCTGCAGGAGATTTGGGAAGCATACAGAGCCTCTGGGAAGACAAGGTTTGGCGCAAAGAGGATGCAGGCGTCAGAGCTCAGTTTAGAAGAGCTGAAGAACGAGTTGGAGAGCCAATCGCTTTTTCATGAGAAAAAACTTCTTGTGCTGGAAGATTTGTTTGGCCAAAAGCAACTGAAAGAGCATGTGTTGAAGTTAGCGGAACCCCTTGCCAAGGCTCCCTCTGTTATTCTCGTGCTGCTTGAGCGTGGAGAAATCTCCGCATCGGATTCCCTGCTGAAGGCTTTGCAGGGATTAGCTACCGTGCACGAGTACAAGGAATTGGACGCCGTAAAGCTTGATCAATGGATAGCCAAGGAAACAAAAGAACTGGGAGTCGATATTGCGAAAG
The DNA here is from genome assembly GCA_964485065.1 of uncultured Candidatus Saccharibacteria bacterium. Classification (GTDB taxonomy): domain Bacteria; phylum Patescibacteriota; class Minisyncoccia; order Minisyncoccales; family UBA10102; genus JACQLT01. Next base: position 3,528 of record CAZAHG010000015.1, on the reverse strand, counting down.
AAGCAAGATTGTTCCTTGTGCAGGAAGCGGGACATGATCTTTGGCGCCTGTCTCAGGAATTGGCAAAGCTCGCCGCATTTAAAAGAGGCGAAACCATAGAGAAGAAGGATGTAGCTGCGATCATTCCGGAAGCAGCGCTTGCGGGAGACATTTTTGTTACGTTGGATGCGATCGCGGCAAAAAACAAAACGAAGGCGTTTAACCTTATCCACAGACATATTGAAAAAGGAGAGTCGCCAATATACCTTCTTTCCATGTTCCATTTTCAGATTCGGAGTCTTTTGGAAGCGAAAGAGCAGGGTTTTGGCAGGCACGCGAAGCTCGCAGCAGCCCTTTCCGCAGAAGAGCTGAAAAACATGCATTGGCTTCTATTGCAGACGGATTGCGCAATGAAAACAGGCCAGCTTGATCCAGAAGCTGGCTTGGACGTCTTTCTTATGAGCGTGTTTTCAGGCCTGTCAGAAGGCGGGCCAGGCGAGACTTTTTTCTCGCAGCGGTATTCTTTTTGAGAACTCCAGTCTTCGCCGCCTTGTCAATCGCCTTGTAGGCCTGCTTGAGGAGGGCTTCGGCCTGCTGAATTTCTTTTTTTCGAAGCAGAACTTCCAGTTCTTTTCCGAGTCTTTTAACCCTGGCTTTTTTTGCCAGATTCATTTTTCTTTTTCTGATGCTTTGCCGAAATGCTTTTCGGGCCGATGTCGTATTTGCCATATATGCTGTTTGTATCACTTTTCACTTTTTTTATCAAGTTTCTAATTTCAGCGGCGCGTTCAAAACCCAGATTTGAGGCCGCCTGTTTCATTTCTTGCTCTAACACCCGCACGTCCCGCAGGGACTCAAATTCAGTAAGGGCCGCCCTTTCTTTTATTCCCAGTTCCCACACTCGAATCTCTTTTATGATTGCAGTTGGCACTCCTCCGTGTTTTTTATTATAGATTTCTTGAATGTTCCTACGTCGAGAAACCTCTTGCAGGGCGCGCCGCATGGAGTCCGTTATCGTGTCGGCGTAGAGAATGGCGCGGCCCTCTTGGTGGCGGGCCGCTCTCCCCATGGTCTGCACAAGCGTGGTTTCGTTGCGCAAAAACCCTTCTTTGTCGGCATCCAGAATGGCGACCAGTGCGACCTCCGGAAGATCGAGGCCTTCTCGCAACAGGTTGACGCCGACAAGAACGTCGTATGTTCCTTTTCTGAAATCTTCCAGGAGCTGGGGACGATCCAATGTTTTTATTTCAGAGTGCAGCCATTGGCAGTTTACCTGCGCCTTTGCAAGATAGTCGGCGATATCTTCCGCAAGACGCTTGGTAATCGTGATTACAAGCGCGCGCTGTTTCTTTTTCACGAGCCCTTGGATTTCTTCAAGAAGATCCCGGAGCTGATTTTTTGTCGGCCTGATTTCTATTTCAGGTTCAAGGAGCAGGGTGGGTCTGATAAGTTGTTCTGCCACGAAGGGACCGGACACTTCTTTTTCAAATGCTCCTGGAGTTGCGGATACGTAGGTTATCTGAGGGGCCCTGGCAAAAAATTCTTCTTTTGTGAGCGGGCGGTTGTCTATTGCGGAGGGCAGCCTGAACCCGTGTTCTACCAGCGATTCTTTGCGCATGCGGTCCTGCACGGACATTGCCTGCAGCTGGGGAAGAACAAGGTGACTTTCGTCAAGGAATACCAGCAGATCCTTGGGGAAATAGTCCAAAAGCGTAAATGGAGGGTCTCCTTGTTTTCGGAACTCAAGGTGTCGCGAATAGTTTTCAATGCCGTGGCAGTATCCGGATTCTGCTATCATCTCAAGGTCATAGTTCGTGCGTTCTTCCAGGCGCTTGGCTTCCAGAAACTTTCTTTGTTTTGTAAGTTCGTGGAGCCTGTCTTGGAGTTCTGCGCGAATATTTATCATGGCTATCTTGAGCCGCTCTTCTTCGGTAACCCAGAATTTCCCGGGATAAATGGTGCAGGAAGAAAGAACCGTCCCGTCGCTCTTCGTTATCCTGGCCACGGAAGATCCTGCCATCTCGAATCTCAGGATCTCTTTTCCGGTTACCAAACACAGATCGATGATTTCTCCTCTGGCGCGGAACGTTCCGGGCTTTAGGTCCGTGTCGTTGCGCTGGTATTGAAGCTGCGTCAGGACAGAGAGAAGTTCTTTGCGGGTGATCTTCTGGCCCTCTTTCAAATCAAGAGAAACCCTTCGGTATTCTTCGGGAGACCCGATGCTATAAATACAGGATATTGAAGCTACGACAATAACGTCTCTGCGCGAGAGCACGTCTTGAACGGCTTCGTGGCGCAGGCGGTCGAGCACGTCGTTGATCTTCGCGTCTTTTTCAATGTAGGTATCGGTTTGCGGGATATAGGCCTCTGGCTGGTAGTAGTCGTAGTAGGAAACAAAATAGTGCACTCCATTCTTGGGGAAAAACTCCTTGAACTCCTGGTATAGTTGCGCCGCCAGGGTTTTGTTGGGTGAAACAATCAGGGCTGGCCTTTGAAGGTTTGCAATGACATTGGATACGCTGAAGGTTTTCCCCGATCCCGTTACGCCCAAGAGGGTCTGATGTTTTACCCCAATTTCAAGATTCTTTGTCAGAAGCTTGATCGCCTGCGGCTGATCTCCCGTAGGCTGGTAACTGGAAACTAATTCAAAATTCATCCCCACGACTAATTAAGGTTATTTTAATTGTAGTATAAGTATTGAACATAGTTCAAAACCTTAATTAGTATGGGGATTCATGATACGATAGACTTATGATCTCCTATCTTAAAGGACTAGTTATCGCCAAGGGTTCTGACTATATCATACTCGAGGCGGGCGGAGTAGGGTATAAGGTTTTTGTGGGAGAAAAACGCATTACCTCTTTTGCCCCAGGACAGACGGCCGAGGTGTATTGTTATCTCTATCTCAGGAAAGACGAGACCCTGGAGCTCTACGGGATGGATTCTCTTGAGAGCCTGGAGTTGTTCGAAACGCTCAAGGGCATTTCTGGAATAGGTCCGAAAGCGTCTCTTGCCATTTGTTCTCTGGGCACGAGGAACCTGCTGCAGGAAGCAATCTCCAAAGGGAATGCTTCGTACTTTAGCTCCGTACGCGGCTTGGGGCAAAAAAAGATTCAGAAAATAATCCTTGAGCTTACAGGAAAACTGCAGAAGCTTGGGAAAGAAAAGAGGGCGGAAGATCAGGAGGCGGTGGAGGCTCTTCTGGTCCTTGGGTTCTCCAGGCAGCGTGCAAACGAAGCCCTTGCTCAACTTTCTCCAGAATCCTCCTTGCTTTCTTTAGAGGAGCGCGTAAAACAGGCCCTCAAACTCATAAGGCGGTAGAATTGATCGCGCATGCTGGCCATCGCAAGAAAAATTGCTCCAAGGTTTCTCATGAGCTGGTATCATTTTATAATTGCCCTCACCGCTGCCTTCATATACGGATTCCCTTCCAGGAAACTGACGGTGATTGGCGTGACAGGCACCAACGGTAAATCCACCACGGTGGAAATGATTTCGCGCATTCTGGAATCGGGCCTGCCTGACGGCAAGGCAGGCGGCAAAAAGACG
>CAZAHG010000014.1:0-10654 GCA_964485065.1 uncultured Candidatus Saccharibacteria bacterium | reverse complement strand
GCGGATAACTCCACTTCATTGGATCAGGTTGAGAAAATGTGGCCAGAATTTGAAAAGGGATTTGACGTGGTCATAGGTTCCCGCGATATCAAGGGAGCCGAGCTGCCCGTGCCCCAGTCCTGGCTGCGGATGCGCCTGGGAGATATTTTCAACATCATCGTCCAGATCACCTCGGGTCTTTGGGGTATGTGGGATACGCAATGCGGGTTTAAGGGATTTACCAAAAAGGCGGCAGAAGAATTGTTTTCACGGGCCACCATCGAGAGATGGGCCTTTGATGTTGAAATCCTGGTGCTTGCAAGGAAGTTAAGGTTTCGTATACAAGAGATTCCGGTGCGCTGGGTGAATGATCCCAACAGCAAGGTAAAGCTGTCTGGCATGGTCAAGATGCTTTTTGAAGTATTGAAGATCAGACTTAATCTTTGGAAAGGAATGTATGGCAGATAGTAAAAATCCGAAATTTCCTTCAGAACTCAGGCTCGATCCCGTTTCTCAAGACTGGGTGTTGATCGCGACCGGGCGCGCGAGAAGACCCGAAACCTTTCAGAAAGAGAGACGGTCTTCCAAGGAAGACTCGGCTTTGGCATGTCCTTTTGAAAGGCTTGATGAACAGGAAAAGCCGACCGCCGTCTTCTTCAATGGAAAACAAGTGCGGATTAAACAAGGGTCGGTTCCCGACAGCTGGAGCACCGTCGTAATTCCGAATAAATATCCGGCGTTCTCTCCCGTTGTTTCCCCTCGCACGAGAATCATAGGGCCCTACCAAACCATTGAGGGCGTGGGATTCCATGAAGTTATCATTACGAGGGATCATCAGAAAGACATTCCTCAGTTCACAATAGCTCAGGTGAAAGAGCTGATTGACGCGTATCAAGAGCGTTATCTCGCCCTGATGTCAGAAGAGTTTGTGAATTACATCGCCATTTTTAAAAACAAGGGAGAGAAGGCAGGGGCCACCATCATGCATCCGCACTCCCAGCTTATCGCAACTCCGGTCACGGCAGCCGACATCCAGCGAAGCATGCAGGGCTCAAAACAATACTTTGCTAGGTACTTGAGGTGCGTGCATTGCGATATGATCCAGTGGGATCTTCAGGAGAAGCAGAGAATCATATTTGAAAACGATTCTTTTGTTGCCCTCTGCCCGTTTGCTTCCAGGGTTGCGTTTGAGGTTCGCGTATATCCCAAAGAGCACCTTTCGTATTTTGAAGAATCCACAGAAGAGCAGAAAAAATGTTTTGCCCAGGCGCTGTCGGTCGCCATGCGAAAACTCTTCAAAGGACTCAATGATCCTGACTACAACTACTTTATCCATACGGCTCCCGTAGACGGAGGCAAGCACTCGTATTACCATTGGCATTTGGAGATTCTGCCCAAAACCTCTACCTGGGCGGGATTTGAAATCAGCACAGGCATTGAGATATCCACCATTGAGCCCGAAAAAGCCGCCGCCTTCCTGAAAAAACAATGAGTCCCGAACTTGTGACATTTTTAATAGCCATGTCTCCTGTCGTGGAATTGAGGGGGTCTATTCCCTGGGCGATTGCGAGCGCGGGGCTGCCCGTATGGTCGGCATACTTTTGGTCGGTTCTCGGGAACATGGTTCCTCTTTGCCTTATCGTATTGACGAGCGATTTTTTCTTACGTTTTTTTTCGGCACGCCTTCCGTTCGTGGGAAACATTGCCGCTCGCGTGTTTGAACATACGAGAGCGGCCCACGAATCCAAGATGGCAAGATGGGGAAAGGGGGTGGTGGTGATTTTGCTTGTTGCCACGCCAATTCCGTTTGTTGGGGGATGGACCGGCGCCATTGCCGCATTCGTGTTCGGCGTGAAAATTCGAGAAGCATTTCCGTTTCTTTTGGCAGGTTCCCTGCTCGGAGGGTTGATCGTCATGGCGTTCACGCTCGGACTATCCGCCCTGTTGTAAATTTCATGGAACGACTCATCATAGCCAACTGGAAGATGAATCCCAGGAACCCCAAGGCGGCGTTTATTTTGGCAGGTTCCGTGAAAAGATACCTTAAGGATATTCGGGGAGTTCGCGTCGTTATCTGCCCTCCGTTTCCGTATCTTGCTGTCGTAGCCAGGCAGCTGAAACACAGCAGCTTGGAGCTCGGAGCGCAAGACGCAAGCTGGGAACCATCGGGTCCCCATACGGGGCAAATTTCTCTTCCGATGCTCAAAGTGCTGGGCTGTAGATTCGTCATTTTGGGGCATTCTGAGCTCAGAATGCAATCGGGGGAAACCGATGCCATGGTGAACAAGAAAGTGCGCGCCACGCTCAAGGCAGGGCTTGTTCCCATCCTTTGCGTAGAGAACGCAGTCCAGCTCATAAAAGCCTTGAGGGGGGTTCCAAAGAGCAGGTATGGAAAGATCAGGGTGGTGTACGAGCCTTCCTGGGCCATCAGTACTGGCAAGGGAGCTAAACCGGCAGATCCAAAAGAAGTGAGACAAATGGTGCGGAAGCTCGGCGCGATTGCCTCGCCCGCCGTGTTTCTTTACGGAGGGAGCGTATCAAGCAAAAACGCAGGCGCATTTCTTAAAAAAAGCATGGTGCAAGGGTTTCTTGTCGGACAGGCGTCGCTTAAGCCGAGAGAATTCGCGAACCTTGTAAAAAAAGCGGCTTTTAGGTAGGATTCAGAAGACGTATGAATATATTCTGGCAAGGGAAGTTTTACAATCCGACCAAGGGCATGCTCTCCATGGAGCAGGTATTTGAGGAGATACGCGGCTACATGGTGGAGAAGCAGGAGAAGCAATACGAAATCATCGTTGGTTGCGATTCGTCTTCTTCTTTGGAACCCACGTTTCCTCTTGTGGTCGTGGTGTTGAGACATGGGGAAGGCGGGCGGTTCTTTATTCACCATGTCAAGTATCCCGAGGGCAGGAAGTTTTATAATATGCATGAGCGCATTTTGCAGGAGGTATTGCTTTCGTGCGACTTTGCTTTGTTTTTGAAAGAGCATTTTGGAGACATGATCCAGTACATCCATGCGGATATCGGTCAGAACGGGCCAACGAAAGACATGATCCGGGAAATTACCGGGCTTATCCGCGGCAACGGATTTGAACCGATCATCAAGCCAGAATCTTTTGCCGCGTCTTCGGTAGCCGATCGTTTCTCATGAGAAGGAAGGTAATAGTTGCAATGTCGGGAGGCGTTGATTCTTCGGTGGCAGCGGCCCTGCTCAAGAAGGCCGGTTTTGAGGTTATCGGCATGTTTATGAAGTGCTGGTCAGCCGAGTTTTCTCTGGCGTGCACAAGCAAAGAAGACGAGCGCATGGCGCGCCTGGCAGCCGCCCATCTGAATATTCCTTTCTATGCCCTTAACCTTATTGACGAGTACAAAAAGCGCGTCGTTAATTATCTGCTGGAAGGATATAAAAAAGGGATTACCCCGAACCCCGACGCCATGTGCAACAAGGAAATTAAGTTTGGCTTGTTCTTTGAAAAAGCAATGCAACTCGGGGCATCATATGTTGCAACCGGGCATTATTCCCGCATTAAAGACGGAAAGCTTTTAGAAGGGTCAGACAAGGAAAAAGATCAGTCATATTTTCTCTCGTTTATTAAACCAGAGGTGCTGAACAGAGTTTTATTTCCTATCGGAGAATATACAAAGCCCCAGGTCAGGGAATTGGCTAAGAAGTTCGGATTGCCGAATGCGGAACGCAAAGACAGCCAGGGCATTTGTTTCGTTGGTGAGGTGAATGTTTTGGATTTCTTGAAGCAGTATCTGCCCGTGAAGCCAGGGAACATCATAGATGCCAGCGGAACCGTGCTTGGAACGCATGAGGGAGCGCACTATTATACCATTGGGCAGAGAAAAGGCATTGGATTGGGAGGAGGCCCGTACTATGTTGTGCAAAAAGACATTGATCGCAACATTTTGGTTGTGAGCAAGGATGAAGAGGGATTGTATCAGAAGGAGTTGATGATAAAAGACATGAACTGGTTTTCTGAAAACACGAAGGATAATCCATTGCAGGTGGATGCGCGCATCCGCTATCGTCAGCAGCTGGCCCCGGCCCTGCTCTTAAAAACAGGGGAGAATGCCTACAAACTGACGTTCCAGCAAGCTCAGCGCGCCGTGACCCCGGGGCAGGTGGCTGCTCTTTATCAAGATACGCAACTCATAGCAGGAGGCGTCATTGTTTAACTATGATATAATCAGCGCATGGATTCTCAAGAATTGCGCAGACGATTTTTGGAGTTTTTTGAGAAACGAGGACACACCATTGTGCCTTCTTCTTCATTGGTTCCAGATGACCCGTCCGTGCTTTTAACCACGGCAGGAATGCAGCAGTTTAAGAAGTATTACACGGGCGATGCCAATGCTATAAAAGATTTCGGCAGTTTGAACACCGTTTCTATCCAGAAATGCTTCAGAACTTCCAATATTGAAGAGGTGGGAGATGAAACCCACAACACCTTTTTTGAAATGTTGGGCAACTTTTCTTTCGAAGGGTATTTCAAGAAAGAAGCGATCGCGTATGCATATGAATTTTTAACCAAAGAAATGGGGCTTACCATTTCTTTTGTTACGGTATTCGAAGGCAAGAAGAGCATCGGCGTTCCCAAAGACGAAGAATCAATAGCCATTTGGAAATCACTGGGCATCTCAGATGAAAAGATCAAGGAGCAAGGGATGGAAGACGTATTCTGGGGACCTACGGGAAACTCGGGCCCCTGCGGACCTACCACCGAGATTTACTGCAGAAACGGAGCTGGCCAGGATGTTGAAGTGTGGAACCTTGTATTTAATTAGTATTTTTACCCGGGTTCCAGAGAAGAACTTGATGAGGGAGTTTCAGGAAAAAAGTTGGAACTTTTAAAGAAGCCGGGAGTAGATACCGGCATGGGATTAGAACGATTGGCAACGGTTGTTCAAAAAAAGAATACTATTTTTGAAACAGATCTTTTCGATTTCATCATGCAAAGATTTCCAGATCAACTTCCGATTCGAACGAGGAGAATCCTCGCTGATCATATCCGTGGCATACCTTTTCTAATCTCTGATGGTTTGCGACCCTCCAATAAAGGGGCTGGGTATATACTTCGCCGATTGATGCGACGAGTTATTGAATTTACATATGATGAGAATATCGGGGCTGACCCCGTGCGTCAGCTAGAATTCGTAGTGAATGAGTATAAAAAAATCCCTGACTATCAGAATCTTGATTTTTCTGTTGTGGAGAAAGTTTTTAGAGATGAATATGAGAAATTCATGAAAACCCTTGGGCCAATACGTAGAGAATTTGAAAAAGAAGCTAATAGAATTAAAGAACAAGGAGAACGGTTTATGTCTCCGGTGATCGTTTTCGGTATTCATCAAAGCACCGGCGCAACTATTGATATCTTGCATGACCTTGCAAAAAAAGAAGGAGTAGAAATTAATGAAGAAGCATTTGCGAAAGACCAAGAGCGTCATAAGGAAATTTCGAGCGTTGGAGTTGCACGAAAGTTCGGAGGTCACGGATTGCTTGTAGATACAGGGGAGCTCAAAGCGGCAAACGAAGAAGAGTTGCAGATCGTAACCAGGTTGCATACGGCTACGCACCTGCTTCAAGCTGCCTTGCGCAAGGTTCTGGGAGAGGATGTGCATCAGGCGGGTTCTGACATTACCCCGGAACGCACTCGTTTTGATTTTACCTTTGATCGAAAATTGACCGATGAAGAGGTGCGGCAAACAGAGTTATTGGTGCAAGAAGCGATTCGCCAGAATCTTGATATGGGATATAAGGAGATGCCCTTTCAGGAAGCAATCGCATTGGGGGCTTTGTATTCTCCGAGAGAGAAATATCCCGACGCGGTGAAAGTATACTCCGCATGGGATCCCAAAACGGGAGAAGTGTTTTCCCGGGAATTGTGCGGAGGTCCGCATGTGCGGCATACGGGAGAGGTGGAGGGATTTCGCATCGGAAAACAGGAAGCGGTATCGGCAGGAGTGAGGAGAATCCGCGGGCATCTTTTGAAAACTTCCTAAACAATGTATTATATACACTGACATAATGAACAATCGAAGAATCGTTGATATAACTCCTCGATCGTCAACCCCTCGGGGGTACTCTAGACCTTCGGCCCCTGTTTCTTTTTCAGAACCAAAGAAGCCGAACCGCAAACTTCCGAAGCCTTTTGTTTTGACGTTGCTGGTGTCTGCGTTTGCGCTTGTCGGGATATTCTGGGTTCATTTCTTTGTTGCAAAAGCAGCGATTACGGTAATTCCAGATTCCAGAGAAATTGCCGTGGAGCAAGAGATTGTGGCTGCCAAAAACGGAGCCGCAGGGGCCATCGAAGCACTCTCCTTAGCAAAAGAACAAGACGGAACGCGATTGTTTTCTGCGACCGGGAAATCCGACAAGCAGGGGCAGGCGCGCGGGATAATCACGGTATACAATACGAGGCCAAGCACACCCCAGATTCTTGTCGCAACCACGCGCTTTATTTCCCAAGACGGAAAACTGTTTCGTTCATTAGCCCGCGTGGTGATTCCGGGGCAGCAAGGCGGGGTTCCGGGTTCTCTGAATATTGAGGTGCTCGCCGCAGAAGCAGGGGAGGATTATAACATCGGCCCTTCCAATTTTTCGCTCCCGGGGCTTGCAGGTTCGGTTCTGTATACCGCAATTTACGGCAAATCTGCAGCGTCCATGTCGGGAGGATCCAGGAGTGAAACAACGATTGTCAGTCTGGATGATCTTAATCGGGGGAAAGATACGCTCCTCGCAGAACTTCGGGAGGGAGCTAAACAAGAATTGCAGAAAATGCTTCCCGCAGGATATGAAATTCCGGAAGACGCTTTTCTGGTGGAACTTTCACAGGCCTCTTCTCTGGCAAAAGCAGGAGCCGAATTAAGCAAGTTTAACGTGACGGGGCAGGTAAGGGTTTTAGCGATAGCGTTTCCCAGAAAGGTTTTTGACGATCTTCTAAGCCAATCATTACGCAAGAAATTGTCTTCGGGGGAAACAATTCTTGAGAAGACCCTGCAGAGCGGCTATGAGTTCAAAAATGTGGATCATAAGAAGGGAACTCTGCTGCTGGCCGGATTTTCAAAAGGGAAAGCGTACTCTCAGGTGCAGGAACAGGATGTTCGTCTCAGGGTCCGGGGCAAGGGCCAGGATATGGCCCAGCAGCAGGGAGAAGCTGTAGAAGGGGTACAAAGCCTTCATATTTCCCTGTGGCCTTTCTGGGAATGGCAGGTTCCCGCCGACCTTAATCGCATCAATGTCTCCTTGGGGCTGGACTTACTCTAGCCTCTATGGTATATGAATACAGTGCGTTTATTCTGGCTTAATTGATGAAAGAAACCGATAAAAGCCTCTTGTGCCAGGGAGAGGTGCTGGAAGCGTTGCCCAGTTTTCGTTTCAAGCTGCGTCTCCAAGACGGTAAAGAAGTGATGGGGTATGTAGCGGGTAAACTGCGCATGCACAAGATTCGCATTCTTCCTGGCGATAAGGTTACCGTGGAGCTCAGTCCCTACGATCGCACAAAAGGCAGGATCGTATACAGAGGAGCATACAGAAAACCATGAAAGTAAGTTCATCAATTAAAAAACGATGCAAGGATTGCAAACAGGTGCGCAGAAAGCAGAAGATGTACATCATCTGCAAAAATCCTAAGCATAAGCAACGGCAGGGGGCTTGAAATAACCATTTGGTTTTATTATGGTACGACTTCTCGGCATTCAATTGCCTGACAATAAAAGAGCGGACATCGCGTTAGGATATCTCTACGGAGTGGGAGCTGCGTTGAGTAGGGATATTTTGCAGGCGGCTCGCATTGCACCTGCAACGAAGATGGGAAAACTCACCTCAGAGGAACTTAACCGCCTGAAAGAATATGTTGAGAAAAACTACAAGATTGAGGGAGAATTGCGCAGGGAGATTTTAATGAATATAAGGCGTCTGAAAGCAATCGGATCCTGGAGAGGTATGAGGCATGCTAGAGGATTGCCGGTTCGCGGACAGCGTACGAAGACCAATACCAGGACGGTCCGAGGAAACGTGCGAAAAACAGTCGGATCTGGCAGGAAGCCCGCGGCAACGCCTACCTAATCATAGTATGGGAAAGAAACGAGTCATCGAAAAAGGAGAAACCGAAGCTCGGGCCGTAGGTGCCGTAGGTGCCGTAGGTGCCGAAGGCACGGTTTCGGAAACCGTGACTGCTGCCGGGAAGCAGAAGTTTAGGGACGGGAGAATATACATCTATTCTTCCTATAACAACACGATCATGACCCTGACCGATGAGCGGGGAAACGTGGTCTTGAGCGTGTCTGCGGGGCGCATGGGATTCACGGGCACCAAAAAATCCACCCCCTTCGCAGCTTCCAAGGTTGCGGAACAATTGAGCCAGGGAGCAAAACTTCGCGGAGTGGAGCGCGTTGCGCTTTTCGTAAAAGGCGTGGGATCGGGCAGGGATTCCGCAGTTCGTTCTCTTGGCGCCAAAGGATTGGAAATCAGTTCCATCACCGATTTAACCCCCATTCCTCATAATGGACCCCGTGCTTCCAAGGTCAGAAGGGTGTAATACTATGCAGAACGCAGTTGTACGAAAACACAGGCAAGGTCAGGTTTCAGAATACGGACGCCAACTCCAGGAAAAGCAGGAGCTTAGAAATTCATATCTTCTTCGCGAGAGGCAATTTAAGAAATATATTCAAGCTGCCATTGAGCAGTCCAGGAGAGGAGGAGATTCCCGCGATCTGTTGCTGCAGTATCTGGAACGAAGGCTGGACAATACCGTATTCCGCATGGGATTCGCGCAAACGCGCAACCAGGCAAAGCAGATGATTTCTCACGGGCACATCCTGGTAAACGGAAAAAAGATTGATGTTGCTTCATACCAGACGAACATAGGAGATACGATTGCCGTGCGCCCCCAGTCATTGGAAAAAGTCTTGTTCAAGAACGCACGCCTTGCGATAAAGAAATATGAGGCGCCTTCATGGATTGCGCTTGATAAAGAAGAAATGAAAGGAATCATACGGGAGTTTCCTACGGCTCAGGAAGCAAGCTCCGGATTCGATATTCCTCTCATTTTCGAATTTTACTCACGTTAATTATTCATACATATGATCCCTCTTTCACAGCCAGTAAAAACAATTCAGGAAGATCAGAATAAAGGAGTGTTCGAAATCGAGGCTCTGTACCCAGGATACGGCGTAAGTATCGGAAATACGCTGAGAAGGGTGCTTCTTTCCTCTCTGCAGGGAGCCGCAATCACCCAGGTTAAGATCAAGGGCGTTGCTCATGAGTTTTCAACCATCCCCGGAGTGGCAGAAGACGTGGTAACGATCATCCTGCATCTGAAGCAAGTGCGCTTTCTCATGTTTTCAGACGAACCCCAGACGGTAACCCTTAAGGTAAAGGGAGAGAAAAAGGTAAAGGCGCAAGACATCAAGGCCTCTTCCGAAGTTCAGGTGATAAACAAGGATATGGTGATTGCCAATCTGCAGGGCAAGCAGGCGGAGTTGGATATGGAGTTGCGCATTGAGCGAGGCATCGGGTACGTGCCCGTGGAGGCGCGCAAAGGCGAGAAACAGGAAATTGGAGCCATCGCTTTAGACGCCGCCTTTTCTCCTGTCAGGCGCGTGAGTTTTCGGGTGGAAGCCATGCGTGTCGGAGAACGAACCGACTTTGACCGGCTTACCTTAGAAATTGAGACCGACGGCGCGTTGAGTCCGCAAGCAGCCCTTGCGCAGGCAATCGAAATTCTTTTGGCGCAATTCCAGCGCATCGGAGAAGGAATAAGCCTAGAAAAAGCGTTTCCGTCCGAAGGAAAAGAAAAGAAGAAGTCAAAAGCAAAGCCCAAAAAAGCGGCAACACCAAAGTCAAAGAAGAAATGAGGAAACGCAAGCAAGGAAGAAAATTTTCAAGGACGGCGGCTCCCAGACGAGCGCTTCTCGATTCGCTTATTCGCGCCCTTATCATAAAGGGACGCATCCAAACCACGGAAGCCCGGGCAAAGGAAACGCAGCGCTTCGCGGAAAAGCTGATCACGAAAACAAGAATGGGGTCCATGGCGGCCCGCCGGCATGCAGCCCTGCATCTTGACGCGCGAGCGACAAAGAAGCTATTGGATGAGATAGCTCCCCGATACAAAGAAAGGAAAGGGGGATATACCCGCGTCATTAAACTTGGAATTCGGGAAAGCGATGCGGCCCGCATGGCTATTCTGGAATTCGTGCAATAATCATGGAACAGAACAAAAAACAAGAGGTGCATATCGTAGACGCAACCGGCCAGCCTTTGGGCAGATTGGCTGTGCGCGTTGCGGTTCTGCTGCGCGGGAAGGACAGGGCGGATTTCCGCCATCACATAGACGGACAGGAACGGGTGCTTGTAAAGAACGTAAAGCGTATTAAGTTTAGCGGAAAAAAGCTCAGCCAGAAGATATATTACGCTCATTCAGGATATATGGGAGGATTGCGTAAAGAGCATCTTGCAGCTCTCTTCTTGAAGCGTCCGACAGAGGTATTGAGAAAAGCCGTCTGGGGCATGTTGCCCAAGAATAGGCTGCGCAGCAAAACCATCAAGCGATTGACGATTGAAGAATAGTTCGACAAGCTCACTATGGCGCAGAAAGAAACCAAGAAAGAAAGCAGATATCTGGAAGGAGTGGGACGAAGAAAGACCGCAACGGCGCGCGTTCGCCTT
>CAZAHG010000013.1:8509-10958 GCA_964485065.1 uncultured Candidatus Saccharibacteria bacterium | reverse complement strand
GTTATTGGATACACGGGAAATACAGGATATACCATAGGGCCCACGGGATGCCATGTGCACTTTGAGGTGCGTGGCGCAGCCCAGCCCTTCGCCCGCTAACCGGTCACATGCAATGCTCGCAGGCCCGAGCCGAGGGAACGGCCACAAGCCGCTCCTTTTGTATTTGTGCCCCGCACTTCTCGCATGCCCCGTACGTATTGTTTGCTATTTTTGCCAGGGCTGAGGCCACCTCTTTAAGCCTGGTTTCCAGGGTTTGCTCTATCAAGGTTCGCTCTTCGTATTCTTCTACTTCATCTGCGGCCTCTTCTTCGTTTCCTTCGGGAACCCGCGGGTGTTTGCTGTCCCAATCGCCCGCAACCTTAGGGTCTTTTGCCGCAATACTGGAAAGCTCCTGTTCCAAGAGCAGCTTTTCTTTTTTAAGCGCTTCTTGTAAGGTGTTCAGTATTTCTGTATCCATAGGCGTATGGGGGTAAAAGAGTAGATCAGGGCTATTACATTGGCTATGATGAAGAGGATGAGAAATATGATGGCAACTCGCACGAAGATTTTTTTTGCCCGGGACAGGGGTTTTGGAAGATCTATACCGGAGGGGCTTGCCCGTAGGGCTACGCCCGAGGGCGTAAGGGGAGTCTGGGAGGGTTCTTTGGCTGCGACGGGCTGACCCTGTTGTTTCTTATGTTTTTCCTGCCCGCCACTGGGCGAGGCCTGGAGCTGCAAGATTCTCTCCCGCTCCTTCTTTGCCTCTTCTTCTCGAAGGCGCGCCATGTCTTTTGCCATGGTGCGGATGTCTTCGCGACGCAGAAATTCCAGTTGTTCTTCCGGTCCTTCCGGCATAAATGCTATTGCTTGGCTTGCTTAAGGGATAAGCCGATCTTTCCCTGGTCGTCAATCTTGATGACTTTCACGGGGATCATATCTCCAACATGCACCACATCTTCCACTTTTTCAACACGTCGGGGAGCCAGTTCTGAAATGTGGACCATTCCTTCCTGGCCGGGGAAGAGTTCAACAAACGCTCCGAAGGTTGTGGTTTTTACGACTCGTCCGGTAAATAATTCTCCCATGGCCACCTCTTTCGTAATATTTCGAATCCATTCAAGCGCCTTTTGGGCGGCTTCCTCTTTGGTGGCCGTTACGAACACTTGGCCAGAATCTTCAACATCGATTTCAACCTCGCATTCCTCAATGATCCGGCGGATCATTTTGCCGCCAGGACCTATAAGTCCTCCGATTTTCTCCTTGTTGATCCAAAGCGTGTAAATGCGGGGAGCCCACAGAGAAAGTTCAGGTCGTGGCTTCTCCAGCACGGGGGCTATGGCATCTTGCAGTATCTTGAGCCGCGCTTCCCGGGCGGCTTTGAGGGCTTGTGCAAAGACGCTAGACGGAATGCCCTTCATCTTCACATCCATTTGAACTGCCGTGATGCCTTCGGTGGTTCCCGCCACCTTGAAGTCCATGTCTCCGTGGTGATCTTCCGGTCCCTGGATGTCTGTTAAGAGACGATGTTCTTTTCCCTGCTCGTTTGTAACGAGGCCTATGGAAATGCCAGCAACCGGCCGCTTGATGGGCACCCCGGCATCCATGAGAGCCAGAGACGAGGAACACGCAGAAGCCATCGAGGTGCTACCGTTTGAAGACACCGATTCTGTGACGATGCGTATGGTGTACGGAAAATCTGCAACTTCCGGAATAACGGGAAGCAGCGCTTTTTCCACGAGCATGCCATGTCCGATTTCTCTTCTGCCGGGACCCCGCATGGGCTTTGCTTCTCCGGTCGAATACGGAGGAAAGTTGTAATGGTGCATGAACCGCTTTTTCCCGATATATTCCATGCCCTCCAGAAGCTTTTGATCTCCGGGTGTTCCGAGCGTGAGAATTGACAGCGTTTTGGTTTGCCCTCGTTTGAACAGGGCCGAACCATGGGTGCGGGGAAGCAAAGAAACTTCTGCTGCCAGCTCCCTGACTTCGTTCAGGTCGCGGTCATCCACGCGCTTTCCTTCTTTCAGGATTCGCTCGCGCATGAGGCGATTAAGCTCCGTTTCAAAGAAATCTTTTGCGTAGTCGCTCTTGCCGGCCGAAGGATATCTTCCCTCAATGGTTGCTGCCATTTCGCGTTTTAATGTGTTGACCTCGTCCATGCGGGCCTGTTTGTTCCCCTGAAACAACGCTTCTGCTAACCTACTACCAAGCAGTTCTCGAACCTCTCGCTCTGTTTGGTCGTCATGAAGAGGATCCGGAAGGACAACTTTCTGTTTTCCGTGGTCTTGTATGATTGTTTGCTGGAGGTTGATCATGTCGCTCAAAGCAGAACTCGCAAAGCCGAGCGCTTCTTCAAACGCTTTCTCTTCTGCCTCTTCTGCCTCGGCTTCTACCATGTTGACCAGCAACTCGTCTCCTTCTTGCACTACGGAGAACAAAAAATCCATGTCAGCCGTTCTCCGTTCTTCAT
>CAZAHG010000013.1:0-8499 GCA_964485065.1 uncultured Candidatus Saccharibacteria bacterium | reverse complement strand
TTCTGCCTCTTCTGCCTCGGCTTCTACCATGTTGACCAGCAACTCGTCTCCTTCCGCCGGCTGGCGGACTACGGAGAACAAAAAATCCATGTCAGCCGTTTCCCGTTCTTCATAGGTCGGATTGAGAATAAATTTCCCGTCTTTTCTCCCCACGCGCACGGCTCCCAAGGGACCTAACCACGGAGCATGGGAAATTCCAAGCGCCAGCGATGCTCCCAGAAGGCCGAGTATGT
This sequence comes from uncultured Candidatus Saccharibacteria bacterium, assembly GCA_964485065.1. Taxonomy (GTDB): domain Bacteria; phylum Patescibacteriota; class Minisyncoccia; order Minisyncoccales; family UBA10102; genus JACQLT01. Next base: position 8,266 of record CAZAHG010000013.1, on the reverse strand, counting down.
CGGGATCGTTTTCTCCGTCCCACGAAAGACAGGTTGCTACTACCTGTATCTCGTTTGAGAGGTGAGGGGGAAAGAGCGGACGTATCGCGCGGTCAATGAGGCGGGCGGTGATGATTGCTTCATCGGCGGGCCTGCCCTCTCTTCTCATGTACCTGGACCCCAGAATCCTTCCCGCGGCATAGAATTTTTCTTCGTATTCTACGGTTAAGGGGAAAAAGCCCAAGTTCGGACGTGGCGAAGCCATGACGGCGTTCACCATCACAAGCGTGTCCCCTATGCGGCAGAGCACGGAACCCGAGGCCTGTTCGGCCCAGTCGCTCACCCTGAAACTCAGCTGTTTGCCTCCTATGTCTATTTGATAATTCTTATCGGCCATCGTGGTGCTTTCAACAGGTATTTATCGGGCGATCCTTCCAGGTCAATGAATTCATCCACCGTCTCCCTGAGTTTCGTTGAAGTGGAGCGGCCGAAAGCCACGGCTTCCACCAGTTTTCCATGGTTTTGGAGATATTCCACAAGGGGCACGTAGTCCCCGTCTCCCGAAACAATGACGATCGTGTCAACGCCGTCTGAGATTTTGATGGCGTCAACGGCAAGACCAACGTCCCAGTCCGCTTTTTTTAATCCGCCGTAGTATTCCTGCAAGTCTTTTATGCGAGTCTCAATGCCTATGTTTGTGAGAGCGTCAAAAAACGCCCGTTCCTCTCCTGTTTTGGTGCGGATAACGTACGCAAAGGCTCGGATAAGCTTGCGGCTGCCGACAGCCGTGCGGAGAATCTCCCGAAAGTTTACGCGGGACTGGTACAAGTGTTTTGCCGAGTGATAGAGATTCTGGACGTCAATGAAGACAGCAACTCTCTGCTCTTTGTTTTTCGGGAGAATGGTCATTCTTTGGTTTGTTTCAGGCCAAGTTTTTTTGAGATTGCCGAGTAGCGTTTTGAATCTTCTTCTTTGAGGTAGCCGAGAAGCCGTCTGCGTCGGGCCACCTGGCGCAAGAGACCGCGCTTGGAATGCATGTCTTTCTTGTGTTTCTTGAGATGCAAAAGAAGCCGCTCTATTTCGGCTGTCAGAAGGCCGATTTGGGCCTCGGGAGACCCCGTGTCTTTGTCGTGTATGCGGACTTCCTCCAGCACCTTCTCTTTTTCTTTTTTAGGAAGCATCGCGTGTATGGTAGCTCAAAAACAAAAAAACCGCAACAAGGTCTTATCTGACGAGGAGAGTGGCTTGCCGGAGCGAAGTTCGGGTAGTTCGTTACTTAAAACGTTCCTTGATGCGCTCTACTTCTTGAGGGTCGATGGGATCGTTCGGGTTATTTGCCATCTCGTCCAACCCCTGGAAGAATTCTTCCCGCGTGATGCCCATACTGTATGCAGCTATGTCAAAACGTTCCATGATCCGTTTCGCATACTCCCGTTCTTCCGGAGTCAGCGTGACGAGGTCAATGTATTGATTCATCTGCTCGCGGGACATGCTTCCTCCGTATCTGCTGAACGCGTCTTGAGGTTCGTTCATCATATTCCTATGCTGTTACATATCGCTCGTGTTGTCAAGATACGTTCCGGGACAATCGCTTTACCGCCAGTGCCATGGCGACTTGTCTTGGGTTTCTATTCGTTTTCAGGGCCTCTTTTAGTACGGCCAGTGTGGTTTTTTTGATTTTCCGCTCCACAAGTTCAAACATGCGTTTTGGGTTGTAACCCCGGTATTCTGCGTATGAAGAAATGACCCCTCCCGCGTTTGCCACGAAATCAGGCACAATGAGAACTCCTTTGTTCCACAGCCATTCTTCCACGGATTCTTGCATGGGAATGTTGGCTCCCTCCACAATGATTTTTGTCCGTATCTCTTGTTTGTTCTTCTCATTGATTACGTCGGTGACCGAAGCCGGAATCAAGATATCCACCGGTAATCCGAAGATGGCATCATGGCTGAGTTTCTTGGCATTAGGGTAGTGTTTCACCGATTTTTTCTGACCCTTAAGTTTCAAAAGAACGTCTTCTTGCAATCCGTTTTTGTTGTATGCGGTTCCTTCCCGGTCGGCCACCGCAACAATGACAGCTTCCATTTCTCTCAGATACTTGAAGGCAAAACTTCCGACGTTTCCGAATCCCTCAATGGCTACCGTTGCTTTTTTTATATCCAACCCCTTGAGCTCAGTCGCGATTCTTGTTGCTTGTGCAACCCCAAAGCCGGTGCTGCCGAATTCATGGGGAATGCCGCACCTTTCGCCGGGCTTGCCGAAAATCTTCATGCAAAGATTTGCCGGCTTGCCAGTTGCAGATCTCCAAATGCCGGTTGCCTTCACAAACCACTGCATTTCTTGTTCCCCGGTATTCACGTCGGGGCCCGCAATATATTTTTTCGGAACGAACGGCTTTATCATCCGCGCAAAACTTTGCACGTACTGTTTTTTGAGTTCGTCAGACCCCCCATTCCCGCCCGCCTCGCTACGCGAAGCGTTGCGGGTAGGCCATACGATGCCCCCCTTTGCTCCCCCGAATGGAATGTCTGCTAAGGCGTTTTTGAATGTCATGGTTCTGGCAAGGCGAGCCACCTCTTCCTCGGTGACGTTTGGGGTCATACGAATGCCGCCCTTTCCGGGGCCCAGAGTGGTATTGTCAATGACCAAAAAGCCCCGCATTCCTGTTTTTGGGTCATGTACTTCTACTGAATATTCTGGTCCAAGTTGATCCATGGATGTTTTTATTATATCAAGCTCGAACCCATTTCCAAAACAGAGGATAACTTCAATGATTTGCGCCGAATCAACTGGTAACATTCGTCAAAATCTAGTATAATGAGATTATCTATGGCGGACAAATCAACAGATAGGCTAAATCCCAAAAAGCGCTACTTGCAAGTGGCGTTAAATAGCACGCTTGAAGACGCCCACGAAATAATCAACAGCTTGCCGAAAAGCGATCGAATTATTATTGAAGCCGGAACGCCCCTTATCAAAAGATATGGTGAGGATGGAATACGGCAAATTCGTCAATGGTACGAGCAACATCTGTCTGGGCAATTTTTAACACCGGCCATCTCGCCGTCAATTTCTGTAGCCTCATTACTTTTTCAAGCCGTTTTTAATGCAAAATCTTCCCTTCTAATAACACAAAATCCGGTTACGATAAAAAGTAGCACAGAAGTATTCCCCTACATCGTTGCTGACTTAAAAACAATGGATAGGGGTGAGACAGAGGTTGAAATAGCCGCACGAGGCGGAGCGAGCGCGGCTATTGCCTTAGGAAATGCGCCAATAGAAACCCTCAATTCGTTTGTTGAAAAATGTGAGGAACACGGACTGGACGCAATGATTGATATGATGAATGTTGAATTTCCTTTATCGGTATTACGCGCACTCAAAAAAATTCCGGCTGTGGTTATTATTCACCGAGGTGTAGATGAAGAGAAATTTAATCGAGAAAAGCAGATACCCCTACATGAAATCCGCCGTATAAAGGGCAACTACAATATTATGATCTCTATTGCCGGAGGCGACACACTTCGCGAAGTCCAACGGTCATTTTTTAATGACGCGGATATTGTTGTGATTTGGAAGTCAGTATTTCAAAAGACGGATGACACCGTCGCCCTTATCGAAGGATTTTTGAAAGAAATCAAATAGCAACTACTTTTGCTTTCCGTCAAAATATTTCGAGAGACTTTTTATTCCTTCAAAAAACTCAACAGGCAAAGCAAAGATAACCGTCTTGGAAGGATCGGGATTTATTTTTTCTATTGTTTGCAGAGTTCGCATTGAAATACCACCCGGCGTACTGCTCAAGACACCGGCCGCTTGAGCAAGTCGCTCTGACGCTGCAAATTCTCCTTCCGCCTTGATGATAACTGCTCGGCGTTCACGTTCCGCCTCCGCTTGCTTTGCCATTATGCGCTTCATGTCTGCTGGAAGTTCTATGTCTTGGATTTTAATATCAGTAACCAAAATACCCCAAGACCCTGTTGCTTGGGCGACAATCTTTTGGATTTCTTCGGCATTTTTTTCTCTTTCTGACAAGAGCGAGTCAAGTTCAATACTGCCGATAACATCTCGAAGCGCCGCTTGTGCGTATTGGGAAACCGCAAGCGTATAATCTTTTATAGTCAAAACAGCCTGCTCGGCATTTTGAACTTGGAAGTATACTACTGCGTTGATGCCCACAGGAACATTGTCTTTTGTTATAACTTCTTGCTGTGGTATGTCGGTGGTGGTGATACGTAAATCAACTTTGGTCATTTTCTGAATTCCAATCAAAATCCACGTCAAGCCGGGTGAACGCGTTCCCGTGTATTTACCAAGAGTAAGCACAACTCCGCGCTCATATTGATTAACTATTCTTAATCCAAAGAGGACGAGGAAGAATATAAAACCAATTATCGGCCACGTAAGTATTTCCATAATGTTTTTATTATAGCACAAGTCTGGAAAGCGCAATAGGTCAAATCTCGTGGATTTCCATTTCTTGCTTGTGTTTAGTATATCATGTTCCGGAGCAAATCAGCAAATACAAAAAGCCCCGCATTCCTGTTTCAGGATCGTATACCTTTACTACGTGTTCCGGGCCGAACCTGTCCATTATAGTCCTAAGCCGCCAGAAATTTCTTGCATTGCCTTGAGGCCCAATTCGGTAAATTCTTTCAAGGGCATCCCTAATTTCTCTTCACAAGGAGTTATGTGCGTTCTATCGGCGCCTCTCGCAAAAGCCGGTTGGTCGAATCTTCGAAGAATAAAATCGGCATCTATTGAGTTCAGTTTCTTGTCTGGATGAATAAGCGCGGCGGCGATTATCAGACCCGTTAGTTCATCACAGGTATAAATCGCCCAGTCCATTTTTGACTGCGGCTCCACTCCCGAATACTCCGCATTGTGGCTCTTTATGGCACGCATGACGTCAGGTTCCAATGAACTGCCAATCTTTTCTTCCAAAACAAGCGTGTGCTTTTCCGGATTGTCTTTGGTTAATTCATAATCGGCATCGTGGAGCAAGCCGACCAGACCCCATTTTTCTTCGTCTTCATTAAAATGTCTTGCCAAGGCCCTCATCACAGCTTCCGTGGCCAGGTGATGCTTAACCAGGTTTTGGTTCTTAATTAGGTCGGTAAGAATTGTATAGGCCCCATCTCTTGTCATATTTTGTCCTCTGGAAATGCGGAGTGAAGGAAGCATTCATCTTCCTGGCTTTTTGAGAGCGCGGAGAAAGTCCTTAGCATTGGGAAAAGGCCCGTACAGCTTGCCCTGTTCTGCTTCCCGTAGAGATTGTGCAAGGCCGTGTTCCAAGCCGGAAAGTTTTCCACGCCCAACATCCCCAGAAAACATCCTTCTAGGAATCTTAATAAGGATAAAATCCTTTGTGGTTTCAATAGTGGGGGTTGAACTACGCGGCATAGTTGAAACATACTCTGAATGATACAGAATGTCAAGATTTTACGCTTACGATTGTGCCCCCGGAAGGAATCGAACCCTCGTCAATTGGTTAAGAGCCAACTGCTTTGCCGCTAAGCTACGGGGGCCTGAGCAACTGTCATCCTAGAGGTTTTTTGGGGAAATTTCAAGCTGAGACGAGGTTCGCTCAATCCACTCCAAGGTGTTGAGTGTGTCCTGTCGGAGGTTCTGCTCTCCTTTCTCTAAGCTAGGGGAGTCCAGGAGCACAATTGCAACAGTTCGCGTCTCTTTCCCAAAAGGAACCTCAAAAAGAAATGCGCCCGTATACTGGGAGGCGACAATATATCCTGTTTTGCCTCCAAGGAACGCAGGGTCTTGCGCGAAGAGGTTTTTGTTTTTTAGGTCGGTGAACCGTACCTCTCCAAACGTTCTCACCATTTCTCCCTTGGTGATCTGCAAGAGCGTCGGTCTATTGAAAGCAATGTAGCGCATGAGGCGGAAGACGTCTTGTGCGGTAGAGGTGTTCCCGGGGTCATACCCGCTCGTATCAGTGAATACGGTATTGTGCATAAAGAGAGCTGATGCTTTCGCCTGCATCAATTCTACCGTCCGTATCCTTCCGAGAAAGTAGCTCAAGACTTGGGCAGTATCGTTAGAGGATTCCACGAGAAGCGGATAGAAAAGTTCTACTATCCGGGGTCTCTGACCAGGAATGAGGCCTTCGGTTGCGCCGTATGCGTCCAGCATAAAGGATTGAACGAGAATGGAATTCCGTAGGTCAAGGTGTTCCGCTACCACGACCGCCTCCATGAGCTTGGTAAGGGAGGCGACCAGCCGTGTTTCTTCAGAGTTTTTCTCTGCGAGTATTGTTCCGGAAGCCAGGTCTGCCACGAGATAGCTGGTGGCTGAGACCAACGGAAGTTCTTGTTCGGGAGCGCGGAGAATAGATACGTCCTTTTCTTTGTCAATTACAAGTACGGACATACCCACGTGCGCAAAGTCGTATATTGCCTTGGCGTTTTCGTCTGAGTATTGCACGCATCCTCCTGTAGCATCAGTAAAGCGTTTCTCGCCTCTCCTGTAGTAGGGTTCCCCATGCATGAAGTACTTTCCGTAAAAGCCCACTGCCCAAGGCATATACACCTCGGCAGCAGAAGAGTAGCGCTCCTTGTTCTTGGAGAGTACGGAGTAGAGCCCGGCGGGTGTGCCTCCCCAACCCTGAGGATCTCCGACAGCCACAATAGGAAGCTCTTTCTTCACGACCCCTTCTTCCCATAGGCGTGTTGCCATGTCAGAAAAGTTTACCTCCACGAAGTTCTTGCGTTCTGCAACGAGAGAGGCAAGAGCACCCTCGTATGTTTCAATGACAGGAAGTAGGGCTTTCTCGCTTCGGACACCACCATCTTGAGAGATAGAAACCTCAGGAAAGCTTTCCTGAGTAGGGAATAAAAAAAGGTTTCCCACCAAGGAGATTCCTCCGAGAAGCAACACGAGCAACAGAGATGGCTTTTTCATAATTCAGAGTTTGTGCGCCTGGCAGGAGTCGAACCTGCAACCTCCGGGTTCGAAGCCCGGCACTCTATCCAGTTGAGCTACAAGCGCGCGCTTCGATTGTAGCATTGTAAGATGAAAAGCTCAAAACGAATACCATATATTTTTAAGACGGCCGTCTCTTCAAAATATGTCGATAGATCTGCAGCACCTCTTCTCCTTTCCAACCCTGTGGCAGTAATTCTTTTGGGAGCCGAGGATCTTCACGCATAATCGCGAGGAGTAAGCCGATTCTCTCAAGAGGATGTACTTTTGTATTTGTATATTCTTGTATATACTCGTGATATTTTTTATTGAGAGCGCTGAGCCTCCATACGTTTTCTGCAAGTTGTTTTGGGTTTAAGCCGCCAACGTTTTTGGTAAGGAATGTGAATACAAACGGTTTAAGGCGATACTGGTTTCTCATGCTCTCAACCTCGGAGCGGTAGCGTGGATACGGAGAAATCCATACGCTCTCTTGGAACTTCCCGAACTTCTTTGCTTTGAGATACAAACGAAATATATTGCGTGCCCTTCGCTGTTTTTCTGGTATATCGAAAACGACTATAAGCCACGCTCCAGACCACTTTTCTCCCAGTCGAGCTAATTTGATTTTTGAGTTAATTTTTGTTTTCCCAAGCTCTGTGAGAAGTCCATGGTAGTCAATCCATCCTTTCGCGCGAGTATTACTCAACGCGGTTTTGAGCCTTCGTTCTTCCACGAATTGCAGATTTTTCTGGAGATGATAGAAGACTCCGCTGAGTGTACGTGGACCGGTTAGGAAGTCACCAACCATCAATAGTTCAAGCAGAATCAAATCTGTGAGCGTGTTCACCGCGCCTTTTGTGAGTTTCTGTATGTTCTCTCGTATTGTTTTCTTTTGCGGCATTGTTTGATTTTATCACACAAAAATATATATGGAAGGGACGGCCGTCCACTGAATATATATAACTATACATCATGGAAGTGGAAGGAGAAGTACGCTATAATTATTTTTATGCAGGACGTTTCTCTCCCAAAAGAGGTGAAAGGTGTTTTAGAAAAGCTGCACAAGGTCGGCTTTGAGGCGTACGTGGTGGGCGGATGCGTGCGGGACTTGCTGTTGGGCAAGGAGCCGGAAGACTGGGATGTTGCAACCAATGCCACTCCCGAGGAGGTGCAGAAGATATTTCCCCGCACGTTTTATAAGAACAAGTTTTTCACGGTTACCGTACTCACAGACAGCAAAGATCCCAAGCTTGGCCAGATTGAGGTTACCGCGTTCCGGTCCGAGTTTGAGTACGAAGACAGGCGGAGGCCTTCAAGAGTGGAACCCGCAAAAACCATTGAGGAGGATTTGAGCCGCAGGGATTTCAC
>CAZAHG010000012.1:0-11188 GCA_964485065.1 uncultured Candidatus Saccharibacteria bacterium | reverse complement strand
TTTCTTTTGCGACCAGATCTTGTCTTCCGCCTTTCAAAAACGCCTCAATTGACTCCCTGCGTTTTTTTGCCTCCGATGCAACAATGCTTTCTATTTCTTCTGCGGCAAGACCTTCTTCTTTCTGCGTTTTATATTTCTTGTCTTTTTCTGCGTTGTGCAACGCGGAAAGAAGCATGCGCAACGTGCCTGTTTTTATCTCTTCTTTTCCCTTGAGAGATTTTTTTAATTCCTCTTCCAAGAGTTGGATGGAAAGGATCACTTTGGCTGGGCGAATTTTTCCGCCCGTTCGTATTCTTTCTTTGCTTCGATGCGCCGCAGCGCCGAACGCTTGCGCGCCGTCTGTGACTTGTTGCGAACATAAAATCTGCCTTTGCGGGCGCGATTCAATACGCCGCTTTCCCTGACGCGCCTGGTAAAACGCCGGATGAGCGAAAGCGTTGTTTCCCGTTCTTGTTTTTTTATTTCAAACTTCATGATTGATATTGCCTGCAAGAATGTGTAAATGAAGATGATCTATGAGCTGACCGGCCGACCGGCCCACGTTGAAATGCAGCTTGTACCCGTCCAGACCCCTCTGTCTTGCGATCTTCTGGGCGGCTAAGATAAGGGATCCCATCAATTCCTTGTCTTCCTGCTCCACATGGTCAATGGAATGGATGTGTTTCTTTGGAATGAGAAGAATGTGAACCTGAGCCTTGGGATGGATGTCCTGAAATGCGATAAAGTTCTTGTCTTCATACTCTACCTGGGCCGGAATTTTCTTTGCCGCGATGTCGCAGAATAGGCACTCGGTCATTTCTTCAATCTCTTCTTTATTTCCTCTATCGTCTTATCAAACTTCACGGTTTCCTGGGTGCCGTTGTCCATTCTACGGATTACGATGGTATTGTCCAGTGCTTCCCGCTGGCCGAGGATCAGGGTAAACCGCACCCCCAGCTTATCCGCTCTCGACATCTGCACCTTCAGTGAGTCTCTGCCGAGCGATTCTGCGATCTGAATTTTCGCTTTTCGGAACTCTTCCAAAAGCTTCAGGCTCTTTTTCTTGGGAAGGTCGCCGAGCTGGGCTAAAAACACCTTTGGGTTTTTAGATACAGCTAACTGCTGTTCTTTTAGGAACGAAACGATGCGTTCTGTTCCGGCCGCTGCCCCCACCGCGGGAACATCCTTGTTTCCGTACAGCTTAACAAGCGTATCGTACCTGCCTCCTCCAACAAGCGCGTCGCGCGTGATCACCTCCTGATCTCCTTCCTGCTGTTTTATCTGGCGTTCTGAAAAAATCTCAAACACGGTCTTGGTGTAATAGTCCAGACCGCGCACGAGATACGGGTCCAGATGATAGGGAATGTCCGCTTCATCAAGAAATTCCAAAACCTGCCTGAAGTGTTTCTTGCATTCTTCGCACAAATGATCGAGGATCTGGGGCGCCAACGAGCGTACCCGCTGGCATTTCTCTTCTTTGCAGTCCAACGTACGAAGGGGGTTCTCGCGCACTCGCCGCCTGCAGTCAGCGCAAAGCTGTTGCTGGCGCGAACGCAGAAAATTGACCAGAAGCTTTTTATAATAGGGGCGGCACTGACTGTCCCCCACGCTGTTGATCTCAACCAATACGTGCCCGATTTTGAGTTCTTGCAGAATGACCGTGAACAATTGGATGATCTGTGCGTCTTGCGCAGGTGAAATTTCGCCGAACACCTCGGCGTCAAACTGGTGGAACTGCCGAAAGCGCCCCGCCTGGCTGCGCTCATACCGAAACAACGGTCCTGACGTATACAGTTTCACCGGCTGGGGAAGATTGATCATGCCGTGCTGCAAATAGGCGCGGGCCATGCCCGGGGTGAATTCCGGGCGAAGCGCCAGCGTATCCCCTCCCCGGGTCTTCAGAAGGTACATCTGTTTCTCCACGATATCCGTAGCAATTCCGGTTCCCTTCTCATAGAGCTCGGCGTCTTCCACGATGGGAGTATCAATGCGCCGGAACCCGTAAAACTCGGCCACATCTTTTGCGACGGCATAGAATTTCTGGAAATACTCCTGGTTTTCCGGCAGGATGTCATGCATCCCGCTCGGCGTTTGGAATTTAAATTTCTTTACCATAGACAAATTCCGGAAATACCCTCAGGAAAACCCTGCCGACAATGTCCTTGCGGGGCAAAGAACCCCATATTCTTGAATCTGAAGAAAACATCCGGTTGTCTCCAAGCACAAAGTATTCGTTGCCGCCAAGCTTCACGTTGGAAGAACCTTCCGTGTTCTCGCCAACCAGATACCGATTTTCATCAAGCGTAAACGTCTGCGAATCATCCAAAGAACCTTTGGAGATTATAATCTTGCCGTTTTGAATCTCCACGGTTTCTCCCGGGAGTCCCACAACGCGCTTAATATACCTTTGAGAAAGATCGTTGGGATACCTAAATACCACCACTTCTCCGCGCTGGGGATCCTGAAAGCGGTAAGAAATCTCGTCGATGATAAGATAGTCGCCGTTGTGAAAATTCGGCTCCATCGATACGCCGTGCACCAGAAACGGCTGGAAGATGAACGCGCGCACGGCAACCGCAAACAAGAGGGCTGCGATCGCAATCCGTGCGGTTTCCCAGAAAGAAGAGAGGATTCGCTTCATATCATCACAAGTATATCATGCTTTTCTCTTTTTACAAGACAGGGTACCATAGAATAATACGAGAATAATACGGCAATGATTTTCATCGTCGGCCTCGGAAATCCAGGGAAAACGTACGCGAGCACCCGGCACAATGCGGGGTTTTTGGCGTTGGATGCCTTTGCGAAAGAACACGAATTTCCCGCATTCAAACTTTCGAAAAAACACACCGCCCTTGTCTCAGAAGGCATCCTTGGCTCGGCCAAGGTGGTGTTGGCAAAACCTCAAACTTTCATGAACAAGTCAGGGGTCAGCGTTCGGTCCCTTCTCAAACAGGACGGAGAACTCATCGTTGTGCACGACGACATCGATATTCCCATCGGAACCGTGAAGGTCTCAAAAGACCGGGGGTCTGCCGGCCACAAAGGAGTGGAATCTGTCATGGAAGAACTGAAGTCCAAAGATTTTACGAGGATACGAATAGGCATTCAGCCCCTCTTTGGTAAACCTAAAAACGTGGAAGATTTCGTCTTGCAGAGGTTTTCTCCAGAAGAGCTGCCGGCAATGCGGGACGCCATTCAAGAAACAGCAGAATGCATATGGAGAGAGTTTTGGTTGCCGGCATAACCCCATATTTTTTGGAAAAAGGGCTGCTTTGGTTTGAAGAACATGAAGAAGAAATGGCAAAAGCCGCCCGGGGCTTTCTCGCAGGACAGATGGTGCTGTGCCAAACAAGAAAAACGTACCACCTCTCAGAATTTCTTCGCAAGCTTGATGAACTGGGATACGAAAAGGTATTTCGGTTGGAAAACCCGGGAGAATTCACCCACCTTGGTGGGCAGGTGCAAGTGTTCCCCATTAATACGAGAAATGCCCTGCGTTTTGAGTTTCTCGGGAATGCCATTGAATCAATCGAGTCGCTGCCGCTTGCCGTGGAACACGAAGAATCCGTACGGCGGCTTCTTAAAAAACGGCTCAGGTCCCAAAAGTTGTTTTCAGATCTCGGGGGGCTCAAGCAGGGCGATTACCTGGTGCACCTGGATCACGGCGTAGCCAGGTTTGCCGGAATAGAAGAACTCTCGCTCTCTTTGCAGGGGACTCAGCGCTATTATGTTTTGGAGTACGCCTCCAAAGACAGGCTTTTTGTTCCCGTTGGATTGGAGCGTAAGCTCTCCAGATATGTGGGCTTTACCGAGCCTGTCATCTCCAGGCTGGGAACGGTATCCTGGCAGAAGACAAAAAGGCGCGTCAGAGAAGAGGTGGAGGTGCTCGCAAAAGAACTCCTGGCCCTGTATGCGAAAAAAGAAGCCGCTCTGCGCGAGTCGTATGCGGCGCCAGGAGAACTCAGTCAGAGGGTGGCAGTTTCTTTCCCGTATCAGGAAACCGAAGACCAGGCGCGAGCCATAAAAGACATTGAAGAAGATCTGCAGAAGCCCTTTCCCATGGACCGCATAGTATGCGGAGACGTGGGATTCGGAAAAACAGAGATTGCGCTGCGCGCCGTGGTGCACGCCGCAGAACAAGGATATCAGTCCCTGCTCATGTGCCCCACAACCATTCTCGCCCATCAGCATATTCAAACGTTTTCAGAAAGGCTAGCCGGACTTCCCTTGCGAGTAGCGATCCTTTCACGGCTTCAAAGCAAGAAGGAGCAGACGAAAACGCTCAACGATCTTAAGAATGGAACCATCGATCTTCTCATCGGAACGCATCGCGTCTTGTCTTCCGACGTCATATTCAAAAAGCTTGGCCTCGTTGTCATAGACGACGAGCAGCGCTTTGGCGTAAGGCAAAAAGAAAAAATGCGGCAGCTAACCGGTTCAATCGACATGCTCTCGCTTTCGGCCACTCCCATCCCCCGCACGCTCTACATGGCGCTTTCTTCGCTCAAGCACATCAGCATGGTGCAAGAACCTCCACGGGGAAGAATGCCCATACGCTTCTTGCGCGCAATACGTTCTAAAAAAATCATACGAGGAGCAATCGAACAGGAGATCCAACGCAAAGGACAGGTGTACTATCTGCACAACCGAGTCGGCACGACATCGCAGGTCAAACAGGAACTGGAACGGATGGTTCCAGGCGTGCGGTGCGCAATTGCTCACGGTAGACTCCCGGAAAAGAAATTGGTCGACGTTATGGAAAGTTTTGCAAAAAAGAAATATGACGTGCTTATCGCGACAACCATTATTGAAAACGGCATTGATCTGCCGAACGTAAACACGATCATTGTTGAAGACGCCTCTCTTCTTGGTCTTGCCCAGGCCTATCAGCTCAAAGGACGCGTGGGCAGATCTCACGTCAGTTCTTTCGCATACTTTCTCCATGGCAGGCGCATGTCTCTTGAAGCAAAACTCAGGCTCCGGGCCCTTGAAGAAGCCGCGGAACTTGGATCCGGATATCGCATTGCTCTGCGAGACATGGAAATACGCGGAGCTGGCAATCTCCTGGGCAAAGAGCAGTCTGGATCCGTAAACGCGGTCGGTCTTAATCTATATTGCCAGATGCTAGCGGAATCCGTGGAGAGATTGAAAGCTCACGAAAATTAATATATAGTGTTGAAGTCATGAAGTTAATCATTGTTGAAAGCCCCACGAAATCACGCACCATCAAAAGCTTTCTTGGAAAAAAGTATGAGGTGCTGTCTTCCTTTGGACATATTCGCGATCTCCCCAAAGGCAAGCTTGGCATTGACGTTGAACACGATTTTGCTCCCACCTACGTCATACCAACAAAAGCCCGCAAGGCGGTAAAATCGCTGAAGGCGTCTGCTCAGAAAGCAGACGAAATAATTTTGGCGACAGACGAAGACCGCGAGGGAGAGGCCATCGCGTTTCATCTGAAAGAAGTGCTGGATCTTAAAAATCCCAAGCGCATTGTATTTCACGAAATCACAAAAAGCGCTCTGCAGGAATCTCTTGAACATCCCCGCGCCATTGACGCAAATCTCGTAAACGCACAGCTGGCGCGGCGCGTACTTGACCGGCTTGTCGGATACAAGCTTTCTCCATTCCTCTGGAAAAAAGTTGCGAGAGGGCTTTCTGCCGGTCGCGTCCAATCGGTTGCACTGCGCCTGGTAGCAGACAGGGAACAAGAAATACGTGATTTCAAGCAGGAAGAATACTGGACTATTGAAGCCAGCCTGCGGGCGAAAAAAGGGGATCCTTTCCCGGCGTTGCTTACAAAAGAAAACGGAAAAGCGATCCAGAAACTTGGAATCAAAACAAAAAAAGAGACGGATGCAATCCTCAAAAACCTGGAAGGAGCTGCCTATATTGTAGAATCGGTGGAAGCAAAAGAAACGAAACGTAATCCCCTGCCGCCCTTTACCACGTCAACCCTTCAGCAGACCTGCTGGCAGCGTCTGAGATTTTCCGCAAAGCAGACCATGCGACTCGCGCAGCTGCTCTATGAAACCGGACTCATTACGTACCACCGAACCGATTCTCTTAATCTCTCCAGCCAATCGGTTGCAGCAGCAGAAAGCACTATCACGGAACTCTTCGGAAAGGAATATAGCCAGAGGCGCGTATTCAAAACAAAGAGCAAGGGCGCTCAAGAAGCGCACGAGGCAATCCGTCCCACGGATCCCTCTAAGGATCCATCTTCCGTAGCTTTAGCAAATGAGGGCAAAGCCGCCTTCGCCAAGGCTTCGGCGGCCAAGCTCTATGACCTTATCTGGAAACGGTTCGTCGCGTCGCAAATGGCGCCCGCCGTGTTTGACGCCACGGTAGCAGACATCCGGGCAGGAGCATATACGTTCCGGGCGAACGGCCAGACCCTAAGGTTTCCTGGATTTCTCAAAGCATACTCTCTCGTATTTGAGGAAACGGAGCTGCCGCCTTTAAAGAAGGAAGACCGGCTGGACATGCTCTCCATAGCTCCCTTCCAGCACTTCACCCAGCCTCCTCCGAGGTACAACGAAGCCACGCTTATCAAAACACTGGAAGCCCACGGTATAGGGCGTCCTTCAACGTACGCTCCCACGCTCTCTACCGTGCAGGAGCGCGGATATATTGAAAAAGACGAACAGAGGAGATTCAAGCCGACCATCGTGGGAGAAACGGTAAACACTCTCCTCGTACGGCATTTTCCGGAAATCGTGGATGTGAATTTTACCGCGCGCATGGAAGAAGATCTTGATAAGATCGCCGAAGGGCAAAAAGAATGGGTGCCGGTTACGCGCGAGTTCTATGTTCCATTTGAAGAAAGATTGCGGAGAAAATATGAAGAAGTTGATAAACAGCAGATCGCGCAAGATCCGAACAAAACATGTCCAAAGTGTTCCTCGCCTTTGGTCATTCGCATCGGGCGGTTCGGCCCGTTCCTTGCGTGCTCCAAATACCCTGAATGCAAACATACAGAACCCCTGGAGAAAAAAGGTCTGGGGATTACCTGCCCACAATGCAATCAAGGAGAGCTGACCGCGAGGCAAACCAAGAAACGGAAACAATTCTATGGCTGCAGCAGGTTTCCCGAATGCGCGTTTGCGCTGTGGGACAAACCCATTCGACAAGCTCAGGGCGGGCCCACGGGGGAACTGTGCAAGGCATGCGGATCATTGCTCGTTGAAGGGCCGCGGGAAATTGTGCGCTGCTCCAAACCCACGTGCGAAACGCGCGTTTGAAAAAGTCGTCAGAATCTGATATAAAGTGGCTACTCCGCCTGGGTGGTGAAATGGCAAACACGCACGACTCAAAATCGTGTGCCGAAAGGCTTGTGGGTTCAAGTCCCACCCCGGGCACCATGTTAAACGTTATAAGTTAAGTATGGAACGAGTGTTCACACAAACGTTTGGAGTAGTTGGCGGTATCCTCGAACGAGACGGAAAAATTCTTTTGGTGCGAGAAGGACAAAGAAAAGGACCGGATAATGGGAAATGGAGTCATCCCGCAGGCTGGATTGATGTTGGCGAAAATCCTATTGAGGCGGCCAAGCGAGAGGTATTGGAAGAATCCGGTTTTTCTTTCACGCCAAAATATCTCCTTGGCATTTATTCGTTGGTGAGAAGGGATGTTGAAAAAGAATTTGACGCGACGCCTCACGGAATCAAAATTATTTTCATCGGAGACATTTCGGAAACTCAAAGCGGAACTCTCGAAGATGGCGTGACCGAAACGAGATGGTTTTCTCCCGAGGAAATTTATGCGATGAATAACGCCACGCTCCGCGATGTAGATATCAAACAAATGGTCAGAGATTATTTCTCGGGCAAGAAGTTTTCTCTGGATGGCATCGTTCATACCGTAGCGACAAAATAAGCTGGGCATTCTTGACAACCAACCAATACCGGTGCTTTACTGAAACTCAGCACATCCCGCGATTACGAAAGGGGCTAGGGAACGTGGTAGCAAAACCAACCATCGTCGGCACCATCCATCAGGTAGACGGAAGCACCACTCTCGTACTCCTCAAAGAGAAGCACGGGAGGCCTCGTGCTCACCGTAACCCCAACGGCCACAAGAATGGGAAAGGCTTCCTACTCGCCTGCCCACGCACCATCGTGTTCCAGAACAACTATGCCACGAAGTTCGTGGAGGAGGATGGTACACCGCTCAAGCCCAAGTGCACGTCGGGCAGGAAGAGAGGGCTCAAGGACATGGTCCTCACTGACCAACCAGTAGTGGGAGTGACCAGGCCGATGGGCGTCCCACGCGTCATCGTCCACCGCTACACCATCAGCGTGAAGAACGGGACGCCCAACATCAGGGCGACCCTTCTTGGTCAAGGGTCTTCACTGTTGCTTCCGCCACACCTCGCAACCTACGTTCAAGCGGCATCCGAACTGGAAGCCGCCTTCCCCGAGCCCCAAGAACACGCCCGGCCACCTCTGTGAGGTGGCTTTTTTACGAGCCGATTTTTCTATTTTTAAGAAAGTACATGACAACGAGTGCAGATCCAATCCCTATTACAGCTCCCCCTAGAACATCTGAGGGCCAGTGAATGCCGGAGAATACTCTCGCTGCACCAATAACTCCAGAGAACAGAAAAAATAAAGTTCCTGCTTTTTTGTCATGGCTAAAGACAACTGCAGAAAGTGCGAAAAAGAATGCCGCGTGGCCGGAAGGAAACGAGGCAGACGCCGAATGCTCAATAAGAGGCCGGAATCCAAGCTCAACAAACGGCCTTGCCCTGTGCCAAAGCAGCCTGATAAGTTCTGTGATGACAAGGCGGGAAAGAATCGCGGCTCCCGCAAGCTCCCAAAGTATCCTGCGCCTCAGATTCAAAGCAAACCACCCCAGTATTCCCAAAAATACAAGGTACGGAAGATATTGCGCAGAAAATACTATGACGAGATTCATGCAGAAAGCGTCACAAGGTTATCCAACAGGCAGGCTATGGTAAGCGGCCCCACTCCCCCGGGAACCGGAGTCACCGCTTTTGCTTTTTTCGCAACGCTTTTGAAATCCACGTCTCCTGCGGTTTTCCCTTGTTCAACCGAAGTTCCCAGGTCAACCACAATGGCTCCCTTCTTTATCATGGAACCTTTGATAAGCCCTGGCATTCCGGTTCCCGAAATAACAATGTCTGCCTGGCGAATGAGCGCCGCAGGGTTTTTTGTCTTTCGATTTATATTCATTACGGTTGCCCGTTCTCCCGCAAGCCAGACCAGGAGCGGAAGCCCTACCAGGCGCCCCGATCCAACGAGCGCAATGCGTTTCCCCGCAATTTGAATGCCGTAGGTTTTAAAAAGCTTCTGCATCGCCGACACCGTTGGAGGCAATATGGAAGATTGACCCAACGCAAATCTGCCAAAAGCCCGGGAAGAGAGAACATCGGGGTCTTTTTCTGCAGGAATGCAGTCGAGAATTTTTTGCGAGTTAAGGTGCAAGGGCAGCGGAAGCTGCATCACAATGCCGGAAATCGCGGAGTTTTCCCCAAGTCTTGCAACAAGAGACATAATGTCTTTCTGGGCTGCTTGTGCCGAAATCGGATACGTAAGAAACGCAATACCGGCCTGCAAAGCGGCTTCCTTTTTCTTTTGGATATAGGTGGATGAAACCAAGTTTTTTCCAACCTGCACCACGGCCAATTGCACGCGCCTTTCTGCAATCTTCTTGCGAAGACTCTGCAGCATTTCAAGAGCCGGTTCTTGACCCGAAAGAAGAGTTGATTTCATAATCTGTCATGGAATCGGGAACCTGCTACACAGCTTCTTTACTTCTTCTCGCACCTCTTTGATTGCCGCGTTTTCTTCCAACTTCTTCCGGGCATCCTTTAGATATGCTATTCGCTCCTCTTTGTCATCCGGGAGCTTAAATCCCTTAATCTCATTGAGCACCTGTGCAATGTACTCTCCGATCTGCGCCATCTCTTTTTCTTTCATGCCTCTCGTGGTAATGGCGGGCGTGCCCAAGCGTACTCCGCTTGGATAAAAAGGAGAGGAGGGCTCCTGGGGCACCGTATTCTTATTCACGGTGATGCCTGCCATATCAAGAGCTTCTTCCAAAAATATCCCCAGACCCTTTCCATATAGAGTAAGATCAAGAACCATTAAATGATTGTCTGTCCCGTCAGAAACGATCTTTAATCCCCTGGCCATAAGTTCTTGCGCAAGAGCTTTCGCGTTCTTTACGATCTGCTCCGCATATTCTTTAAATGCAGGGGCTGACGCCTCCTTGAGAGCAACCCCGATGGCAGCCACCTGATGCTCGTGAGGCCCACCCTGCACTCCTGCGGGAAATACCGCCTTATCAATCTTCTGCCCCAATTCGGGATCCTTGCGCAATCCCTTTTCCGTCACCATGATCATGGCCCCTCTCGGTCCCCTGAGCGTTTTGTGCGTCGTGGTGGTGATGATGTGTACAAAGGGAACCGGGCTCTTATGAACTCCTCCTATGACCAAACCTGCAATATGCGCAATATCTGCAACAAGATACGCCCCCGCTTCGTCGGCAATTTTCCCGAATTCTTCAAAGGGAATTTCCCGTGAATAGGCGGTTGCTCCGCACCAGATAAGTTTTGGCTTGTGCTCTTTTGCAAGTTGACGCACTTCGTCCATGTCCAGATATCCGTCTTTCCGCAGGTGATACGGAACGCTCTGAAAAAATCTTGCCGAGGCATTGACCTTGGCTCCGTGCGTTAAGTGCCCGCCGTCTGACAGGTTCTGTCCCATGACAACGTCTCCGTTTTCGCATACGGCAAGATACACGGCAAAATTTGCCGGGCTTCCCGAGTACGGCTGCACATTTGCATGCGGCACGCCAAAAAGCTTCTTGGCCCGATCAATCGCGAGTTTTTCCACCTGATCAATAACCTGATTCCCTCCGTAGTAGCGCTTGGAAGGATATCCTTCTGCGTATTTATCATTCAATATGGAAGCCAACGCCCCCAACACCGCAGGAGACGTGTGATTTTCGGAAGGGATCATCTCCAGGCCCTCTTGTCGGCGCTTCTTTTCGGCCGCAATCAGTCCTGCCATTTCAGGATCGGTTTTCGCAAGGAATGCATCCATAATAATTCTAGTATACCTAAACCGAGTTTAGTTATCCACACCTAAACTCGGTTTAGGATGAAGCTAAGGGCGGGGAATGAAGGTGTGGCTTGAGGCAATGATCCGCCGACTGGTCCGCCAACTGGCGGGTTTCC
>CAZAHG010000011.1:0-11585 GCA_964485065.1 uncultured Candidatus Saccharibacteria bacterium | reverse complement strand
AAAAAAGATGAACAGCTTCATTATATTATTGCGTATATAAATGTGATTAATCCGGGGCAAGAATTAGAGCCCGAATTGAAAACAGCCGCAAAAGATCCCGAAGAAATCATGCGGTTTATAGAGCACTATCCGTGGAGTACGCATTTGGAATACCTCGGGAAGCGGGATTCTATTATTACCGACATGGGCATTGCAGCAAAAATTTTCCCGACTCCAAAGAGTTATCTAGGGTTTGTACGCGATATTGTGCGCGGCAAAAAGAGCATTGGTGCAGCCCAAAATTTTTTGTTGGAGTAGCCTGTGGAAAACTAAATCTCGTTTAGGCATATTATGCTGGAAAAATTGAGGGATGGGGTACTTGAGGTGGCGTTTCCTGTTGTATGCGTCTCGTGTGGAACGGAAGGGAAATATATTTGCGAAAAATGCGAAGTATTTTTAGGAGAAGCAAGTTTTATATGCCCGATTTGTCTGAGGGCAAGCTTTGCGGGAGAGCGACATTTAGCCTGCCAGCACAGGCATGGTTTGAATGGTTTGGCGAGCATATGGGAATATGAGGGCGCGGTACAGCGTTTGCTGCATTGTATAAAATATGACGGGGTTGTTCACGCGATTGAAGAAATCATAGAACGCGCCTGTGGCAGCATGGCGCTTGATCAAAAACGATTTTGCACATTTCTTTCGTTTTTATTTTCTCCAGATACGCTGGTGACATACGTTCCCATGCATAGCAGAAAAGAGAAGCGTCGCGGGTTCAACCAGACAGAGTTGCTTGCGAACGCGTTGGCAAAACAAACCAAAAGCGCAGTTGCTTGTTTGCTTGAAAAAACAAAAGAAACAAAACCGCAAGTTGATTTAGACAAAGAAGAGCGGCTTTATAATATGAAGGGTTCTTTTGCAATATCGAGTGGGACGCTAAGCGTCCCAATAACCACGCTGAGCGTGGTGCTTGTTGACGATGTTTGGACTACGGGCGCCACCATGAAAGAATGCTGCAAAATTTTAAAAAAAGCCGGCATACAAGAGGTATGGGGATTTACGCTGGCAAGAACGGTGTAAAAACCAAAACCCCGCTTTTGGCGAGGTTTGGCGAATCTCGATGTAATACGAGAACCAGGATTGTCAACCTGTTGTCATGATAGCATATCAATCAACCGCATGCAAGACAAAATTAACATAGAACAAAAAGAATACCCAAGGCTTTTAAAAGAAATTGGGAATGACGTTCCCAAGCAATTGTATTACAAAGGAATATGGGATCCGAAACTTTTTGATAAGTGTTTGGCGGTGGTGGGCGCGCGCCAGATGACGAGCTATGGAAAACGAGTAGTGGAGCAGATCGTGGGAGACGTTGCGCAAGCCGGCATCACCATTGTCTCTGGCTTTATGTACGGAGTGGACGCGGCTGCTCATGAAGCGGCAGTTCGCTCTGGCGGCAGAACAATTGCCGTGATGCCCTGCGGTATTGATCGGGTGCACCCCGCGCATCAAAAAAAGCTCTACGCCGATATTATAGATCACGAGGGCCTCATTCTTTCGGAATTTTCTGGCACCATGCTTCCGAGCAATTGGACGTATCCCAAGCGCAACAGGATCGTAGCCGGACTTTCGCAGGCGGTGCTCGTTGTGGAGGCTGGCGTAAAAAGCGGTTCTCTTATTACCGCAGGATATGCAAAAAAATACAACAGAAAACTTTTCGCGGTGCCGGGTCCCATTACCAACGAATTATCGCAGGGCACAAACAGGCTGCTGCAACATGGGGCAGAGCTTGCAAGTTCGGCAAAGGAGATTTTGGATTTTTTCGGGGTGCCTGCCCTGAGCGAAGTCGAAGGGTCTGCCCGTAGTGCTATTCCCGAGGGATTGGAGCTAAACATCGCAAAAGAGCTCAGGCGAGAATCGCTTGAAATTGACGTTCTGGCTCGCAATTTGGGGGTGCCGGTTGCAGAACTCGGCACCGCTCTTTCTCTGCTGCAGTTGAGAGGAGCCGTTTCTTTAGAGCGAGGAAAATATTATTTATGCTGATACATATTTTTTCTGCCGCCACCTTCGGCCTGGAAACCATACAGATTGACGTTGAGGTTTCTGTGCAAAACAGGGGATTGCCCGGTTTTGATATTGTCGGCTTGGGGGATAAGGCGGTGGCAGAAAGCAGGGAACGAGTGAGGGCGGCCATCGTGAACTCAAAGCTTGAGTTTCCGCAAAAGAAAATTATTGTCAATCTGGCTCCGGCCGATATTCCAAAAGAAGGATCGTTTTACGATTTGCCGATTGCGTTGGGTATTCTCAGTTCTTTTCTTCCGCTTTCTTTGCCGGAAGACGCGCTCTTTTTTGGAGAACTTTCGCTTGACGGCTCTCTGCGCCATACGAGAGGAGCTTTTTTGCTGGCGCTTTTTGCAAAAGAGGCGGGATACCGTCATGTGTTCGTTCCGAAAGATTCCGCGAACGAAGCCGCCGCCGTAGAAAACATAGCCGTGTATCCGGTTGAGAACTTGAGCCAGCTCATCTCACATTTTTTTGGGAAACAGAAGATAGAAGAAATCGCCTATTCCGCCCCGTCATTCGACGGGGCAGCTGCCGCCGAGTTTGATATGGGAGAAATTCTTGGGCAAGAGCAGTCAAAGCGGGCGTTGGAAATTGCGGCAGCCGGAGCCCACAATATTCTTTTCGTCGGAAGTCCGGGAGCGGGGAAAACCATGCTTGCAAAAGCGCTGCCCGGTATTTTGCCCGAGTTGAATATTGAGGAGCGTTTTGAGGTTACGAAAATTTACTCGGCGGCAGGGCATATTCCGCCGGGGGGCGGGTTTATACGCACGCGCCAGGTTCGTTCGCCCCATCATACGGCTTCTCTTGTGGGGCTTATGGGAGGGGGGCAAACGCCACAGCCAGGGGAAGTGACCTTGGCCCATCGCGGAGTGTTGTTTCTGGACGAATTTACGGAGTTTCCAAGATCGGCAATGGAAGCGCTTCGCCAACCGCTGGAAGACGGGTACATTACGATTGCAAGAAGCCGCGGCCGCATTCGATATCCCGCGCAATGCATGCTTGTTGCTTCTGCGAATCCTTGTCCGTGCGGATATTTTGGGCATCCAAACAGGCAATGTTTATGTTCGCCTTTTCAAATAGCGCGTTATCACAAAAGAATTTCAGGGCCGATTCTTGATCGCATTGATCTGCACGTTGATGTTCCGCCGGTTGATTTGCGCGAGCTTGAAGAAAATCAAAAAGCGGCGCAATTCCTCGAAAGTTCATCTGCAATACGAGAACGAGTAGAACGCGCGAGAACCCTGCAGCAAAAACGTTTTGCCTCCCTACGGGAGGTCTCCCGCAGGGAGACAAAAGAAGCAATTCATACAAACGCCCAGATGCGCAATGCCCAAGTAAAAGAATATTGCGCGATTTCTTCCGCGGGAGATCGCCTGTTGCAACAGGCGGGAACAAGGTTTCAGCTTTCGGCGCGTTCATATATGAAGGTGCTCAAAGTTGCAAGAACCATCGCCGATCTTGAGGGCGCAAGCGATGTTACATTGCCTCATCTTGCAGAAGCTTTGCAATACCGATCCAAAGTTTCGGTTTCATAGACGCGCATGGCCGAACATAATGTAATCGGAAAACATGGAGAAGCAATTGCCAAAAAGTATTTGGAGGGTAAGGGGTACGCGATTCTTGGGCAAAATTATAGGACAAAGCGGGCCGAGATTGATATTATCGCAAGAAAACATGATGTGTTGGTATTTATAGAGGTGCGAACAAAACACCATGAGCAATTTGGCTCCCCGGAAGAGACGCTCAATCATAAGAAACGAATGAAGATACTGAGAAATGCCCTTGCCTATGTCGCAAGGGCGAGACATCAAGGTCCATACCGTATAGACGCGGTGTGCATAGTATTAGATCAGCAACAAAAAGTCGAGCGCATCGCCCACTATGAAAGCATCGCCTGTGGATAACTTACCGAGAGTAAGTTTTGTAAGTTTTGAACCATGATAGAGATATTTTCAAAACCTTGGATTTTGAAGCTGCGCCGCGCTCCGCTTGATCTTCCGATTCTTGTGTTTCTCGGAGCATTTGTTCTCTCGTTCTTGGCTAGCGCAGACAGGCCGGCCTCTTTCTTTGGGATTTCCGGGCAATGGGAAAAGGGACTGCTTGCGTTGCTCATTCTGCTTAGCTGGTATATATTCCTTACGCAGTATGCGAAAGCCCGCGCGGTATTGCTGGTTGGCATAACGATTCTTGCTACTCTTGGAATTCTGCTCTTGTCGGAGTTTTCTCTTTCGTCCTGGCGCGAATCGTGGAGCGTCGTTTTCGGCACCTTGTTTTCCAGCATCAAGCAGTTCTTTTTGGGTTCGGGCCCGGGCACGCTCTCAGGAGAAAGATTCCCCTGGATGGCAGAAACTCTTGCCACCACGGGAGCCGTAGGATTGCTTGCCTATTTGTTCCTGTTCTTGGCAGCCGGTGTTCTTGCGCTTCACTTGTTTAGAAAGACAAAAGGAGCGCATGGTTCCTCTCTCTTCTTTATTGCATGGCTCTTGATGCTGTGGCTGTTTTTCTTCGTTCCTTTTTCTCCCCTGGTCGCCGTCCTGTTCTGGACGCTGCTTGCCGCTGAGGGAGTTCCTTTCAGCACACAGCGCCTCTTTTTAAAATTGGAGCATTTCTTCGCAAAGCTTGTTTTTAGCGGAGTCGCGCTGGCATTTTTCGGAACCGTGGTTGCGGCGGCGTTTATCCTTGCCTGGGGTGAGATCTCGTTTATGAGGAACAATGTTGAAACAGCGGCAAGTATAAATCCATGGATGCCGGAATATCAGATCGCGTCGTCCCAAAAGTTTTTGGTTCAGCTGCAGGAAGAAATAAAGAAACCGGTTTTGCGGCAGGACGCAGAACTCCTTTCTTTGAATCTGCGGCAGGCGCTGTTTTATGGAAAGCGAGCCGTTGAACTGAGCCCCGCGAGATCAAGCGCCTGGAAGCAGCTGGGGGATATATATAAGGAAATGGGGGAAGTGCAAGGAGCCTTGGGCTGGGCCGTGAAGGCGTTTGAGGAAGCAGTATGGCTTGAACCAAAGAATCCCGATTACAGGGCGGATTTGGGAACCTTGTACGCAAAACAGGGCAAGATTGCAGATGCGCGATCACAGCTTGAACTGGCGCTTCTGCTGGATTCTAACCACAAGGAAGCCCGAAAACAGCTTGCGCTGCTTTTAGAACAAGAAGGAAACAAGGAACGTGCATACGAGATGATGCGCGAAACCACTCTTTTGTTTCCGGAGGACGAAGACCTCTTGTTTCAATTGGGCAGGATGGAGTATAATAGAGGAAACACAAAAGGGTCGATTGAATTATTTGAACGCGTGATTGGTTTTTCCGAGCTTAACTCCAATGCGAGGTATGCCTTGGCTCTGGCCCTTGAGAAAGAAGGGAGAAGAGAAGAAGCGCTGTATCATTTTAAAAAAGTTCTTTTGCTTAATCCTGACAACAAAGACGTCAGAAAAAAAATAGAAATATTAGAACAGTAATTACACCATCATTATTATGGAATCCGCATCTTTGTTTCATCGCATCTCGCGCTTAAGCTTGTACGTCCTGGGAGCCTTGATTCCCCTGTGGTTTTTGCCGATCACGCAGAATTCCCTGGATTTTCAGAAGCAGGCGCTTCTCGCGGTGCTCGTGTTTGCGGGCGTTGTAACCTGGATGGCCGCATTGCTTCAGGCGGGAAAAGCAACCATACGCCTGGCATGGCAGGCGCCTTTGCTTCTTGCGTTTTTGGCGGCAGGACTTCTCTCCGTTCTGTTTTCTCTGTGGCCCGCCGGAAGCTTCTGGGGTTTTCCTTTGGATATCACAAATGGCTTTTTGACTCAGGCGCTGTTTATATGTTTTGCGTTTCTTGTCATGAATGCGTTTTCAGAAACAAAGCAGCTTTTCAAACTGCTGCTTGTGACGCTGTTTTCGGTGTTTGCCGCATCTCTGTTTGCGGGAGCTCAAATATTCAAGCTGTTGTCTTTCCTGCCCTTTCCGTTCGCCAGCACCCAGCTCTTTAACACGCTCGGGTCTCCGAACGGGATTGCGATGATCGCAGCAGCCCTGCTCCCCCTTGCACTTGCGCTTTGGTTTGTCTCCCGATTCTTTCTCCGATTGCTTCTCTGGATTGTCGTAGGAGTATTTTTTGCGACGCTCGTGTTCGTGAAATTCTCCTCCGCATGGATCGTTTGCATTACAGGTCTCTTGGTATTGCTTGCCTTGGGCATGTGGAACATGAAAAAGCGGAAAGAATCTGGCTGGATTTTTCTGCCCGTGGGATTCTTGGTGCTTTCTCTGTTTTTTCTGCTGGTCAGAATGCAGATACCCGGCATACCCCAGCTTCCGGCCGAAGTGTCCCCGTCATGGCAGGGAGAACTGGGCATCCTGAGCCAGACGCTCAAAGAGCACGCGCTTTTTGGATCGGGTCCCGGAACATTTGTGTTTGACTATTCTAAATTCCATTCCCCGGCGCTCAACCAGACCACATTCTGGGGAACGCGTTTTTCAGCTGGAGCGGCCCAGGTTCTGGATATAGCGGTTACGCTTGGTGCATTGGGAATACTCGTCTTTATTGCCCTGCTGGTAACGACGCTCTTTGCGAGTTTTCGTGCGTTGTTTGGTTCAAATCCGGAATCAGGTCAGAATGGTTCCTGGCTGGTGGGTCTGGGCATGACGGCTTCATTCGCTAGCCTGGTCGTGAGCTTTATGTTGTACCCGGCGAACTTCACGCTGTGGTTCTTGTTCTGGATGCTGCTCGGCGGATTGGGTATGTTTGCCAGCAAGGACATGAAGGTTTCTTTAGCTCCGCCCTCGTTGTTGTCGGTCGCTTCCTCGTTCGTGTTTCTTCTCGTGCTTGTGTTCGGCTTAGGACTTCTGTTTGTCGGAGGGCAGAGATACGCAGCCGAACTGTACTATATGGGATCTGCCAGGCTGGCCCAGCAGGGGGACGTGGAAGGAGCAATCGAAAAACTGCAGACGGCGTTGCGCCTGAATCCCGGCATGGATCTGTATTGGAGGGATATTGCCCAGCTGTTCTTGGCCCGCATCGGAAGAATCAATCAGGACGATTCGCTTTCAGGGGAACAGAAGCAGCAGCAAACCCAGGTTGCGGTGAATAACGCGGTGTCCGCGGTGAGAAATGCGACGACCGTAGCTCCTGCAAACGTTGCCAACTGGAACGTGCAAGGATCGGTGTCGCAGAACCTTCTTGCGGTAGCCGGAGCAAAAGAGCTTGCGGTGCAGGCGTACGAGCAGGCAGCTAAGTTGGAGCCGGCTTCTCCTTTCGCATGGGGAGAATTGGGAAGGGTGTATGTGCTGTTTGCGAATCAGCAAGGCATTCCCGCAACCCTGAAAGACGAATCATTGCAGAAAGCGTTTGAGAATCTTGATCGGGCAATTCAGCTCAAATCGGACTATGCGCCCGCCCATTTTCTCAAAGCGGCAGCATACGAGCTCCAGGGGAAATCTGCCGAAGCCGCGTCTCAGCTTGAAGCGTTGAAGGTTGCAAGCCCCAAAGACGTGGGATTGGCGTTCCAGCTCGGCATGGTGTACTGGCAGAAAGAAGACGTTGCCAGGGCTCAGCGAGAGTTCCTTTCCGCAAAACAACTCAATCCGAACTATTCCAACGCCCTGTACATGCTCGGGCTTACGTACGACAAGCAGGGAAACAAAAGTGCCGCCCTTCGGGAATTCAGGCAAGTTTCTTCCCTGAATCCTGAGAACGAGGGAGTAAAGAGCATCATCAAGAACCTGGAAGAAGGAAAACCGGCCCTGGAAGGCATTGTTTCTTCCGAGCCTCCGATCCAGCAAACACCGTCCGAAATCAACCGGTAAATCCCAAAACCTTGAGCGGGGTTGACATATCTTGCAGCTTCGGCTATACTTGAATTTAGTTTTCATATTAGAAGCTTTCCTTGAGTTTTTTCGTTTCCACAATTTACGTTTTTCATTGATCAATCAGGCACGGCCCCTTCGCGTTTTTTAGGCCTGCTTTGCGTGTTCTCATGCCTTCCTCACCTCCTCTTTCAAACAAGAGATTCGGGAAGTCGCGTCTTTCCCTTGACCTCCCGTACCTTCTGGAAATTCAACGCGTCAGCTGGAAGCGTTTTTGGGGTGAAGAATTTTTGGAACTCCTGAAAGAGATTTCTCCCATCCGCGACTACACGAAAAAAGAGTTTGAACTTTGGTTCACCGGTTTTTCGTTTGGAGATCCGAACTACAAATCGGAAGTCGAAGCAAAAGAAAACAACAATTCGTTCGAAGCATCCGTGCGTCTGAAAGTTCGGCTGCTCAATCTCAAAACGAAAGAAGTGAAGGAACAGGAAGTGTTTTTGTGCGACATGCCCCTCATGACCGAGCGCGGCACCTTCATTGTGAACGGCGTGGAGCGGGTTGCCATTTCCCAGCTCATTCGGAGCCCGGGAGCCTTTTTCACGGCAAAGCCCTGGCGGAACTCTCGGTTGTTCGGAGCAAAAATCATCCCGAATCGCGGGGCGTGGCTTGAGTTTGAAACCGAACCCTCCGGCTTTATCGCGGTTCGCATTGACAGGAAGCGCAAGGCTCCCATTACCACGCTGCTGCGGGCGTTTGGGGCCGGAGACGAGAAAGCCATGCAAGAATTGGTTGCTAACGTGGATACGGGAGACGTGCGTTTTCTGGAGGAAACCTTGAAGAAAGACGCCGCAAAAACCCAGGGAGAAGCGTTGGTAGAGATTTACCGCAGGCTGCGCCCCGGAGATCTGGGAACCCCGGAAGCCGCCAAAGAGCTTATCTGGAACATGTTTTTCAACTTTGAGCGGTACGATCTTTCCAAGGTTGGACGATGGAAAACAGAGCAACGCTTGCCAGCGTTGCGACAAACGACAAACAACAAACAACAAACGATTACTGCGGAAGACCGCATTCTCAAGCTGGAAGACGTGGTAGAGGTGCTTCGGGAAATTATCCGGCTCAACAATACGTTAGGATCCCAGCCGGATCAGATCGACCATTTGGGAAATCGCAGGGTGCGCACGTTCCCCGAGTTCCTTCAGAACCGCATGCGCGTGGGATTCATGCGCATGGAGCGCATCATAAAAGATCGCATGTCAACGTTGGATCCCGGAACCATCACGGCTTCCCAGCTCGTGAACCCGCGTCCCATGATCGCCGTAGTGAAAGAGTTTTTCACTTCTTCCCAGATCACGCAGTTCATGGATAACGAAAATCCGCTGGCCGAGCTTGAGCATAAGCGCAGGGTGTCGGCTACAGGACCCGGGGGGCTGACCCGCGAGCGGGCGGGTTTTGAGGTGCGTGACGTGCAGCCTTCACACTACGGCCGCATCTGTCCCATTCAGACTCCCGAAGGGCCCAACATCGGATTGGTGGGCCACCTCGCAACGTATGCAAGGGTAAACGCTCACGGATTCATTGAAACTCCGTACTACAAGGTTAGATCGGGCAGGGTCACCAAAGATATTCAATATCTGTCTGCCTACGAAGAAGAGCAGCACGTGATCGCGCATGCGGGCGTGGAAGTTTCTCCAGACAACGGCATTGTTCCTTCGCGGGTGGAGGCGAGAATCAAGGGAGAACCCGGGTTGGCAGACAGGGCGCAGGTTGATTTCATCGACGTGGGCCCCGAACAATCCATATCCGTCGCAACGTCCTTAATTCCCTTTTTGCGCAATGATGACGCGAACAGAGCGCTTATGGGTTCCAACATGCAGCGCCAGGCAGTGCCCCTGGTCAGGGCGCAGGCTCCCTTGGTTGGAACCGGGCTGGAAGAGCGCGTGGCCAAAGATTCGGGATTGGCCATTATCGCAGAAGAAGAAGGAAAGATTACGTTCGTGGACGCAACGCGTATCAGGGTTGAGTCGTCGGGACATGGCTCCAGGCGGAAAGAAAAAGAGTACGGCCTCAAGACATTCCAACGCACGAATCAGTACACGTGTTTTCACCAGCGGCCCATCGTATCAAACGGTGATCATGTGAAACAAGGACAAGTCATTGCCGACGGAGGAGCAATTGACCGGGGAAGACTTGCCCTCGGAACGAACCTTCTCGTGGCTTTCATGCCCTGGCGGGGATTTAACTATGAAGACGCCATCATAATTTCCCAGCGTCTGGTCAAAGAAGACGCATACACCTCTATTCATATTGAAGACTTCAGCTGTCAGGTGCGCGAAACAAAGCTCGGCCCCGAAGTGACGACGGGTGACATTCCAAATGTGGGAGAAGAAAAACTCAAGGATTTAGATGAAGAAGGAATCGTGCGCATCGGAGCCGAAGTGGGACCCAACGACATTCTCGTCGGCAAGATTTCTCCGAAGGGAGAAGCCGACCTTACCCCTGAAGAGCGCTTACTCAGAGCCATCTTCGGAGAAAAGGCAAGGGACGTGAAAGACACTTCCCTGCTCATGCCCCACGGAAAGCGGGGCAGGGTGGTGCAGGTGCGCGTGTTCTCCAGGGAAGCTGGACACAAGCTGGAGCCCGGAGTTATCAAATCCATCCATATTGAAGTGGCGGAATTGAGAAAGATTCGTCCCGGAGACAAACTGGCGGGCCGCCACGGAAACAAAGGAGTCATCTCCATAGTGCTTCCCGAAGAAGAGATGCCGTTCATGGAAGACGGCACGCCCGTGGACATGATACTGAACCCGCTTGGCGTCGCTTCCCGTATGAACATCGGACAAATTCTGGAGACGCATTTAGGCTGGGCGGCTTCCAAACTAGGATACTACGCAATCACCCCTGGGCTTACGGGAGCGAATGAAGAAGAAATCAAGCGCGAGCTGAAAGCCGCGGGGCTTCCCGAAGACGGGAAAATCACCCTGTACGACGGGAGGGAAGGCATTGCGTTTCCGAAAAAGATCACCGTCGGCATGATCTATATAATGAAGCTCATCCATATGGTGGAAGATAAGCTGCACATGCGTTCCATAGGCCCCTACTCGTTGATCACGCAGCAGCCCCTTGGAGGAAAGGCGCAGTTCGGAGGACAGCGATTCGGAGAGATGGAAGTGTGGGCATTGGAAGGATACGGAGCCGCATACGCGCTTCAGGAAATGCTCACCATCAAGTCAGACGACGTGCCGGGCCGCGCCTCCACATACGAAGCCATCCTGAAAGGAAAGCCGATTGAAACCCCCAATCTGCCTGCCTCTTTTAATTTGCTGCTCAACGAATTGCGTTCTTTGGGATTGAGCGTGGAAGTAAAAGAAAAAAAATGAGAGTAACCGATTTAGAATCCATTAGAATAAAGGTGGCGTCTCCCGACGAGATTTTGAAATGGTCTCACGGGGAAGTGACGAAAGCCGAAACCATCAACTACCGCACGCAGCGAGCCGAGAAAGACGGTCTGTTTTGCGAGCGCATCTTCGGTCCCGAAAAGGATTACGAATGCTACTGCGGAAAATACCGGAAA
Organism: uncultured Candidatus Saccharibacteria bacterium; assembly: GCA_964485065.1. Classification (GTDB taxonomy): domain Bacteria; phylum Patescibacteriota; class Minisyncoccia; order Minisyncoccales; family UBA10102; genus JACQLT01. The sequence goes on along the minus strand of CAZAHG010000011.1, from coordinate 175 downwards.
ATCAGGTACAAGGGCGTGGTTTGCGAGAAATGCGGAGTCGAGGTAACCAAATCCTCCGTCAGACGGGAGCGCATGGGACACATCAAGCTGGCGGCCCCGTGTTCCCACATCTGGTTTTTACGGGGCGTGCCTTCCCGCGTAGGGCAGGCGCTGGATATTCCGTTTCAGAATTTAG
>CAZAHG010000010.1:4864-13742 GCA_964485065.1 uncultured Candidatus Saccharibacteria bacterium | reverse complement strand
ATACCATGAATCTCGCACAACGTCTTTTATTTTCGCTCTCATCAGAGTTAATATTCCTTTAACCTAGACAGCTGCCGCACCTGCCTGCCGAAGCCTCGACGCAGGCGTGAAGCGGCGGCTGGCGGCGGGTCAACGCAGGTTTCGCTTTTTGGATTTGTGTATCAGATTTGGTAAAATAATTTCAAAAGCATGCCTCGTAGGGAACTTGTTCTCCTTCGGGGTTTGCGAGGGTTTTAATTCGGGAGCCAGCATTATTAACTAATAAAAGAAGTATGGCAAAACGACCAGGCGCACTAGGCAGAAGTGGGCGTGCAAGTCGGACTTGCACAGGACATACCCTGGCAGGTACACCTTGGCCGAACCAAGGAAATCCTTGGCTCGGCCAAGGATGAATGGAAGAATCGCCACCCTTCGATTTCACTCAGGGCAATTTTTTGATATACTTGAACATATGGCACTCACGCAATCCTTCCAAAAGCTCAATAACGGAGACAAGGCGCCGGACTTCTCTTTGCAGGGAACTGACGGAAAGACGTATTCTCTTGCGGATTTTAAGGATAAAGAAAGCTTGCTTATTGTCTTTATGTGCAACCATTGCCCGTACGTGAAGGCAAAGATTGGAGCCATCGTGCAGCTGCACGAGAAATATAAAGACAAGGTTGCGGTTGTCGGCATCAACAGCAATGACCCGGGCTATGAAGGGGAGGGCATGGAGAATATGAAGGGGTTTGCAAGAGAGCGGAACATTGGTTTTCCGTATCTTTTCGACGACACTCAAAAGGTGGCTCGGGCATACGGCGCCACATGCACTCCGGATCCTTTCCTGTTTGACAAAGAGCAGAAGCTCGTGTTTCACGGAAGGATTGACGACGCCCTGGAGCCCGGCCAAGATGTTACGGAGCGCACCATGGATGAGAATATCCAGAAACTATTGCGGGGAGAAGAAATCGGCAGAGCATTCAAACCCTCCATGGGGTGCTCCATCAAGTGGATTGAGTAATGAAGCACGAGTAGGATTCCGAAGATCGCCGCCCTTCGATTTCACTCAGGGCGATTTTTTGGTATAATTCTTTTACATGGGAAAGCTCAGTATTGAAGTTAAAGGGAAAGAAGACATAGAAAAGTGGGAGAAGACAGGATGGAGAGAAGAAAAGAGCGAATCTATTCCAGGATTAGTTAAAAGACTTAAATGGTCTCATATGGTTGATCGACTTAAATATGACGTGTTGCCAGAAGCAAATAAGCTCACAATGCCCGTATTGCTCATAGTTGGAGATAGGGATGATGGAACACCGCTTGAGCATCAGAAATTACTTTACAACAAATTACCAGGTAAAAGAGAACTGCATATTATTAAAAATGCAGATCATAATTTCAGAGGCGAAGAATACGAGGAAAATCTAGAAAGCATAAAAAAGATTTTTTCTGGTTGGATAGATAAAACTATGGTTAAAACAATTAAGGATACAAAAGTATGGGTGGAAAACTAAACGAGATTTAGTTATCTCCTAGCTTATGATATAAATTATATTACCGATATGAATTCTGCTGCCGAGCTTAGTTATTATCCATCTCTTGGGAAGTCATTACTAATCGTTGTTGGCGCAATAATATTTGCCTTCGCCAGTGTTTTCATGGCCTTAGATAAAAGCCATGAACCGGGATTTAGTTATGTCATCTGGATTATCTTCTTTCTTTATCTTCTTAAGACCGCCCAAGGTAAGAAAAATAAACTTTTAAGAAATATTGCTGTTCTAGCGGTTTTGCCTCTGATAGCGTTTGATTTCCTGATCGGATATATTACCGGCTACAGGAATATTTTCACCGGTATTGCGGGATTTATATTATTTGGGGTGGGTGGATTAATCTATGCCTGGCAGAGCATTGTAAAAAGGCGGGCCAGGCTACGTCTGTCGCCGGAAGGGATCGAGGTTGATGGAGGTCTGCGGGCAGGAAAAATAGCTCTGGCCTGGAACGATGTCGAGTCTCTGTCGATAAGTAAGTTTAATACTAGAATGGTAAGCTTCTACGGCTGGATGGGCAAGCAACCGGAACTACTTGCCGTTAATATAAAAAACTTAGAAACCTTTGCCGCACGCCACCCTGCTTTCAAACCGAGCTTTCTACGTGATCTGGCTAAAGATATCGCTGGCTCCCCTCTATCGGTTCAACTGAGCGGACTTACAAAATCATCAGAGGAGATAAAGAAGGAGGTTGCCGCCTTTTGCCAAGCAATAAAAATACCGTTTACCGATATCCAATCAGTTCCTATCTACGAGCCCGAAGACGCGATCAAGGTTACTTATAATAGTCTCCCCGAACCATTAAAAACTTCTCTCAGTAAAGAGGACGTCCGCATCATTTTGGATTTGGAGCTTCAGTTTCAAGAAAAAGTTGGCATAGCCAGCAAGCCTCTCCGAATTGAAGAAGTTAGTACAGCCAACGACAAGCCGCTCCAAAAAGTAGAAGATTATGAGGGCGAAGTTACCAAATTTATTCTGGCTGATGAAAAAGGTAAAAACTTCACGGCTGAGCAAATTGCTGCTGTCCTATTAGCAGAAGCTGTATATCTTAAGCAAATCGGAATTCTAATGGAAAAGGGCTCGGTTAGCCATAATGAAAAACTAAACGAGGTTTAGTTTTCTCTTATAAAACTTTATTATGAACAAAAATTTATCAATTACAATTCTTGCATTCACAATCTTTGTTGGGGGATATTTTTATCTCTTCCCAAGACAAGTGTTCGATTTCTCGGATCGTTCTTCGGGAGAAAAAATATTAGGAGGTATCGTGAACGAAGCTCTGGCGGCGCAGTTCGACTACTTGAGCAAGAACAGCAATTCGTCTTGTTCCGGCAGTTTCAAAGACTCCATCGCCAATATGCCGGATGATGCCCGCTTGCAAGGTTCCTGTTGCAGCCCGATGAGCATGCACCGCTACAGCGAGCAGGTTGAGGGACTAAAGAAATTCAAATCCGTTGCCGACCAGAATATTGCCGAAATTCCCGATGACCCTTATGATATTGAAGCAGGACTTGCTAAGAAACTTATGTCCTACTACGACATGGAGCTCATGTCGGAAGAACAAAAAGCGTACGACTACGCTATGCAGAATTCAAGCGAAAAGGGGCCGTGTTGCTGTAAATGCTGGAGATGGTATGTTTATGGTGGTTTGGGCAAATATCTCATTCGTAATCACGGATTCACTGGCGAGCAAGTAACTCAAGTGTGGAATCTTTCTGATGGGTGCGGCGGTGACAGCGAACATCATCATTAAAATAAACTTCTATGGTTAAAACAATTCAACAGCAAGATAAGATATTTCACCAATGCGAGGAATGCAGTTTTCACTATGAGGATCGCGAATGGGCCGAGAAGTGCGAGGCGTGGTGCCGGGAGCACAAAAGCTGCAACATCGAGATTACGGCCCGCGCAGAAGAAAACAAACAAAGTTCGAAGTGACAGCGTAAGGAAAGTCAATTAAAATAAAACTATGAATCGATATATTTTATTCTTAATCGTTGGAGTGCTTACTTTGGGTGGTTTTGTGTTTATGCACGAAACCAATGCTCAAGTCGACGATCATACCGCTCGCGAAGAAGCAGAAGGCAAAGCAATTTGGGAGCGGTTGCAGACCAAAGAGATAACTTGCGTGGACCTATCCGACGAGGATTTCGGCGCGCTCGGAGAGTATTACATGGGCCAAATGGTGGGAGATTCGCACGAAGCAATGAATGCGATGATGACCCAGATGATGGGCGAGGAAGGCGAAGAAGCAATGCACGTAGTGATGGGTAAACGATTGAGCGGTTGCGATGCCTCGGCGGCATTTCCGTCTCAAGGAATAGGATTTATGCCTATGATGCAGATGCTTGCCCCGTACGGAACCGGAGGTTCTCGTTCGGGGATGGGAGGAGGAGTTGGCTTGTGGCCCGTTTCACTTGTATGGTTTGTATGGCTTATCGTTGGAATCCTTGCCGCGATCTGGCTCTGGAAACAGATTGTTAAGAAATAATATGAACAAACTTCTGAAAATCGGGCATCGGGGCGCCTGCGGATACGAGCCGGAGAATACGCTCCGCTCTTTTCGTAAGGCCCTTGAGCTCGGAGTGGATATGGTAGAGCTTGATGTGTATGTGTTGAACGCCGGCAATTGTATGGTGATTCATGATGATACGGTTGACCGTACTACGAACGGAAAAGGATATGTATGGGAGAAGACATTTGAAGAGTTGCGGGAACTTGATGCGGGCAAGGGCGAGAAAATTCCGACCCTTCAGGAAGTGTTTGATTTGGTAGACAGAAAAGCTCAAGTGAATGTTGAACTCAAGGGAGCGAATACCGCAGAACCGGTTGCCCGCCTCATTGAGCAGTATGTGGCGGAGAAAGGATGGTCGTACGACGACTTTCTTGTTTCGTCTTTCAACCATGTTGAGCTCAAGAAGTTTCACGATACCTTGCCTCAGGTAAGAATTGGGAGTTTGATCACCGCTATTCCCATTACTTACGCTCAGTTCGGAGAAGAACTCGGCGCATACTCTGTGAACCTCAATAAGGAGTTCATCAGTCGCGAGTTCGTGGAAGATGCCCACAAGAGGGGAATGAAGGTGTTTGTGTTTACGGTAAACGAACCTGATGAGATTGAGCAGATGAGATCTCTTGGCGTGGACGGTGTCTTTACAAACTATCCAGATAGGTTCTAACATGGGTGCTAACGTCTGTAAAAACCATGGCTAAAACAATGAAGGATACGAAGTTTGATACCGCGCTGTTTTACGCGCTCATCGGCGTTGCCGCCTCTCTTGGATTTTTCCTCGCGCTTTATTGGGCCCTGCGACTTGACTCAAGCATTGGCAGTTTCATAAGAGATTTTGGGGGCATGCCTTTGTATTTCTGGCCGTATGTCGTACTCACGCTTGGCGCGATTGTCCTATTTGGAATCAGTGTGTCGCTTTTCGTCTATCGCTGGAGAAAATTTGGTTTTACCCTCCGTAGCCTTGGTAGGGGAGGGTCTGCGAGCAGTGGCATTGGATCCCTTGTGGGAATCGCGGCTTCCGCCTGCCCTGTCTGCGGCGCAACCATTCTTTCCGCCATCGGTATCGTTGGCGGCCTTGCCGTTTTTCCTCTTGGAGGTTTGGAACTCAAAGCCCTTTCGTTGGGACTTCTTGCTTTGCCAATTTGGTTAATACGGAAAGACGTGAAAAAACTAGAATCCGACTGCGAGAAAGGAATTTGTCCTGCGCCCCGAGATGCTTCGTTCAAAGATAGTGATGCGGCTCGACTCTGGGGTTTGTTGGTGGTTGTTGCACTCCTTCTGAATCTTGCCTGGGGGATGCTTAAAACCGACCCCGTGATTGCAAGGGCATTGAGTCAAAATACAACCTTGAATCTCAACGACAACCAACTCAATGGCGCGGATATTGCGACAACTGGTAATCTGTTGTTTGACGAAGTTTTGGCCAAAGTTCTGCCAGAACAGGGTTTCCAGAGCAAAGTCCAACTCGGTAATAGCGTCGTGAAGCTCGTGGAGAATGGCGTTATTGACCAAGCCAAGTTTGAGGCCGTGTATCAGGGAAGAGGCGGTTTTCCTTCCGAATTGAAAGACGTGCTTACAAAGCCCTCTCCCGCGCCCATTCTTCTTACCAGAGCGAATGCTCAGTATTATGTGAATCTTCTTTGGCCGCTGGGGCTTTCGAATTACATGGAGTCAAATAAATCAAGCCCCGTGAATGGGAAATCCCTGTTTAATTTTGCCTCTACCGGAGGCTGGGGTTTGGGCAAGGAAGAGAACGGCGGCGCGTATTTTAACAAGTTCAACATCGTCGAGCTTACGCCAGAGCAGGAAGCTTTGGTGACTAAAATCGCCCAAAACACATATCGGCCCTGCTGCGACAATTCAACCTTTTTTCAGGACTGCAATCACGGTTCAGCTCTTCTTGGTTTGCTCCAGCTTGGCGCCACGCAAGGGCTAACCGAAGATGAACTTTACAGGGAAGCCCTCGCATTCAATTCATTCTGGTTTCCGGACAACTACATCCAAACCGCTCTCTACTTTAAAGCAGTGAAAAACATAGATTGGGAACAAGTTGATGCCAGGGTGGTTATGGACAAAGATTTCTCAACCGGCAGCGGCTGGTACGAAAACGTCAATAAAGAGATCAAGCTACTTGATCTTATGCCGAAAGAAAGAAGCGGGGCAAGCTGCGGGGTATAATACGGGATGAACCCAATCCGCAACGTCACCATCATCGCTCACGTTGACCACGGAAAGTCTACCCTGGTAGACGCGCTTTTGAAGCAGTCAGAAACAACCCTTGGCAAGCGTGGAGAGGGCGAGTTAATCATGGATTCCAACGAATTGGAACAGGAACGCGGCATCACCATTTTTTCAAAGAATGCGGCCGTCGTGTATCAAGGGGTAAAAATCAACATCATTGACACTCCGGGACACGCCGATTTTGGCGGAGAAGTTGAGCGCGTCTTGAATATGGCAGACGGTTCTTTGCTGCTTGTGGACGCCCAAGACGGCCCCATGCCGCAGACCCGTTTCGTGTTGAAAAAGGCGTTTGAAGCAAAACATAAAATCATTGTCGTGATCAATAAGATAGATAAACAGAACGCCCGCGTGGGATACGTGCACGAAAAGATCTTAGAGCTCTTCATGGAGCTCGGGGCAACGGATGAACAACTGAACTTTCCCGTTCTGTACGCGGCCGGCAAATTCGGGGTGGCCGGCGCCTCTCCGGACCTTGCTTCAATGAAAAACATTGTTCCCGTGTTCGACGCGATCATCAATCACATTCTGGCTCCACAAGCAGATGAAGCGGCTCCTTTGCAGATGATGGTGATTTCAATACACGCGGATAACTATCAGGGGAGAATTGCGATAGGCCGTGTTCACCGGGGAACGTTGCGGAAAGACATGAGAATAGCGCACATGAAGAGCCCGCCCGTTGGCGAGGCAGGCACGGGAGAGACAAAAGAGTACAAGATTACGGAGCTCACGACGTATCTGGGGCTTGTGCGAGTCCTATCAGACGCGGTGCCAGCCGGAGACATTGCCGCGGTTGCCGGAATTCCCGACGTAAACATCGGGGACACCATTGCGGATGTGGAATCGCCAGAAGCCCTGCCCGTTGTTTCTATTGAGAAGCCAACCGTAAAAATGATCTTTTCCGTGAACGATTCTCCGTTTGCCGGGCAAGAGGGCGAATACTGCACGTCGCGCAACCTGAGAGAGCGGCTGTTCAAAGAGCTGGACAATGATGTTGCGCTTCAGGTAGAAGAAACTTCTTCGGCAGATTCGTTTTCCGTGAGCGGAAGAGGGGAACTGCACCTTTCGATTCTCATAGAAAAAATGCGCAGGGAGGGATACGAATTCCAGGTTTCAAAGCCGGAGGTGATATTCAAGACAGAAGGAGAAAAGATATTTGAACCCATGGAAGACGTGTGGATAGAGGTTCTGGAGGAATATTCGGGCATGGTCATTCAGAAGATGAGCATGCGAAAAGGAGAAATGAGGAATATGCGAGCCGAACACAACACCGCGTATTTCCACTTCTTCATTTCAACGAGAGGGTTCATCGGATTCAGGAATGAACTGATGCTTGGGACAAGGGGCACCGGCGTCGTAAATTCCTTGTTCGCGGGATACTTTCCGAAAATACAGTCAATTGAAACGAATGCGCACGGCTCGCTCATAGCTCACCAATCCGGAGCCACGACGGCATACGCCCTCGTGCACTCACAAGAACGCGGGGCATTATTCATAGGTCCAGGTGAGCAGGTATACGAAGGTCAGGTGGTGGGACAGAACGCAAAGGATGCCGATATCGCGGTCAACGTATGCAAAGAAAAACATCTTACGAACTTTAGGGCAAAAGGGGAAGCTGTCACCGACGACCTTGTTCCCAGAAGAATATTGTCTTTGGAGCAAGCCCTGGAATACATAGGAGACGACGAGCTCGTGGAAGTGACCCCGAAAAGCGTCCGCATCCGCAAGAGAATCCTTCGGAACGCTCTCCGGAAGAAGGGCGAATCCTGAGTTCCAGGCGGCTATTGACATTATTCTATGGATAGGCTATACTCCCTTTGAAGCAAGTGTATGTGTTTTCTGTTCTCTTGCGCAAATAAGTGTAAGTAGATACTAGAAAATTACGTCAGGTCGACTTGCAGATAATTATTTGTGTCAAGAAAACAACATGGCAAAGAAATTATACGTGGGAGGATTGCCTTACACCACCACCGAAGACACTCTGAAAGAGACGTTTTCTCAGGCAGGAACCGTTGAATCGGCAACCGTGATCATCGACAAGATGTCCGGCCGCAGCAAGGGATTCGGCTTCGTTGAAATGTCTACCGAAGAGGAAGCGCAGAAAGCCATTGAACTGCTCAACGGCAAGGATCTTGAAGGACGCAACATCACAGTGAATGAAGCCCGTCCCATGGAGGCCCGCCCAAGAACAGGAGGAGGTTTCCAGCGCGATGGCAGAGGAGGAGGTTTTGGAGGCAACCGAGACCGCGGAGGAAGAAACTGGTAATTCTTACCGGATTCTCAAAACAGTCCCGCTTTGGCGGGGCTGTTTTGTTTACACGGAGTTTGATAGACATGGTAGTATTGACATATGGACGGCGGGTGGCTGGCGGTGTAGCATATAATCATATGACGCAATTTCAAAAAATCTCGTTATTTCTCCTCCGCATCTCAATGGGGTGGCTCATGTTTTACGCAGGCATTACGAAAGTGCTGGATCCTGCGTGGTCTGCGGCCGGCTATTTGAAGGGCGCCAAAACATTTACGGAATTCTACCAGTGGCTCACCACGTCCGACTTGCTGCCCTTCACGAACTTCATGAATGAGGGGGGATTAACTCTTCTTG
>CAZAHG010000010.1:0-4854 GCA_964485065.1 uncultured Candidatus Saccharibacteria bacterium | reverse complement strand
CGGCTCAGCTCAATCCTGGGAGCCCTACTCATGCTTTTGTACTACTTTCCGATTCTTCAATTCCCATACCCCAATCCGCATTCTTTCTTAGTAGATGAGCACATTATTTACGCCGCCGCTTTACTCCTTTTGGGAAGCTTTCGCGTAGGACGCATATGGGGATTAGAAAACCTGATACAAAAGAGACGAGCATGAACACCAAACAGCTGTATACTAGTATCGGAATTGCAATCGTAGTTCTTATTGGAATCGGCGTTTGGTATTTCCAAATGAAAAATGCTTCGGAAATCCCGGGGGCGATTCCCAGGGAAGAAGCAAGTTTGGGCGCTCAATTATTTGAAGAATCTGCCAATCCCGTGAAAGAGAACCTGCCAGAGACGAATCCCTTTGAGCAGGTAAATACGAATCCCATCGATAAAATATATAAGAATCCTTTTCAATGATGAAGCAGGCGTTCCTCCTTATCGTTTCTGCAATTCTGTTGAGCGGCGTTCTCGTTGCAGTATCCGTATTTGTGGTGCAGGCGTCTTCTGCAAGCGATATTGTCTACCCCGTCACGGAACTGGGCGGCTGCCGGAACGAGGTGGAATGCCGCGCATTTTGCGACAAACCTGAAAACCGAATAGGGGTCTGCTGGGATTTTGCCATACAGCACAACCTTGTTTCAGATGAGGAAATTGAAGGCGCAAAGCAATTTACCAAGTCCGCCGTTTCCGGCGGCACCGGTTGGTGCACGAGCACCGAAGAATGTTACAAGTATTGCGCCGACGTCCACAATCTGACAGACTGCCTTGACTTTGTGGAGGAGAATAACCTGATTGACGATCCCCGGGAGCTGGATGAGGCACGAAGGGTAGCCGCATATTTGAATCAAGGCGGCAAGATGCCGGGCGACTGCCGGGGCAAAGACGCTTGTTTTACGTATTGCTCTAATGCCGAGAACACGGTTGAATGTTTTAATTTCGCCAAGGAAGCCGGATTCTTGAACGAGCAAGATCAGGCGGAGTTTGCCACCTTCATGGGGCTTTTGGCAAAAGGGGAAACTCCGGGAGGCTGCCGCTCAAAAGACGAGTGTGAATCTTTCTGCGCGGTAGAAGCGAATTTTGAAGAATGCATAGCCTTTGCGGAAAAAGCGGGATTCATCAGCAAAGACGAGGTTGCAGTTGCCAGGAAGGTGGGGAGCCAGGGGGGACCCGGAGGATGCAAATCAAAGCAAGCGTGCGAAGCGTATTGCAACAATCCTGAGAATCTGGAATCCTGCTTTGCGTTTGGCAAAGAACACAATCTCTTAGACGAAGACCAAATGAAGATGATTCAAGAAGGTACTGAGCAAATTCGTGCAGCTCTCAAAGAAACGCCGCCCGAAGTACTTGAGTGCCTGAAAGCCACGGTTGGAGAAAACATCATTCAAGACATCGACGCAGGCACCCTGATTCCGGGCCCTGAGGTCGGTCTTCGTATGAGATCGTGTTTTGAAGCGCAAGGAGTAGCGGCTGAAAACAAGACGCGAGACTGCGCGTCTCTCCCATGCAAAGAATTCTTGAGTTGCCTTGAGTCGCTTGGAGGCGGAGAAGCTGCGCCACAAGGAGAAGGGCATGGTATTCCGGCAGATATTCAGAGCAAAGTTAACACTTGTATTGCAGAAATGCAGCAGGAACAACAGCAGAATCAGCAACAGCAGCAAGGAGAAGGGGGGCAACAATATCAGGCTCCGCAAGGGGAGCAAGCCGCGCCTCCTTCCTCAGAGCAGTATCAGCAGCAATACCAAGGTCCTTCGGAAGAACAGATTCGGCAGCAATATGAGCAGCAGTACCAGCAACAGTATGAACAGCAGTATCAGGAGCAATATCAGCAACCTCCGCCTTCTTCTGAAACTCCAAAGGTCGAGCTGGGGTTATGACTCCACTTATATGAATCCCGTTAGAGACCGTGTGGTCTCGCGGGTTATTCAACGATATGATAACAACCATAAACAAAAGAAGTCTCTAACGGGATGAATCAAAAAACATTTTCTTTGGTAGCGGGGATTATATTTCTTGCAATAGCAGTATTGCATCTCACAAGGATTTTGATGGGTTGGGAAGCGGTCATCGCAGGGTGGCAGGTTCCTGTCTGGGTGAGCTGGGTTGGCGTTGTCGTTGCAGGATACCTTGGCTACAAGGGAGTTCGTCAGCAATAACAATCTTATAGAAACTTGTACACAATAACCACGATCGTGGCTATTAATGACATAAGGTGTTTTCGACTTTACATATGATACCAGGAGCATTGATCCTCTTCGGACTTCTAGGACTTGCGGCTTCTTTTTATATCTTCATCAAGAAGAGCAAGAAGGAACCTCTGACCTGCCACATTGATAAAGGATGCAACGTGGTGGTGAACAGCAAGTACAGCAGGATGTTCGGTGTTCCAAACGAAGTCATCGGAATGCTGTATTATGGCGCCGCGGTGGCGCTGGGCCTGCTTACATTGGCGAGAGCTGAGCTTCTCTTGGATCCCTTATTCCTCCTTCTGTTTTTTGGGGTCGCCATGGGATCCCTGCTTTTTTCCCTTGTGCTGATTTTTGTCCAGGCGTTCGTGCTCAAAAGCTGGTGCGAATACTGCCTGGTGTCCGCAGGATCAAGCATTGCGATCTTTCTTCTCGCCGTATGGCTGTTGTAACTTCAATGTTGTAGAATAGAAATATGAAAGACAACATAAAAAACACACTCGGTATTGCTGCCTCAATTGCGTTGGTGCTGGTGAGTTTGAGTTCGCTTCTGTACGTCCGTTCGTATGACAAGTCTCAGCAGCCCTCTTCCTTCTCGGTTTCGGCGACGGGGAAAGTGGTTGCCATTCCAGATGTCGCAAAATTCACCATAAGCGTCATGAGCCAGGGAGGCCTGAATCTGGAAACGATTCAGGATGAGAACGCCGATAAATCAAACAGCGTCGCTGACTTTTTGAAGAGCCAGGGGATAGACGACAAAGACATCAAGACCCAGGCATACGGCATAGAGCCGCGCTATCAGTACGGCGTGTGCAGGTATGACGGAGAAATCTGTCCTCCTCCAACCATTGTCGGCTACACCGTGAGCCAGACCTTGGAAGTAAAGGGACGCGACTTTGAAAAGCTTGGAGACATGCTTTCCGGCGTGGTGGAACGGGGAGTTAACTGGGTTTCCGACCTTTCGTTCACCGTAGACGACCCGACCCTGCTTGAGCAGCAGGCTCGGGAACAAGCCATTGAACAGGCAAAAGAAAAAGCAACGATGATTGCCAAGTCAGGCGGATTCCGTCTGGGGCGCCTCATCCAGCTGAGCGAGGGAGGTGCGTATATTCCTCAATACGTTTCTGATTATGGAACCGGAGAAGGGAGATCCGTGCCGGCAAAGGGCCCGTACTTGGAGCCAGGGTCCCAAGAGGTGAGCATACAGGTGAGTCTCATATACGAGATTGAATGAGCAGAATTGAAGACCGAATTCGCGAGGTGTTCAGGGGCGAGATCAGCTCGGATCCTCAGACACTGGATTCCTACAGCAAGGATGCGAGTCTGTTTCAGGTGCGGCCCCGCCTCGTGCTGTTTCCTCAAGACAGGGACGATGTGAAACACGTCGTTTCTTTTGTTCGAGAACATACAGAAGAGAAACTTTCCGTTACTTGCAGAGCCGGGGGAAGTGACATGTCAGGCGGCCCTCTGGGTGAAGGAATCATCCTGGACGTGACCAAGCACATGAATAAGGTGCTTGAGATCAAGAGCGACTATGCGCGGGTTGAACCAGGATGCTGGTATCGAGATTTTGAGAGGGAGACGCTCAAGCGCAATCTGCTTTTGCCCTCTTTCCCTGCTTCCCGCGAGATTTGTACGGTTGGAGGTATGGTCGCGAACAATGCGGGAGGAGAAAAAAGCCTGCAGTATGGAAAAACAGAAAAATACATCAAGCAGCTCAAGGTGGTGTTGGCCGACGGCAACGAATATGCTTTTTCTCCGCTTTCACGCTTAGAGCTCGAAGAGAAGACGCGGCTGGCTACGTTCGAGGGAGAGATATACCAGAAGATGCGAAACATCGTGCACAATAACTATGATGTGCTGCAAGAAGCCAAGCCCAGGGTTTCCAAGAATTCCGCGGGATATGCTCTGTGGAACGTTTGGAATAAAGAAACGGATACGTTTGATCTGACGCAATTGTTCTGCGGATCGCAAGGCACGCTGGGGGTTATTACGGAGATTACCTTTGGGCTCGTTGCCCCGCGGCCGAATTCTTGTCTTCTCGTAATGTTTCTTAAAGATCTTGATCCTCTGGCTGAGATTACATCCGCGGTTCTGCTGCAAAAACCGGAAACATTTGAATTATATGATGATAACGCGTTTAAGCTTGCCCTCCGTTTCTTTCCGGATTTTATAAAACGGCTGAAAGGGAATATTATTTCTTTGGGGCTGCAGTTTATTCCGGAGTTTTTCATGCTTCTTCAGGGCGGCATTCCCAAACTTATCCTTTTGGCCGAGTTCACGGGAAATTCCGCCGAGGAAGCGCGAGAAAAGGCCAAGGCCGCACAACGGGCAGTGGCTGCGTATCCTATCACAAGCAGGATTGCAAAGAATGAAACTGAGGCGCAGAAGTATATTGTCATGAGAAGGGAAAGCTTCGATCTTTTGCGAAAGCACGCGCACGGCATGAGGACCGCTCCCTTCATTGATGACCTCGTGGTGAGGGCAGAAGATCTTGAGCGTTTTCTTCCAAAACTTCAGGCCCTGCTTGCAGAATACCCGGATCTTCTTTATACCCTTCAGGGGCACGTGGGAGACGGCAACCTCCACGTTATTCCGCTCATCAAGATGAAGGACGTGCCGGCCGCAAAGAAAACGATAGAAGA
>CAZAHG010000009.1:11133-15537 GCA_964485065.1 uncultured Candidatus Saccharibacteria bacterium | reverse complement strand
AGGGGCATCTGCCTGATGAAAAACGCATTGATCCATTCCAGCTTGCTCTGCTGGAATACGGCGCCTCCTTTTTGCACGCGTTCCAGAGAGAATTCTTTGACAAGAAAAGAAAGCGAGAAGATTTCTTTTTCCGTTCCGGGATTCCATCCCAAGAGCGCCAGAAAATTGACGACCGCTTGCGCGATGTATCCCTGTTTGCGAAAATGCGTGACCGAAAAGTCGCCGTGGCGCTTTGAGAGTTTTGTCCGGTCTTCGCCCAGGATAAGGGGCAGATGGGCATACAGTGGCCGCTTGAGCCCCAGGGCTTCCTGCAGGAGTATCTGCTTTGGGGTGTTGGAAATGTGGTCTTCTCCCCGGATGACGTGGGTGATGTTCATGGCGGCGTCGTCTACCACGGCAGAAAGGTTATACAGGGGTGTTTCCCAGTCCTTCGCAACGACGATATCCCCCATCAGGCCGGCATCAAACTCGATATCTCCCCGTATGAGATCGTGAAACTTCACCTTGCGGGGTTCCAGGACAAAACGTATGACCGAGGGCTCCTTGTTTTTCTGTTTTTGCTCGGCCTCTTTTGCGTTCAGGGTCCTGCATTTGCCGCTGTATTTGGGCGCCTCTCCCCTGCTGATTTGATCCTGGCGCAGGGCTTCCAATTCTTCTTGCGTGCAAAAACAATAGTACGCTTTTCCCGCCTGGAACAGCGTTTGCAGTGCCTCTTTATAGATTTCGGTTCTTGCTGACTGGCGGATCAGATCCTCGTCCCATGCGAGCCCGAGCCATGTCAGATTTTCCAGGAGATCTTTTTCCCATTTCTTTTCAGAGCGTTCTTTGTCCGTGTCTTCAATGCGCAGAAGAAATACGCCGCCTTCTTTTTTCGCAAACAGATAGTTGAAGAGAGCGGTTCTCGCGTTCCCCATGTGCAGGGGTCCTGTTGGAGATGGAGCGAATCTGGTGCGTACGGCAGCCGCCATGGGTTCACGCTATCACACGCCCTTGAGATATTCAACCAGGATATGAGCCACCGTGGCGGCCGCGTCCGGCCTGGCAAATGATTTGGCGGCCGAACTCATCTTTTCCAGCTCTTCCTTGTGGCCGAACAGGTATCTGAGCTTTTCCACGAAGAAGCGCGGAGTAAGGTTTGATTCTTCCAATACGAGGGCGGCTCCGGTCTCTACATACCGGTAGGCATTCTGCATCTGGTGGTTCTGGGCTGACTCGGCAAGCGGCACTAAGATGGCGGGTTTTCCCAGGGCAGCAAGCTCAAATATGGTGGCGGCCCCGGATCTTGAGAGAACAAAGTCGGCTGCAGCGTATGCGTGCCGCAGATCGGTTTCTCTCATGAACGAAACCACATGGTAGTACTTTTCCATGGCGGGATTAATGACAACTGTGGCTTCCTTGCGCACCTGGTCTGCGTTTTTTAATCCTGCCTGATGAATGATTTCAAAATCGGAAAGAAGGTCATCCAGGCAGGCTAAAATCATATCGTTCATGCGCTGGGATCCCTGCGATCCACCAAGGACCAGAAGCAGCGGTTTGTCACCCACAAGATTAAAAATCAAAGACGCCTCTTCTTTGCTTCCGGTCAGCATCTCCCTGCGCACGAAGTTGCCCACATGTATCACCTTTGAGCTTTTGAAGCCGAGCGTCTTGGGAAAGGACGTGAATATTTCGAGCGCAAAGCCGGCCGTCACAAGATTCGCTTTTCCTGGCACCGCGTCAGACTCATGAAGAAATACCGGGACTCCCAGCATCCTGGCCCCGATGGTTATTGGCAAAGCTCCGTACCCTCCTTTGCTGAATACGAGGTCGGGAGAAAAAAAGAATATTCTCCAGAAAGCCTGCGCGATCCCCAGGGGTGTTTTGAGAATTATATCCAGAATATTTTCAATGGTCGGAAGAATTCCTCCATATCTTCGGATCTTGCCGGCCAGCACCGTGCCGGTCCGGATTCCTTCATTGGACAGAATGAGTTCTGCGAATTCGTCTTTTGGTCCCAGGTACAGGAACTTCAGGTCTTTTGCGGGCACGATGCGCCTGAGTTCCCTGATGAGGGCCACGAGCGGCACGATGTGTCCTCCGGTTCCTCCTCCGGCAAGCAAGATTTTCATGTTCGTTCTTTTGATACGTTAAGTAATAATCCCATGCCGATAAGTTCGCAGACCAGGGCCGATCCCCCATAGCTCAGAAAGGGCAAGGGAATGCCGGTGAGCGGAAGAATGCCGGTCAAAGCCCCGATGTTCACGAATGCCTGTATGGAAATCCAGGAGACGACGCCAATGGCGAGAAGCTTCGGGAAATTGTCCTCAACCCTGGATGCAACGGCATAGCCGCGCAGGGCGAAGAAAAGAAACAGCACGACGAGAAATAAAGCTCCGATGAACCCTGCTTCTTCTGAGAATACCGCAAAGATGGAATCTGACATAGGCTGCGGGAGAAAGCCGAATTTCTGAACGCTGAGCCCGAGTCCCCTTCCGAACAGTCCTCCCGATCCGATGGAGATGAGCGCCTGTTTGATTTGGTATCCGCTTCCCAAAGGATCCAGCGACGGATCAAGAAATACCTGGAGACGGGCCAGCCGGTACGGGGCAAGTTTGATGAGAAGGAGAATAGCTGCTATTCCGGTTCCTCCCAGCGCAAGAATATGCCACAAAGGGGTTTTTGCCGAGAAATACATGATGCAGGCGATCGCGGCAAGGACTATCAGGGTGCCGATGTCGGGCTGGGCTATGAGAAGAAACCCCACCGCTCCCAGGATAATCGCAAATGGGCCCAGCAAGCTCTTTTTATCCAGCCAGGCCGCAAGATATATGATAAAGGCAAGCTTGAGCAGTTCCGCGGGCTGAAATGAAAATGGACCTAGGAACAGCCACCTCGCAGCTCCCCCGCTCGATCCTCCGATAACGGGAAGAAATACCGCTCCCATGGCGGCCAGGCTGGCCAAGAGAAGCAGCGGACTTTTCTCTTTTAAAAACCTCAGGGGAAGCGCGTAGGCAATGATTCCCAGGATCAATCCCGGCAAAAGACCGAAAAGCAGTTGGTGATTTAGGAAGAATAGCGTGCTTCCCGTCTTTGCGCGCGAAAAAGAAGCAGAAACGCTCGCCAAAACGAGAATTCCAAGGAAGACAAGGAGAAGAATGATTACGATCAAGGCAGGGTCGGGTTTACGCGTTCTTCTTGGCATGGTGTAAGACATACTGCTTAAACTGATCTCCCCGCTCCTTGAAATTCTTGAACATGTTGAAGGAAGCCGCCGCCGGCGAAAGCAGGCATATTTTCCCTTTTGGGGTGTGGCTGTAGCTTAGGCGCACCGCTTCTTTCATACCAAAAACTATGTGGTGCGGAATATTTTTTTTCAAGCCCTGCAGAATTTTCTTGCCGGTATCCGGAAACAGAATAAGAAAGCCAACGCTGCTTTTTTCAATCTCGCGGCTAAGTTCTCGGTACGACAGTCCCCTATCTAATCCTCCTGCAATAAGGGTATGCACGCGAGAACCCAAGGTTTTGAGGGCCGCCATGGTTGACGCGGGATTTGTCGAAGCGGAATCGTTCACAAACGCAATACCATGAAATGTTCCGGCAGGCTCTAAGCGGTGAGCCAACGGTTTGAATTTTCTGATCGCCTTGGCAATTGTTTCTTTTGGGATGTCGAGAATTTTTCCTACCAAGAATACTGGCTCAGAAGAAGTGACCCACAGTCCTTCGGCATTTCTCTTAAATCGAAATGGAACCTTTTTTCCGGAAGAAAGCTGAGCTATCTTTTTTGCATAATTGTTGCTTGCGTCGTATATGACGATATCTTCTTTTTTTTGGAATCGTGAAATGTTTGATTTTGCCTTCAGGTATTCTTTCAGGGTTCCATGGTGATCCAGATGCTCCGGGAATATATTGAGGACTATTGCGATATGCGGACTTTGCCTGAGGCCCGTGAGTTGAAAGCTTGAGAGTTCGTATACAAAAATGTCTCCCTTTCTCGCTTTTTGCAGCAGGGAGAGCGATGGAGTCTCAATATTACCCACCAGGTACGCGCGCTTTTCCCCTGCCTGCGCAGGCAGGCCTTGTTTGAGCGCGCCGTATATTAGGGAAGACGTCGTGCTTTTGCCTTTCGTTCCGGTGATGCCAATGATTGTTCCTGGGCAGTTGGCAAAGAAGAGAGCCGTCTGCGACGTGACCTTTTGGTTGTTCCGCAGATACGGTTTTATCTTTGAGAGCGGAATGCCCGGAGACCGCACCACAACGTCATACCTTGGGATTGCCTTGAGGTAATTTTTGTCTAATTGCTCATCTGCAACTCCGAAGCGTTGTCCTGGGAACTTCTTTTTCAAAAACAAAAGGGTGTCTCTCCCTTCTCTTCCAAAACCGAGGATAAGGATGCGTTTGTTTTTTAACTCAGAAAGCAGCATTCTA
>CAZAHG010000009.1:0-11033 GCA_964485065.1 uncultured Candidatus Saccharibacteria bacterium | reverse complement strand
TTGTTTTAGGATACGGGAAAGTTTTTGGGGAATGAAGTTGTAGCTGTCCCAGGAGCGCAATATCCTATCCGTCTTCCCGGAAAGGGCGGCTGCAACTTCTCGCGGGGTGCCGACGCATTCAAACGGCTTGAATCCCCTCTTGCCCGTGAGCCGGTCCATGAGGGGCGCGAGAGATTGATCTTTGAGAAGGTTTTTTCTGAAGATTTTTTCCAGGGTTTTTGGCTTAATGAATGGAGAAAGAATTACATATACGAACAGGCATTTGGAGCATTTCCCGCACCACTTCCCCGTTGGTTTTTGCTTTCCCGATCTTGTTTTCCTCGCTTCGTTACAGCTTAAAAACACGCCAAAATATTTTGGGTATTTTGCAAATATTTTTGCAATTTGAAGTTCATAAAGCGGGCGCAAAAAGCTGAAATACTCCATATCTTTCGCAAGATATTTTTTTGTATATTCTCTGAATTTTTTCTCAAACTCAAAACTTTTTGAATACTGATGATTGATAATCTTCCCTTTGTATTTTACGTTTCCCTCGTTTGAACTCCGCTCGTTGGAAAAGGCTATAAACTTAAAATCAAAAAGGGAGGCAGTCAGAATACCCAAAAACGCAAGGTATGCGGAAAATGGAGTGTGCCCGTTGAGAAACCCTTGCCTATTGAGTTCCAAAAGCCTT
Organism: uncultured Candidatus Saccharibacteria bacterium; assembly: GCA_964485065.1. GTDB lineage: Bacteria > Patescibacteriota > Minisyncoccia > Minisyncoccales > UBA10102 > JACQLT01. The sequence continues at coordinate 10,360 of CAZAHG010000009.1, read as the reverse complement.
GGGTCAATAACGCGGAACACCGTAATTGGATTCTTTGCTCCTGCCTGCGCAGGCAGGCCTGCTTTCTTAATAAGAGTAAACTGAGGGTTTGTAGGGTTCAATAGAAAGGGGCGTTGCTCCATGCCGCTCTTCTTTAAAAGTTCAAGCGTAACCGCAGAATCCTTTCCTCCTCCCACCGGCACCAGCACCCTGTTTCCTAGACCGAGTCTAGGAATTCCTAGACTCGGTCTAGGCAGAAATTGAGGCGAGGATATGATGGTGAGAAAGTTGGGAGCGGTGAAGTCAATTTTGTTCTTGTAGAAAAATTCTCCGAGGCCCTGCATGAAAAGATTCTTCCACCATGCAACCTGCGTTGAGTTGAGCCCGCCTGCTTGAACGATAATCTTGGGGCTGCAGGTCGCTTTCCAGTAGCTCGGGATTTCCATTAAGCCCAGATGAAATATAAGATTGCTGAGATTGCTCTCCCCTACCCTTTTAAGATTTTCTTTCCCTACGTTTTTAATGACAACCTTGGGGGCGAATCGGATATCGGGGAGAATTCTAAAATCAAAAGAGATGGCGAGATCCTTTCCCCGAAGCTTGTATGAATATCCCTTGTAGAGAAACACAGGATATTGTTTTCTGAGCCGCGCGAGTTTCATTTATCCCAATAGGCGGATCGCAACGCCCGCAATTGCCATGACGATGCCAATAACCCAGAAGCGCATGGTGATCTGGTAGTGCGGCCAGCCCAGGGCTTCAAAATGATGATGAATGGGGGTTGCGAGGAATACCTTGCGTTTGAAGAATTTCTTTGAAAAGAACTGGATGATCGTGGAACCCGATTCCAGCACCAGGGGAAATGCGATGATCGGGAGCACGAGCACCGAGTCCGTGAGAAAGGCTACGACGGTGAGGGTTGCGGTAAGACCCATCATGCCCGCCTCTCCCATGTAGAATCGCGCAGGAGGAATATTAAACCAAAGAAAGGCCAAAATTGTTCCCACGAGCGTAATGCAGAAAGCGGCAAGGTCAATCTGGTGCTGCGCAAAGGCGATGACGGCGTATGCTGCGAACATAGAGGCAAAAGTTCCTCCCGCAAGACCGTCCAGGCCGTCTATGATGCCGCCCGAGTAGGTTGCGATCATGACGATGAAGAAGATCGGAATGTAGAGCCAGCCGAGCTGGATATCCCCTCCTCCCGGAATGTGGAGAGTGCTCCATCCGAGCTTCTCGTAAAACCACCATGCTCCAGTCATAGCGATGAGTCCTATGAGGGAAAGTCGGTACCGCAAGCTCAATCCCCCTGCCTGCGCAGGCGAGCCTGCCCCGTATTTTTCCATGAGGGGCCACAGGCGCTTTAAGATTTTGTGGGAAGGAGTGACGATCACCTGAAGGATGTCGTCTATGAATCCGACGAAGGAGGCGGCAAGGAGCGTTGCCACCGGGAGCCAGGTCTGAGAACGGCTCAAGAAATTAAACGATCCTGTGGGCCAGATATCGACTTTCTCAAACAAGAAGAACAGGAATGCGATAAACGGAGGCACGAGCCACACGAGCAACCCTCCCAGGCGCGGAACCGACGTCTCCCCTTCTGTGTGGAATTTTTGGAACACCGGTAGGGCTCCCCCGCCCAGGGCTTTTGTTCTTACTTCTTTGCGCCAGAGTTTGTGGCGTACTAGGAACGAAAGCAGAGATGGAGCAAAAAGAAACGCAACCAAAAATCCCGATGTTCCGGCAAGCGCAATTTTTATGACACTGAATGAAAGTACGGATTCCATTTTTTACTACGTAGCATATCACCAGGCGTAAGCCTCGTGCGTCCAGTCAACCAATTTTTTCATTTCTTGGAATCTGTTTTCAGCTCCCAAGATGACATATACGACATACCCTTTATTCTCGGGACTTTGCCCTTCGATGGACTCAGGACTTTGCAAAACAAGAATGAGACTTCCTTTTGCGAGATCCGTCCAGCCGGTTTTCCCTCCCAGAACCTTTGTCTGCCAGCCGTTGGACCGCGCGAGTTCGTCGGTATTGGTATATGGGCCGAATTTCGGAAGGGCCGAAATATCCAGGATTTCAGGATATTCATTTTTGATGGCAATGACGAGCAACGCTAGGTCTTGAGCGCTCGACATGTTCAAAGCGGGTTCTGCCCCGTCGGATGACCCGACTGGATCAAGGCCGGTCGGATTCACGAACGAAGTTTGGACAAGTCCGAGCTCCACCGCCTTTTGATTCATGCGGTTCATAAACGTTTGCGTCTCCTTGTGTTCTGCCAAAGCTGCTGCCGCGTCATTGCTGGATTCCAGGAGGAGAGGATACAGGATATCGTGCGCGGTAATATTCTGCCCTTCAAATAGTTCTCCCTGGTCGCCTTCTTCCTGTATGGCCCGCAAGCTTACCACGATGTTTTCTTCGGGGCCGTAGAATTGCATTGCGACAAGCGCCGTCATGAGTTTTGTAAGAGAAGCGATCGGAAGTTTTTGCTCGGCTTCCTTTACAAAAAGCATGTACCGGGCATTGTCAGAAGCAACGTACATGACAAAGGCAGATTTGGTCTGTATGTCAGGAGAAAGAATTCCTGGCTTTAGCTCGGGTCCCGTTTCTTCGGGTTGCTCCACGGCGGCTGCCCTTGAAGAGAATTGCTGGCGCAGGGCGGTCATTCCACTGTTAAGAAAGAGCCACAAGGCAAAACTTGCGATGCACGCTCCGAGGAATATCTTCGTATTGCGCGTCATTTCACCGTCTTGAGATGAAGCTCTTTGAGCTGTTCTGGGGAGATTTCACACGGAGCTCCCATCATGGGATCTTTCGCATCCCCTGTTTTGGGGAATGCCATGACTTCCCGTATGGAGGGTTCTGAGAGCATAATGGCAAGGAAACGGTCAATACCGGGCGCGATCCCGCCATGGGGCGGGACTCCGTAGCTGAAAGCTTCCAGGAGATGCGAAAACTGCTTTTGCATCCCTTTCTTGGAGTGCCCCATGATTTCAAACACGGCTTCCAGAACGTCTATATTCGAAGTTCTCAGGCTTCCCCCTCCGATTTCAGAGCCGTTCAGCACGAAGTCGTATTGATGCGCGAGCACGGAACCCGGATCCTTTTTCATGGCCGCGATGTCTTCAGTCTGGGGGCGCGTGAACGGATGGTGCGTCGCATCCCACCGACCTTCGCGCTCTTTCCACTCAAACATGGGAAAATCAACAATGAAAACGAAGGCGAGCTCATTGGGATCCTTGGGGTCTTTTCTGATATCCGGCTTGTCGGTATTCCATTCTGCTATGGCCGTCTTGTAGGAAATGCGCGGGAAGGGATTCTGCTGGATCTTTTTTTCAGGGAACAGCGTTTGTATCATTTCTGTGTAGAGCTGTTCCGTGAGATTCAGGATATCTTCCTGGGAAGTAAACGACATCTCAATATCCAGCTGGGTGAATTCGGGCTGCCTGTCTGCCCTGGGATCTTCATCGCGGAAGCACCGGGCGATCTGGAAGTATCGTTCAAACCCGGCAACCTGCAAGAGCTGCTTGTACTGCTGGGGACTTTGCGGGAGAGCGTAGAAGGTTCCCTGATACAGGCGGGAAGGCACAACATAGTCGCGCGCTCCCTCCGGAGTTGACTTGGTGAGGATGGGCGTCTCAATTTCAATGAAATCTTTCTTATTCAGGAATTCCCGCATGAACCGAACGACGCGGTGGCGCATTGTGAGGTTGCGTTTCATGCGCTCTCTCCTCAGATCAAGATACCTGTGGCGCAGGCGCTTCTCTTCTTCGATTTCATATCCTGGGGTGTCGAGCGGAAACGGAGGCGTCAATGCTTCTGCCAAAACAGTCATTTTTTCCACGGCAATTTCAACGGATCCTGTTGGATGATCGGTTGTCATGCCCTCTGGCCTTTTTTGACACGTTCCTTCAATTTCCAGCACCCATTCTGGTCGCACTCGTTCTGCCGCCTTGTAAGCTTCTTCATGTTTTGGCGTACATACCACCTGCACGATCCCTGTTCTGTCTCTCACGTCCAAAAACACAAGCTTGCCGTGGTCGCGTCGAGCCGCAACCCATCCCGCTATCTTGATGCGCTGCCCTTCATGAGACGGTGCCTGATTTGAGAGTATTCTTTCCATGCGGATATCGTATCGCATTATCCAAAATATTCAAGAGGATTTTTTCCGGAGCACTTCTTCATAGAAGTTGAGCGTCCGGTCTGCGATCGTCTGCCAGGAATATTGCTTCGCCTCCTTGATTCCCCATTCGCTCAGTTCTTTTCTCAAGAGATGGTTTGTAAGCATGGTCTCTATGGTGTCCGCAAGCATCGGAACATTTCCCACGGGAACCAGACCCCTCTCCCCTTTCGTGCCCTGCAGGAAGTGCCTATATCCGCGATTTGCAAAGGCAACCACGGGTACCCCCGAAGCCATGGCTTCCAGCAATACGATGCCGAAACTTTCTCCGTAGAGAGCGGGGCTGCAGAAAATATCAGCCTGCCGGTAGATCCTTGCGAGTTCTTCATCCGTCTTTTTTCCAAGGAACTGTACGTTTTTCACGGCATATCTTCTTATAAATCGTTCGCATGTTTCTCTCTCTTTCCCTTCTCCAAGCACAAGAAGACGGATTTTAGGATGTTTCTTTTGCAGCACAAGAAACGCACGGAGCAGAAAGAGCAGCCCCTTCCGTTCTTCAAGTCGCCCAACGAATAGTATGGTGTCGGGTTCCTGTTTGAAAGGGCCGGGCCCGAACAGATCCGTATTCACACCGTTTGGGATGATGCGTTTGGGTCCCCGGTACCCCTTGGCTATTTCCATGGCTATTTGTGAAACGGCAATGACCCCCTGGATTTTCCAGTTGAGAATTTTTGTTACCATTGCCGGAAACCAGGGAAGATTCTTTAGGAGATCGCTTCCGTCCGGGTTGAAATGCAGGGTGAGAATATGCGTTGCGTTTGAAAACGAGAGAATTTCCAGAATGGAGGGAAACGGCAAGTTATGGAAATGAAGAATATCAAAACGCTCGCGCCTCAAGATTTTTCCGAGTGAAAGCAGGTTGAAATACAACGACAGGTCCGCCTGGCTTGCGTTGAAGGAAATGGGGAAAGCCGTGCCGACGAGAAGGACGTTCTTGCTGTATTTTGCGCCCGACTCAGAATGCGATCGTTTGGGTACGATGATCTTGGAGGAGATGTTTCTTTTCTCAAACTCGTGGTGGAGGTTGAGAATATGGCTTTTGATTCCTCCCGGGTTCTGAAACGAAGAGGAGGAGATAAATCCTACTTTCATCTCATCCAGGAGGAAGAGGCCCGCCTGCCGGCGAGGCAGGATGCTCTTTATCCTGCATCGGATGAGGAGCTTCTATTTCAGGAAGGTCTGAAAGTAACGTAATGGTTGGCTTCGGAGCAGGAACAGGAGGTTTTGGAGGTTCGGCCACGGGTTTGGGAGCCGGCGGCCCGCCTGCCATCGCCTGCGGCTCAGGTCGCTGGCGGGCAGGAGGGGGAGGGGGGGGAGGAGGTGGTGGCGGCGGAGGCGGGGGCACTGGTTTTGGCCCGCCTGCAACGCTTTGCGTAGCAATGCGGGCAGGCGCAGGATATGGCGCTGGCTTTGGAGCTTGCGCTACCGGAGGAGCAGGCTCGCTCACTTTCGTGGGCGGCATGGGCAATATGCCCGGAGGGGGCCGCAGCGTACTCTGTCTTCCGAGGAACCATCCAAACCCTATCGCTGCTCCGAACATGAAGAAGAGAAGAAGAAGGGTCATGAATTCATTTTCTCTTTTTCCATGTTGCGTGTCAAATGGATCGTAAGGTTCTCATAGATATCCCCTGCCCCCATGATGATAACAACTTCTCCGCCTTCAAGATTTTTCTTAAGATACTTCTCAACCGCACGAGGATGTCCCAAGAACAGGAATAATTCTCTGCGTTTCTTAGAAGAAATCTGTTTCATGGCCTTTACAAGCTTTTGCGAAGATACTTTCTTTTTGATGGTAAGGTTTTCCCGTCCCGCAACATCGTAGATGTCGGCCAGGATCACCCTGTCTGCCGGAACACCGGAAAGCGTTCCGACAAATCCTTTCCAGAGATAGAACGTTCGCTGGTACTGGTGGGGCTGAAACACAAGCCAGATTTTCTTCTTTGGCCATTTCGTTCGAGCCGCCTGCAGGGTTGCTTTAATTTCGGTCGGATGATGCCCATAGTCGCTTACGAGAGTATATGGTTTATAGTTTTTAGTTTTTAGATTAAAAATTTCAAAGCGGCGCCACGATCCTTTATATTGAGAAAGAGATTTAAAACTTATGTTGTCCGGTATTTTTAACATGCGGGCCACCGCGAGTGCGGCAAGCGCATTGGAAACGTTGTGTTCTCCCGGAATCTTCAATATCCTTCGAAGAACAGCTGCTTCTTTTTGCCGCATAGAAAAATATACTCTGTTTTTAACGGTCGTAGAATTTAAAATATGGAGGATTTTGCCGATGTTTTTGTCATCTTTGTTTGCCACTACGGCTCCCCTTTTTGGAACACGAGAAACAAAACTGCAAAAAGCCCTCAAGAGATTTTTCAGATTCTTGTAGTAATCCAGATGGTCTGCTTCAATGCTTGTGAGCACTGCGATGGTTGGCCGGTAGTTAAGAAAAGAAGCGAAGTGCTCGTCTGCTTCTATAACCAAATACTTGCTCTTTCCCACCCTGCAGTTAGATCCTGAGCTTGTCGAAGGGCCAAACTCTTTGAGCTTGGTGCCAACGATAACCGTTGGATCGAGCCCGGCTTTAGCAAGCAAAAGCCCGATCATTGCGGTCGTGGTGCTTTTCCCATGAGTACCCGCCACGGCTATGGTGAAATACTTCTTGGTCATCTCTCCCAGAGCTTGGGGATAACTGAGCGCGGGAATTTTCAATTTCCAATTTTCAATTTCCAAACTACTTTTTTGCACGGCAGGGCTATAAATAATTTTGCCGGTGTTGGCGGGTACGCAGCTTGCATTGGGTTTCCCGATCCGGATTCTCACCCCCATTTTCTTGAGCTGTTCGGTTATTTCAGAAGAAACCAAATCGCAGCCCGATACTTTGTATCCTTTTGCAAGGTAGTATTGAGCAAGCGCTGAAACTCCTACTCCTCCTATACCTATAAAATGAATCTGCACTTTCATCCTTAACGAGATTAAGTTTTCAATGGAATGGTTTCAATTACTGAATATTCGGCTCCTCCTCGTTTGAGCTTGCTTTCCATAAGTTCAATTGAATGTACGGGAAAAGAAATATCAATATCTTCGTTTACCAAAGGCCGTTCCTCGGGCTCCATTTTTGCGAACTGCCATTGATCAAGCCGCAGAAGGGTCAAATGCGCCATTTTGTCTTGTTGCTTCTGTTCAAAACGAAGAACAGAAGAAGCAGCCAGCTCCTTCTCTATATCATGGCTCAGGCTGAGGAATTCTCGCTGAACATCCCCTGCCTCGCTGGCAGGCGGGCCGATCGCCCAGATCATGCGCGGCGTTGTCTTGGGAGGTCCGTATACGATGCGGGAAAAATGCATGGCGAAGGGAGCGTGCTTCTTTGCCGTTTCTTTGAGGATGTTTTGTATTTTTTGTTCTTCTTGTTCTGACTTATTGCCGAGGAAGGCAAGCGTGACATGGAGATTCTCTTTTTTCGTCCATGTGCCGGGCAGTTCTTTGTATTTTTCTTGATACTCAGCCAATGTATTCCTTGTTTTTTCGGGCAGGTTGACAGCGATAAAAAGTCGTTTCATGGTTTGAAGTTTAGCATAAAAAGGGATAGAGTAGAAGCTGAAGAATATCATGAAGCAAGCAAAAAAAAGCAACAAAGCAATAGCCGAGATTTTGTCTGAGATGGCCAATCTTCTGGACATAAACAGCGTTCCCTACAAGCCAAAAGCGTACCTAAAAGCGGCCCGGTCTTTGAATGATTTGGAGAAAGACGTTGCCTTGATCTACAAGGAGAACGGGCGTTCCGGGTTGAGAAAGATTGCCGGTATCGGAGAAAGCATTGCCGGCAAGATTGAGGAATACTTGAAGAAGAAGAAAATTGCGCAGTATGAAGAACTGAAAGAAAAAACCGTCCTCAGGGATATCGTGACCCACTACTTTGAAACAAAGGGGGTTTCCCTGGAAGAGCTTAAAAGAAACGCGAGGAAGCAGAAAATCGTGTATGCGAGATTCACAAGAGCGGCAAAGCAGCTTCTTGAGCTTGCGGGATCCGCCGAAAAAGCAAAGCGCGCCCTTTCGATTGTGGCTGTCTGGGCAAAATCGAACAAACTGGACTATTCCATTGATACGGTATTCAAGCGCTGGCCGGAATTGGACCGACTAAAGCCCAAAAAGGTGATCAAGAAGCCGTTCTACCGGGGAACTCCCATGGTGTGGGTGGAATCCAAGAAAAAATGGTTCGTGGTGCGGGGCCCCGGAGACTGGCTGGAGTTCGCGGGAGACGGGAAGGACATTGAATGGAGACAGGAGCAATGAAAATAATATTCTTCGGCACCTCGGAGTTCGGAGCCATTGTGCTTCGGACAATCATGAAGGCGGGCATGGTTCCCGTTCTTGTTGTTACCGCCAAGGACAAACCCGCGGGGAGAAAACTCATACTCCATGCTTCGCCGGTGAAACGGGCAGCGCAAGAACTACATATTCCCCTGCTTCAGCCGGAAGCGCTGCAAGAAAAAGTTCTTTCAGAATTGCGGTCCATGGAACCAGACTTGTTTCTGGTCGCGGCCTACGGCAAGATACTGCCGCCAGAACTGCTGGATATTCCAAAACAGGGATCTTTGAACGTGCATCCTTCCTTGCTTCCTTTGTATCGGGGTTCAGCTCCGGTGCAGAACGCGCTGCTCTCAGGAGACGAAAAAACAGGAGTTACCGTCATCCTCATGGATGAGAGAATGGATCACGGAATGATTCTCGCGCAGCGAGAATTTTCAGTTTCAAAACCGACGCACCAGGAACTTCACAACGCATTAGCTGAATTGGGGGGCAGCCTGCTTGCGGAGATCATTCCTCAATGGGCCGCCGGAACCATCAAGCCCATTCTTCAGGATGACTCCAAGGCAACGTATACCAGGCGGTTTATCAAGGAAGACGGAAGGATTGACTGGTCAAAGCCCGCTGTGTATATAGAAAGACAGGTCAGAGCCCTGCAGCCGTGGCCGGGAGCATACACATACCTTAAATCCCAAATTCTAAAAATACTCAAAGCACAGATAGCAGAAAATATGCAGGGAGAAGCGGGAAAAACTTTTCAAACAAAAGACGGGAAGCTTGCGGTGTATGCGGGAAAGGATGCGCTCGTCATCGAAGAACTGCAGCTTGAAGGGAAGAAACCCATGTCTTCCAAAGAATTCCTTCTTGGCCATCAAGATATTCTTAGCGCTAAATTTTAATGATTGATTATACGGAATTGAAAAAAGGGGTCCAGATCGTGCTGGAAGGAGCCCCATACGAAATATTGGAATCGGCTCCCATGAAGAAGGCTCAGCGCAGAGTTGTTATTCAGACGCGCCTGAGAAATCTCGTTTCGGGCAATATGCTGGAGCGCACGTTCCATCAGGGAGATACGTTCGATGAAGCGGAACTCGTAAAAACAGAGTCCATATTTCTTTATTGTAACCTAAGAAAGTATGTGTTTTGCGAGAAGAACAACCGGGGGAACCGATTTGAGCTTCAGGAATCAAATCTTGGGAATTCGGCTCGTTTCTTGAAACAAAATCAGGAGGTGATCGCCGTGCGCTTTAACGGAAAAATCATCAACGTGATTCTGCCGATTAAGATAACGCTCAAGGTTAAGGAAGCCCCTCCCGGAGTAAAGGGAGATCGGGCCCAGGGAGGAACGAAAACCGTCACCTTAGAAACAGGGACCATCATGCAAGCCCCCCTGTTTGTTGAGACCGGAGACGAGATAGAGATCAATACGGACAAGGGAGAATACGTAAGAAGGGTATGAATATTCTGGCTGATCTGTTAACGCAAAAAGGCGTCTTGAAAACTCGGGCGATCATTGGGGCGTTTTCACGCGTTGATCGGAAAGACTTCGTCCCCCAGGATTTTCAAGAATACGCATACGGCGACTATCCCCTGCCGATTGCCGGAGAACAGACCATTTCCCAGCCGACCACCGTGGCATTTATGCTGGAATTGCTCCAGCCCCAGCAAGGAGAGAAAATCCTGGATGTCGGGTCGGGTTCCGGCTGGACAACCGCGCTCCTTGCGTTTCTTGTGGGTGAAAAGGGCCGAGTATTCGGGGTGGAGCGCATCCCGGAGCTCGTGGCATTCGGCGCGAAAAACCTCGGGCAATACGATTTTCCTCAGGCGACAATCGCACAGGCCGGAACAGAACTTGGCTTAGCCAAAGAAGTTCCCTTTGACAAGATTCTTGTTTCTGCCGCAGCT
>CAZAHG010000008.1:13918-16442 GCA_964485065.1 uncultured Candidatus Saccharibacteria bacterium | reverse complement strand
TTTGAGCCCCAACGGGCTTACGCCTTCGCGTAATTTCGAAGGCCATCTGTCTCTTGATTCTCGGTAAAGAGAACGGGTGTCACTCATCGAGATAGTCGTGTTGCTTTGCGGATTCCAAAGCAACCGCCGAAACCTTCAACGAATCCTCTGAAGAAGGGTTTTGCCCAATACACACCTTCTTTACAGCAACCAATTGGGATACGCTTGAAGACCGCTGTTCCAAACTTTTCTGGACGGGAGCTCATCCTCCCCACCTCCACAAATTACCACCACGTTGCAAAAGCGAATTTTCATAAACAATCAAATACGGAGCCCCAAGGTCAGGGTCATTGATCAAGAGGGGAAACAGGTCGGAATTTTAACGATCCAGGAAGCCCTGAAGCTTGCCCGGGAACGCTCACTCGACCTCATCCAGATAACCGAGCATATGGATCCCCCGGTGTGCAGGCTCGGAGAATACGGAAAATATCTTTACCAGCTGGAAAAGAAATCGCGCGGCGGAAAGAAACACGAGGGGGGAAATATGAAAGAGGTGCGGCTCACCTTTAACATCTCGAAAAACGATCTGGAGACACGCGCAAGACAGGCAGAAAAATTCCTTGCCAAGGGAGACAGGGTACGGGTCGTGCTTCCCTTGAGGGGAAGACAAAAGGCCCTGGAGGGTTTTGCAAGAGAGAAGATGGGAATATTTCTTACCGCCGTCAAAGAACATTCTCAGATAAAAGTAGAACGGGAGATCAGGCGGGAACCCCGCGGGCTCTCAATGATCATCGGGAAATGAAAGGGAAAACAAGAAAATCCATAACCAAACGGTTCAAGATCACAAAGAACGGAAAAATGCTCCGGCGTCTTACCGGTCAGGACCATTACCGCCAGAAAAAAACCGGAAAGCGGGGGCGCCAAGGACGCAGATGGATTCCACTTTCACCGTCTGTGGCAAAAAAGATTAAAAAAATGCTTACGTTCTAATATATGCCCCGCGTCAAACGAGGGACAACAGCAAAGAAACGCAGAAAGCACGTTCTGCAGCATGCCAAGGGCTTTAAATGGGGCAGGAAATCAAAATACCGGCTTGCGAAGGATGCCTTACGGCACGCCTGGACATACGCCTACCGCGACAGAAAGGCAAACAAACGGGAGTTTCGAGCCCTTTGGCAAATCCAGATAAACGCGGCTTCTCGCGAACAGGGGGTTTCTTACAGCAAGTTCATGGGACAGCTGAAAAAGAAAAACATCGTCTTGGACCGCAAGGTGTTAGCCCAGCTCGCGGAACAGAAACCAGAAGCTTTTGCCGCCATCGTCAACTCCATCAAGTAGGCAGGCACTCTCTGTCTAAACTGCGTGTTCTTGTCTAAGAAGGCGCTTTTTCTTTTTTGCGCCCCAGCGATATTCGCCCACAGCACCATCCGAGCGTATCACCCGATGGCAAGGAATCTTAGGATTCGTATTCTTGTTAAGGGCGTTGCCAACGGCGCGCCACGCCCTGGGATGACCGATGAGCCTGGCCACCTCTCTGTACGTGAGCACCCGCCCCCTGGGAATTGCTTTGACGACCCGGTACACCTTGCCTTGAAAGGAAGTGATGGGCCTTTGTGATGATTCGTTTTGCATTTTGAAACTTGAGGTACGACATCGCTTGCGTATACGGAAGCCACGCGCACCCCGAATGCTCAAAGGAAATACGCACCTCTTGCTCACCTGTCTGCGCGAGATAGAATACGACGGTTTTAAATATGTTTTTCCCCTGCGCACGGAATGAATAGGTGATAAGCTCCCTAAACCCGGAGAGCAGTTTGATGTCCCGTAGACCAGTTTCTTCCCGCACTTCCCGACGCACGGTATCTTCTTCTTTTTCTCCAGGCTCTATGTGCCCCTTCGGTAGATCCCAGTATGATCTGCTCTTCCCGGCCATAGAAGGATAAAGAAGCAGTAAGTATTCTGCCTGTCCTGATTCAAGACGGAACACGACGGCTCCCGCTGACTGTTCTCTTGGCATGTTTTATAAGTTTGGTTCGAAAAGTAAAAAAGGTCAATAGTCATATCATTTTTTCAATGCCCTAAGGAACGTTTTGAGGGGAAGCGTATTGGCAATGTCTTTTGCTTCGGCCCATCCCCTGCGCGCCTGGGCTATGCCGTACCGCAGCACGGAAAAATGCTCTTTCCGATGCGCGTCAGAGTCAATGACAAGCAGGGCTCCCATTTCCACTGCCTTGCGGATGTTGGCATCCCGTAAATCCAGGCGGGTCGGAAACGCATTGATTTCCAAAAGGGTGCCCGTTCTTTTTGCCGCTTTAATGACTTCATCAATGTCTACCTCGTAGGGTTCGCGTTTCTGAATGAGGCGGCCGGTAGGATGAAACAGGATGTCTACGTGGCGATTCCTCATTGCGCGTATAAGCCGTGCGGTCATCTCTTTCTTGGGAAGCTTGAATAGGGAGTGCACCGCCGCTCCCACGACATCAAGTTTCGCAAGCATTTCGTCTGCAATATCCAGCGTTCCGTCTTTTCGAATATTCACCTCGGC
>CAZAHG010000008.1:0-13908 GCA_964485065.1 uncultured Candidatus Saccharibacteria bacterium | reverse complement strand
GTGATGCCGGAAACTCTTTTGTTTACGCGATCAATCTCCGCCATCTGTTTTAGCAGTCTTTTCTCGTCTGAGCCGCCTGTCATGGCAAGATCTTTCGTATGATCGGTAATGGCAATGTATGAAAGACCCTGGCGCTTGGCTTCTTTTGCCATGTCTTCAATCGAATGTTCCCCATCGGTCCAGTTGGTCTGAACCTGAAGGTCTCCCTGAAGGGAGTCATACGGGATAATCTTTGGAAGCCCGGGAGGTTTACCCTGAGCCTGTCGAAGGGCAGCCTCAATCTCCCCGGTATCTTCCCGAAGCTCCGGCTCAATATAGGGAAGGCCGAGCGCCCGATAGACCTCCTCTTCTGTTTTGCACGCAACCCGCTTCTTTCCTTTGAACACTCCGTACTCTGAAACCTTATATTCTTTCTCAATGGCAAGCGTCCGAAGCTTCACATTGTGCTCTTTGGATCCGGTGAAATATTGAAGCCCCGCCCCAAAGGTTTCCTCGTTGAGCACCCTGAGATCAACGTCAAAACCATGCTGAGTTCGCACAGAGACCTTCGTGGACCCCTTGCCCCACATCTTTGTGTGCTTGACCTTGGCAAGAAAAAACTCGGTGAGTTTCTGAGGATTATTGGAGGTGGCCAGAATATCAATGTCTCCAACGGTTTCTTGCATCCTTCTGAAGGATCCCGCTGCCTCCACTTCTTTTGCAAGAGAACTGTTCTTGAGAAGGGTTATGTATTCCTGGACATACGGGAATATATCGGAGATAAGCCGCCTGCCGGAAGATTGTTTCACCAGCGCTATGCCTTGTAAGATATTTTGCTCGGTTTTAACCCCGAATCGGGCGAGTTTTCTGATTTTTCCCGCAGAAGCTGCCTTCTCCAGGTCTTTCAGATTCTTCACCTTCAGGCGTTTATAAAGTTCTGCAATCGCCTTGGGGCCAATGCCTTCCACCGAAGTAAGCTCGTCCAGATCCACGGGCATGCGCTTGCGCTCCTTTTCGTAATCTTGAACCTTGCCGGTCTTCAGATATTCTTCGATGCGCTCGGCTATTCCCTTGCCGACTCCGGGAATCTTTTCTAAGCCGACCGTGCCCTCCCGTTCATAAATATCCTGCACGTCCTCTGCCAAAGACTCTATGGCCAACGAGGCACGCTCATATGCCTGCGGCTTGAACGGAATATCCCTCATGGCAAGGTACTGCGCAAGCCGAGAGAATATCTTGGCGAGCTCCTTGTTCCTCATGAGCACATTGTATCATTCTTTCTTGAAAGAGAGACCTTCTACGGTATCGACATAGTGCAGCCGCGTACCGAATTTTTGGGAGTACTCGTCAGGCAGCTTACTTTCCAACAGAAGCTCTCGTACCGCAAAGAGCTTCTGAAGAACGCCTGTCTTAAATTTCTCATCCCATCTGGCATACGCCAATTCGCTAAAGGTGCCCACGCTCCGCCCCGCGCAAATGCAGATGTCGACTTCGGAAACCACGGCATAATTCGCATGAAACCAGCTTGGCAGCTTCCGAACTTCATCTGCAATCTGCGCATGGATACGCGCATGATCATTGGGCCAGGGATCTGCTGCCATGGGAACCAGCATGACGAGACGACTGCCGCCGTGCGCCTTGTATGCATTCGCAACAACGGCAAGGACGCCTCCATCCGGATTCACCCAAAGCTCATGCCCAGCCTCCGCGATCATTTTCCCAAGGAGGTTTATCCTCTCTCGTACCCAATCCTCCGACTGCCCAAGATTAACGGCCAGGGTTTTAAGATCGGTGGGCCCTATCACGCCTACTTTCATTTGGATTATTCGTTCTTACTTCTTTTTTCTTGATTTCGATTGGCGCATCTCCGCTTTTGAAATTTCTTCCATCAGCTCCAGGAGCTCCGGGTCATGAACGGTCTCGTCCGTATGTTCCCACCAGGGGAGGGTCGGAAAGTTTTTATCCTTTTCCCAGCATTCAAATGCTTCCAATAAATTCTCTATCCTATCAAGCTGAAACACGAACTTCGCTTCCGGACTTTCAACCTTATGGTATTCCAGCCGAGTATCCATAAGGTCTTTTCGGATGTCGGCAGGAAGCTTGCGGGTTAGCTTTTCCAACGCTTTCTTTTCCTTCTGGAACTTCTCTTTGTATCTTTTCTGTTTTTCTTTCAGGGAAAGACGACGCCATCTCCATGCAAGCCTGAATCGATTCTTTCCGTTTTTGGGAAGGAGACCTTCATAAGGAGTAATGTCTCCGGTGTACACCTTGCAGAGATCATGCACCAAGGCCAGCTTGAATGCTTTGGCGATGTTGAGCTTTCGATTCTTTCCGAATATCCATACCATAAGGGCCAGGCGGAACACGTGGTCGGTCGCGCTATCTGCTTTTTTGAAACCGTAATACAGCACTCCCTGACGCAGTATATCTTTGAGTTCTCCTGCCTTTTGGAGAAACGAGAGAGTGCTTTTCATCACGCTCCGTTACAAACGGTACTGGATTTTCTGAATGGTAAAGACGGTCTCAGTAGGAGAGGAAACCGAAACCTTTTCTCCAGCCATGCGCCCAAGAAGAGCCTTGCCTACGGGAGATTCGTTGGAAATCTTCCCGAGGGAAGGGTTGGCTTCCAGGGTTCCGACGACCTCGAACTCATCAATGTCTTTCCCGTCAACCAGAATGGTTACCTTGGCGCCCAGACATACCTGTTTGCGCTCCTTGGTGCTGGGCGGAGTAATGAGTTTTGAGTTCTTGAGAATGACCGCGTATTCACTCAGGCGCACCTCAAGAAGCGAAAGGTCCTCCTGAAACGCGAGGTATTCGGGATTTGTTTCCTCTGAATACAGCGCGCTCGGCACCTCGCCTCTGATTTTTGCTTTCTTGAATTCCAGGAGGCGCTCCTGCTCTTTTTTTATGCGCTCCAGTCCTTCTTTTGTGAGATAGTACGTTGTTTCTGTGATCATGGTGTTGAAAAACCTGGCTTGATGGAGCCAGATTTATTGATTCTTAGGGGGGCCTTGGAGTTGTTATCAAGAGTCAATAAATCGGGCTGTGTGCATCGTAGACAAAACAGCTTTCTGAATTGGCATCTGAATAATAAATCTGTGGTTCATATGCTTGGGTATTCAATCTAGCAAGGGCAAGATACACTGTCAAGAGATCGCTCGCGGTTCAAAAAAGCTGTTTCTGGACCGTCGGCATTTCTTCCTGTTTGCCAAATATTTGTATCTTCCCGTACTCTCCGTCATACCCCGGCTCAATGATAACCTGGCCCGCACGAACCTGCGCAATGGCCTGAGATATCGCGGGAAGCGTGGCTGCCTGAAGTTCTCTGGGTTCTGCCTCAAGAAGCACGGCGAACTCATTTCCGAATGCTGAAATGAGTTTTTCATATTCTGCCCTGCACTGCTTTGCAACGACTCCCATGTGCAGCGCCTCCGCAATGATTTCCTGCAAAGGGATGAGGGACTTAAACGGAATAGCTCCCTCGGGCTTGCCCCCCGTAGACTTGTCGAAGGGGGGCCTGTCGGCGAGTTCTTCTACCCGGTTGAGCACGCCTATGGTAAGTTCTCTGCCGCATTTCGGGCATATGTTATTTCTGCTTCGCGACTCTGCCGGAGAAAAACACACCTGGCAGAGCCTGTGGCCGTCGTAGTGATATTTCCCTTCTTCGGGAAAGAATTCAATGGTGGAGAGAAATTTCTTGGGGTCTTTGGTCACGATCGCATCTCTGATCCCCGGATAGCTGAGTTCCGTATCAAAAACATTCGCCTCCCTCCCCATCTTGGCCAAGCTGTGGCAGTCTGAATTGCTGATCAGCGCAATTTTATCTAACGCGGACAGACGCCAATTCATGGGAGGATCGGAGCTTAATCCAGTTTCAATTGCGTGAATGTGTTTTGCGTATTCGTCAAAGCATTCTTCAAGCGAATCAAATCCCGACTTTGATCCGAACACGGAAAACCAGGGGGTCCAGGCGTGGCTAGGAATTACCAAGGCTTCGGGAGACGCATCCAGCGCTATCTTCAATACCTCTGTCGCATCAATGCCGAGGATGGGCCTGCCATCCGATCGTAGGTTTCCCCTGGAGTCAAGGCGATTATTGATGCTCGCTGCTGCCTGGAGCGAGGGGACGAGGAGAAGAAGATGGATTCTTCTCACCCTGCCCTTCTTTGAATAAATACAGCTGATCTCGGAAGAAAACACGAACCGTGTTCCGGAATCCGATCCTTGCAGCGCATACAACCCGGGTTCTTGTTCTGAAAGTTTGGATTTCAAATCGGCAAACCAGGCAGGATGCGTGAAGTCTCCCGTGCCAAGAACCTTAATGCCCTTCTTCTTGGCCCAGACATCAAGATTCTCCGGCACCATGTCTTGAGAGGTGGCTCTCGCGTATTTGGAGTGAATGTGAAAATCGCCGACAAACTTCATACGGCGCGATGCTTCGGATAATTGACGATCTTTCGCAAATGAACCCTGTTATTCCACTCCCAGAGTTCTTTCGCCGCAAAAAATGCCCTCAGATCCTGCTCGTATTCCGGGAGTTCCAGAAATTCAAGGTCTGCCTTCGGCAAGCTCCACTGGTGATTGCATTGTTCCACGCCCCCGTTCACGAACGAAGAATACCCTCTTCGCTTGCGCCTGGCCTGACACCCCTCACACTCTTCATATTGATCAATGCGCAATATCCATCTGGCCTCATATTCATGGCCAGACGCACCCGAATTCACAAGAGCGTTGAAGTAGGCGGCCGTCTGGAGAAAGTATTCCTCTACGAGCTGCTTGCCGGTCTTTATCTCAATGAGACCCTTTCGATCTCCCACGTGCGCCACCAGATCTATGGTGCCCGCATACGCGAGCTCCCGATTATGAACGCGGCGTTCCACGTCGTGCTTGGGATCTTCAAGCTTCACGCCGTATTCTCGCTGCCAGCTTGCTACAGATTCCGCAATGGGGATGAGCCGGGGATCTTGTTTCTCGTTGTTCAACCCGGGATTTTGAAGCATAGCGCCTATGAATTCATGGACTTCCGTGCCCCATTCAAGATGTTCACGAAATCCCCTCCTATTCTTTAGGGCAAAAGGAAATTTGGATATGATTGAGGTGATGGCGGTCACCCGCGGCAGCCACATATCCTCAATCTCATACCCAAACTTCTGCTTGAACAGATCTATTCTCATTAGGGTTTCTTGAGAATGATTTTTGCGAGGTTTTCCAAAACGTCTCCTCCCGCGTATCCCACGACGAGCATGAGGGCGGGCGTAAGCGTGGAGAGCTCAACTGCGGTCACGCCGACTTGCTGCAGGCTGAACGCTGCCGCGAGACCCGCGACGCCCGATATGCCGACCGTAGAAAGAAAATATCCCCAGCCGAACTTTACGTCTTTGTACGAGGTGCGGTGCTTGACGTATCCGACCAGTCCCCGCAGCACTCCTCCCGCCAATCCCCAAATCAAAAATAGTTCCATATTATACGATGATTCCAAACGCTTCTTTTATTCCCCATCCGATGCCGAAAGCAACCGCAGAAGCAACGCCTCCCACAAGCAACACTTCCATTCCTCCTACGAGCCATTTTCCACCGGTAATAATGGTCCGTCCGGCTCCCACCAAAAAGAACATGACGCCAGCAAAAATGCTCGAAACAAGAAACTGGGTATCAGAAGCAAATCCTGCCACATAGGGAATCAGAGGAATGAACCCGGCCCCAAGAAAAGCAATAAATGTTACAAATCCGTGTTGCAAAGGGGTCTCCAGCCCATTGGGAGGGGCGACATTGCCCTGCTGAAGTTTTTGTTTGCGCTCCACTTCTTTCTCGGAGCGTATCGCAAGAAAGCTGGAAGCTCCCATGGAGAATCCGTCTGCCATCAAATTTGCAAGGCCGAGAATAATAATGACTCCTGGCGAGAGACCTGCTCCGATAGCTCCCGCTACAACCGCAAACGTTGTAACAATGCCGTCGTTTGCACCATATACAAAATCTCCAATATAGATTCCTTCTTTAAATCGCTGAAAAAAATGTGTGTGGCTCACGAATCCTTTTGCTTTCGTTTAATGACGCTCTTCCAGTCGTCGTAATCCATGATGCCCTGCACGACAATGCCTCCAAGAAACCCATATATGACAGAAGGCACGCCGAATGCCGTCCTGCTGAGCACGAACGCAAAGGCAATGCATCCGAGAAACACAAGCCAGTGATGAACGTGGATACGATATGATCGCACGTTAAAGATGAAAGGGTTGCGGATACGCCCCTGCTGACTGGATTTCTTCCCTGCAACGAAGTCCGCGATCAAGTACCCTACAAACATGCTCAGCCCCGCCTCAAGAGAGATGAGGAGGGGGGTGAGCCAGAATACGACCTTCGGCAGTGCTGGTAAACTTTTTTTTACCGCTTCTTTCATCCCGTTAAAAATTGCTATTTTTCTATTGTATCATTAAAACCCGAATTCACGAACCTCAAACAAGGTAAATGCTCCCTGGTACGCCTCTTCTTGGGTTTCCATGGTGCTTACCCTGGCAAAAAATGGGCCCCTGCCCGCCCATTCCAAAAATGCTCGCATGTTTTCCTCTGTTCCTTCGCAAACCATCTCCACCCTGCCGTCAATGAGATTTCGAGCCCATCCGGTAATACCCAACTCTCTTGCTTTTGCCTGAGCTGACCTGCGGTACCATACGCCCTGCACCCGTCCTGAAACCCATATGCGCACCCTTATCATTGAAGCCCAAGCGCGGAAAACACAAATGCGCCCAAGGAAATATTGTATCCCCAGAGAGGAAGCGCTTTCTCAAAAAAAGCCCAGAGGCCAAGCGTTACCACTCCCAGTACGAAGAAGCGTGTTTGCCATTCATCGGACATACCCAGTATATAACGGAAACGGTACAATATTTAGAAAGAAAACACAAGAGCTGTTGCTGCGCCCGCCATGAGCACGAAAATAATGAGCGCGGGGAGGAATCCCGGCGTGCGCACGATATATTCTGGCTGCAGCTGCCCGATTTTTCTGGCCCGAACAAACAGCGCTACAATCACCAATCCTTCGATTGTTCCGATGATTATGCCAACAACGCTCAATACGAAAATAAATTCTCTAAATCCCAGCAGATACAGCGCAAGAGGGGCAAGGGAAGCGATAGCTATGGAAAGAATGCCTGGAACGTGCCAGTCGCGCCTGAGAGAATTTTTCAGATAACTCCCCATAATCAAAAACGAATCTCCGATTGAAACGAGGCCGAAAAACGCTCCCAGGGCAATGACTGCTGTCCCAAGAAACGGAACCAGCCCTGCCAATGCTTCAGGAGAAGTGTATTGCCCGGAAACTCCAACCACGGAAAGGGAGAATACCAGGTAGAGCCCTATGGCGGCCGCAGAGGCGATCTTAATGAGGTTGCCAAACCTTTGTTTATCACGCTTTTCCCGAAATAGTTCTGCTATCTCGGGGATCGCATTCCACCCGATAAGAGAAAACAAGATGATGCCAAAGGCAACAAACGGACTCGCTGCGGGAAACAGCGGGATATTTGCAAGCGAGATATGGGGTGCCGCAATGAAAAAAATCAATCCCATCGTGAGGAATAAAGCCGTGGTTGTGATAAGTTCCACGCGAGCAATAAGCTTAATCCCGGCCCCCATGAGAAGCGACAAGGGAGCCCAAAACAAAATATGATACCAGGGAGCGGGCAAAGTGAGAACCGAAGAGAGAACAATTTTAAGAAAATCTCCTCCTATAATCAAAAAAACAAGGAGCACGCCTATGGTTCCCGCGATCGTGGAAAACGTAACGAGCGCCTTTCCCCAAAAACCGAGGTATAGACTGGCGTAGCCGATGAGCCGATGTTTTCCGGGAGTACGCAAGCACACTTCCCCAAAAAACAGGTGAAGATACGTTACGCAGATTCCCAGGAGGAGAAAATAAAAAAGGCTTGCAAAAAGCCCGCTCTGAACAATCGCAAAAGGAAGCCCGAACATCCCGGCTCCCACAATAGTCCCAATGAGAGTAGAAAGCGCAAGAACAGAGGGGCTACTCATCATCGGTACACGCGGTATCCTTCACGCACCTGTTTTGCCACCCTCACTCCAACCTCCTGCCGCTTTTTAACGGCTGCGATCTTCTTGTGATCTTTCTCTATGGAAGCGAGCGCCTGGGAGAACGATTTTCCTCCTCCTTCAAACCGAACCGTGTCGCCTTTCTTCATCGGAACCGAAAACCTCACCACCGCAACCCTAATCTTGTCGTAGTAATGCGTCACCCTCCCCACAAGCTTGCTTTGAGCCCGTCGAATGGGCTTCTCTTTGTTGGGTTTCGGGGGTTTTACCTTCCTTGATGTCGCCTGTTTTTTCACAGGCCCCTTCTTTACTTTCATGTATCCAAATATACCATAGTATCCTTAGCTTAGCTAAGGTGGAGCATCTAATCTAAAGAGTATGACTTTGTTCTGGACGATCTAGAATCTACCCAAAAAATTTGCCTTGATCTTGTTTTTTTTCAATAAGCCCAAAATCAGGTTACTTCGTATCGCCAAAGCATTCTCCACTGAAATCGTCCTGCTACCATTTGAGCTTGTTCTCGGCTGTGTAACTGACCCCTGTATTCCTACAACTGCACCGCTTGGATCAAAAACGGGTCCTCCACTCATCCCAAACAGACCAACGTCTCGAACAAGAAATCCATCATGTTTCCTTGTTCGTCCTTGTCTATTATTGCTATTGCTAACTCCTTTATCGAGCACAAATGTTGGCTGAAAATATCTGCGCACACGTCCAACTTCCAATCTACCCTGTGCGTCTGTGCTGATTTCTGCCAAAGGATAACCACTAACACAAACCGATCTACCAATATTCGGAGTGTTTTTTGAAAGACGGAGATATTCGGGGGTTTTTAACTCTATCTTCCCAATATAAATATCGGCGTCATCGTCACGGCACACCTCTGTAATTTCTAGCCACGGATTTTGAAGATTCTCCGGTAATTTTCCGATATAAAGAAATTTTGTGTTTTGATTTGCCTCATCAAAAACATGGGCTACTGAAACGAAATATCCTCGCGAATTGATGAAAAATCCCGTACCGGCGACACCAACCTGCATCTGTTGTGGTAATAGCTGAACCACACGAAAAATTGGGAACATTGCCCTTTGAACAATTTTTATTGATTTTACAAACATAATTTTATACTTTTATATCAACATTTTTTTCTTCGATTTCTTTGATCTTCGCAATTTTTTCCTCGTACTCGCGCTTCAATCGTTCGGCAACTTTCTTTTCTTTTTCGACCTCATCAAGCTCCCGAATAATTTCGGCGCTTCGTTTGAGAATCAAATCTCTAATTTTTAGGACTTCTTCTGGCGAACGTTTATTTCTCTCAACCATAACCTCTGCTATCGCCTCGGCAATATTCCATGCCCCATAAAAAACATGGTCTTTCGTATTGGCAAACCCAGGAAAAGAGATGTTGGTGAAAACATGGATGCCAGTTTCTTCGTCAACATTCTTATCTTTCAAAACATCGTCTGTTTTCAGATCGACGAAACTGTGATCCACTTTAAACCGTTTACCGTTGACGGTTATAAAGTAAGTTTTTTTGATGTGACTCTTTTTCGGTTTTCGCCCGTTTTCGTTCTGTGGGATCGGCTCTTCTTCAATTGTTACTACTTCTCTAGGATCACGTTTTTCTATTTCCAGATCGGCCATGCCTTCGTGTTCTCCTTCCTTTATTTTCATTTTCTCTTTCAAGTCTGGAAAAGCATATTCTCTAAGTTGCGGAATTTTTTTGATCGCTTTCATTATACTGTCTTTTTGCGCTTCAAGTTTATCAATGATCCCTTGATCAATTTGAGTCTTACGCATTGAGGTTCTTGCCTCACGCACAAGCTCTCGCATGAAGTTCCAAAAAATTCCTTCCTCATTGACAATTTCCTGATACAGAGGAGATTCCTGAATAAATTCACGCTTGTTATGGGTAACGGGAACATGATCAAGATGAATTTCTCCTGTAATTTGTCGTGCCTCGGGGTGAGGATTAAAACCAAGTTTTGCGAACTGTATGACTAGGCGACCGCGACGAAAAACTCGAAATCCATATTCTCCTTTATCAGAGCCTTTCTTGAGTAACCCTCTCCATCCCCAAACCTCATTTCCACTTTCAAGTTTAAGTCGAAATAGTTCTTTCCCGTCCGGAGCATGATATTCGGTTTTCAAACTAAGCGGTTCTGGTTCACACCATTTCGTATTTACCCTGATCTTCACTTCGCCGTTCTCAATAAATGGCGCAAAGCGGGTAGCAAGATCTTTTTTGATATTGCCGGGTAAATTGGGGTAGATGCTGAAATGAAGATCTTTTATGTGGATAGTTGTACCAGATCGTCTTTTATCAACGCCCGATTTAATTTTCATTTCATGCTTAGTCCAATCTCCACTCTTCAGCCACTTTTCTTCGTCGTATTCCAAAATATATTCCTTGTCGCTTCCTTTTTGGGTAGTGATAATTTGAAATTTCTTGCCCAAACTCGTAGCGGCAGTTTTAAGACCCAAACCGAACTCACCAAGCTTATTCTTCTTGGCAGAATGAGCCAACTTGATGCTATTTGCGGCGGTTTGTTCGTCCATTCCCACGCCATCATCAGAAACTTCGAGGACGCCCTTATCGGCATCAAGGGAAATCTCAACAGTAAGAGCTTTCCCGTCTTCTCGAGCATCAATTGAATTATCGACCAACTCTGAAACTGCCTGACTAACCGAATAACCGGTTTGACCGATCTTTGGCATAAGACTTCGATCGGGAAGAATGTTTATCTCTTTTGTTTGTATATTGGCCATATTGGTTATTTCTTGCTACTATAGCGATTTTTGATTGTTTATATTTCTGATCTGTAATAATACTATATCAACCATAGTGATGTGTCAAGGGGTGAGTTATCCACAGGGCGAATCCCCACAACTCCAATGGGCGAGTGGTCTTCATTCATCAGGACAAAATCAATGGACGGCACTTTGTGCCGCCCAGAATCTAGCCCTTAAAAATCGGCGGTTATGTCATAGTGCTCCCGACAGGATTCGAACCTGTATCACCTCCTCCGGAGGGAGGCGTTGTATCCGGTTCAACTACGGGAGCATAGGAAGACCTATTTTCCTAAAAGTTTCAAGAATTCGCTAACGGCAAGCCCCGCCTGCTTGAGAATCTTTGATATTATCTTGCCAGATAGCTCTCCCGGGTGCATCACGATCGTCGTGCTTTTCTTCGTAACAGGATGCTCAATGCGTATATGGCTGCCTTTTTGACGAAGAATTTTAAATCCTGCTCTGAGCAGGAGTAACAAAAGTTGCCGCGGAGGAAGCGATGGGATAATGCTCATGCCGCCACGTGCTCAACCGCCCTGCCCAGATGTTTTCTCTTGGACAGACGCTCTTCTGCAAGACATTCGATGCAAAGCTCAATGGCTTCTTTCGCCATCTTCTTGGCCTGTGCAATATCTTTTCCCCAGGTAATCACTCCTGGCAGGCCCGGGGCTGTTGCGATAAACCCTTTCTTCTCATCTGGCTCCAAAATGCAGTCGTGGGGGCCATAAAGAGTCTGGATTTGTATGGTTTTTCTTGCGCTTCGCATTATGGCCTTATAGTAGGTCTACGCCTCGTTCTTGTCAATTGTTTACTGATTCGTCCTTGACACGCGAAACAGTCCTCCGCAGGGAACCACCTGCACGCCCTGCCGCTCCATTTCATCCAAGAGAACATTCATACCGATAGAGTCGGAAGACATATGCCCCGCAACCACGACGTTCACGTGAGCGGCTTCCGCTTCTTTTTTGTGGTCTTCTGAAATGTGCATGCCAACGACGGTGCCGATTCCTGCGTGCGCCATGCGCTCGTAAATCTTCGGAGGACCCTCTGTCCCTCCGGTCATGTCCACGAGAATTTTGCCGCATCGGTTTTCAGGGCTTCCCGTAAAGATGCGAGGAGCCACTCCGAGCTGCTCTGCCTGCTGATATTCTCCGATGCCAGAAAGAACCTCCATCAAATCTTCCACTCGTTCGGGATTCTTTTTCGCGATCGCATCTCTCACAAAAGAAGCAGAAATGTTGTCTGCCGCAGTATGAATGCACATGAGGTTGATTCCCAGAAGCTTTGCCGCATCCACCGTTTTCCAGTGATTCTTTGGATTAATGCCTCTTGCAACCTCAGAAGTCCGCTCTTTCATCATTCCCTCTCCCACGTTGATGGGAACCCCGTATTGATGAAAAATATCAGCCTGCAATTCCATGACCTCATGCATGTCTGCCAAAGCCCTTCCCATGGGATGGTGAGAGATTACCAAATCAATGCCTCCAAGTTCCTTTGCGAGAAGAATCTCTCCAACTTCAATATCAATACCGCACAATACTTTTTTAATCTCCTTATCGTCTGCAACGTGCAATACCCTCGTATCAGAATATGGGTTCGTGAGAGATTCTACGTCAAACTCCGCTTTCTCGTGGCCGGAAAGCTTTTCATACTTTTGTTTCCTGCGTTCCAAAAGTTTGGCGACGTATTCGTTGCTGCGAAAGTCGGCGTCAATCCCCATTTGGACTGCTTTATTGTAGATTTCGCTAATAGTCATATGAGTAAGTTTTATTTTTTACACTCTACCCAGGGAGCATTTCCTATCTATACATCCGCTTAAGGCGGATGGATAAATGATATGCTCCCGCAAAAAGCAAAGACTTTTGCTTTTTGCCCCGTCTCCACCACCTTATTCTAGCTCACCTGGCGCATTTTGTCCAGCTCCTCTTTTACAACAATCCTGTCATCCCACGGCGTTTTCTTTCCTTTTGCCCAGGCAATGGAATCTTCACTTCCCTTACCGGTAATGACAACAATGTCCTCGGGAGCGGCAAGAGAAAGCGCTTTGGCGATTGCCTCACGCCTGTCTAGAATTTCGTAGAAATTGGAAATTGGAAATTGAGAATTAAGAATTCCGGATTTTATTTCAGATAAAATCCGGGCAGGGTCTTCGTCGTACGGATCTTCATTGGCTACAATGACCGTATCGCAATATGTAGCCGCTATCTTGCCCAAAATGGGCCGCTTCCACATGTCTCTTCCTCCGCCCGCGGCTCCCAATATGCACAGAAGTTTTCCTTGCGGAACCCGAGCGCTCAAACGCGATCGCAGGGTTTTGTATACCTTTTCCAGGGCAGCCGGGGTAAATGCGTAGTCAACAAATACCTCAAATGGTTCGCGTATGACAAGCTCCATGCGCCCCGGCATATTCTCAATGCTCTCCAGGGCTGTTTTGCACGCTTGCATGCTTATACCCTGCGACAGTCCTGCGCAGACGGCTGCCAACGCGTTTGAAACATTGAATGCTCCCAGCAGCTTGAGGCGAAACTGCGTATCTCCAATAGAAAATCTGACGCCACCTGCCTCGCCGCCAGGCGGGTCGCCTTCATCTGCGGAAACTTTGGCCTCTATGATCTGCAGCACCTCCTCGCCCCTGATGGGCGTACGAGTGCCGGGAATCCTGTATCCAAAAATAGTTCGTGCGCTGAATTGCAAAAAGTATTCCGCATGCTCGTCGTCAAGATTTATCACGTGCGCCTCTTTCGCCGCCCGAAACAGCAATCCTTTTGTTTCGCGATATTTCTCAAATGAACCATGGCGCTCTATGTGTTCGGGGCTCAGATTGGTGAATACCGCCGTATGAAAATTAATGAAACGGTGGCGGTGCTGCATAATCCCCTCTGAGGTGATTTCGAGTACCGCATGCGTGCAGCCTTCTTTGACGGCCCGGCGCAGAAACCGCTGCACGAAGAAACGTCCCGGCATCGTCATCTTAAGCGTATTTCGATGTTCCTTGTCTCCGATGCGAAAACGCACGGAAGAAAGAGATGCCGTCTTTCTGCCGCCCGATTCCAGAATGCGCGAAATCATTTCCACCGTGGTGGATTTACCGTTGGT
>CAZAHG010000007.1:11664-16741 GCA_964485065.1 uncultured Candidatus Saccharibacteria bacterium | reverse complement strand
GATCAGATTCTTCTCTACGATTCCAACAATCTCCTGGTGGCGAGCTACGACTACTAAATCTAACCATGCCTGAATTCGATGACATCGCCGTCCCGCACTTCATATTCTTTTCCTTCCGTGCGCACAATGCCGCGGGCAGCCGCCTTGGCAACGCTGCCCGATTCAACGAGTTGATCCCACGGAACCACCGTGGCCTTGATAAACTTCGTTTCAAAATCGCTGTGAATGGCGGCTCCCGCTCCTGGCGCCTTTGTTCCTTTGCGTATCGTCCAGGCTCGAACTTCATCTGAACCTGCCGTAAAAAACGTTACAAGCCCCAAAAGCTCATATGATTTTGCGATCAGCTCCGGCAGCCGCGGAGTCAAGCCAAGCTCGATCAATGCGGCCTCGCTCAATCCCGCCATATCAAATTCTTCTTTAATGTTCAGAATGATGTACGAAATACCCATGCCTCCAAGCTTTTTTATAAGAGAGGCGGAAACATTGTTGCCTCCGGCATTCAAAACGCAGAGTACCGGTTTTGCGGAAAGAAGGTATGACGGGCCATCTCCAATCGGCTGGCCTTCTGCCAATAATGTGCGGATTCTTAAAAGAACCTCAAGCTCTTCTTCGGCTTCCTTCTTTCCGATCTTCGCATCACGCTGAAGATCAAATATCTTTCGGTCAACCGTTTCCATGTCTTTTAAGGCAAGTTCTGTGCGTATGGTCTCAATATCCCGCAAAGGATCTGGCGCTCCCTCGACATGGGTAATCTCGGGGTCTTCAAAACAGCGCACCACGTGAAGAATGGATGCGGCTTCCCGAATGTGAGCTAAAAACTTGTTCCCGAGCCCTTCACCTTGAGCCGCTCCCCTCACCAATCCCGCGATATCAACGAATTCCACGATGGCAGGAATGGTCTTCTGAGGGTTGAACACGAGAGCCAACTTTTCAAGCCGCGCATCCTGCACGGTCGCAATGCCGACATTCGGCTCAATGGTGCAAAACGGATAGTTTGCGATATCAACAGCCTTTTTCGTGAGCGCCTGAAACAAGGTGGATTTCCCCACATTCGGCAACCCCACAATTCCAACTGAGAGTTTCATGGAGTAATGACCGTGCCTTCAAACGACTTGCCGTCAATTGCGGCCTTGAAGCTTTTTAGATCGGTCGCTTCCAGCACTTTTGCGGTTACCTTGATTTTTTCCGCGAGGCGCGTAGCTATAGGATCTACGGGCGTAGACAACCCCGGAGTCCACGCTGAAGGAATGATTTTCTTGTATGCTTTCCATGAAATCTTCTTCAATGCTTTCGCGTCTTTGTTCTTCCGAGGATCGGCATCATATACGAACGGGGTGTCTTTGGCGATAATGACGTTGTTGGCGCCGAACTTTTCCGCAAGCCGCACCGCAACATAATCCGTAGACCATCCGGGCCTCCATGCAGAAGCGATAAAGAGACTTCGGTTTGAATGCTTCATCATTTCCACCTCTTCTTCCAAAGGATCGTGATCAATGATCACCGGGTACGCTTCTTTCACGAAAATTGTTCTCAGCAAATGAGCGTTCAGGCGCGCGGCGTGAATGCCGATCCAGTCCAGATCCCAATTCGATATCTTCTGCACCCTGCGGGCTGACCGCTGGTATACGCGGCACACCTTGCCTCCTCCGATAACAATGATGAAACGGCGAGGACCCGCAATTTGGCGGCGCATAAACTTTAAGAATTCTTTTAAAAACGAGGTGTTGATCCCGCCTTCATCCGTCATATGCGGCACGACGACAGATCCTCCCAGATGGATGACAACGTATGAAGATTTCATAATCTGGAATATTGTAGCATAAATTTGGCCAAACCCTTCTTTTTGAGCTCCTGATGAAGCTTGTAGTACCCGCACCATTCTTTCGAGCAAACCCAGGATTCCGCAGGATGCAGGCAGTAGAAGACGTTGTGTTTCACCGCCTCCATGATGGCATGCGCGCTCTGCAGCACCGCTGCGTAGTTGTGGCGAGGATGATGTACCTGGAATCGCACGATTCTGGAATCTCGTTTTGAAAATACGATGTAATCTTTGCTGATTCCCTTCGCCGGCTTCCCTTTTAACCGCAAGAATGCCTCCTGGTAAATTGAGATCTGCGGGTCGTTGGCTATATCCTGCCAGCTGGGCGTGCGGCGCGTGGTCTTCATTTCGTGAATGACATGGCTTGTATCGGTAAGATCGATTCTGCCCACCATTTCCAGGCCTTTGTCAGCCGGAAAAGAAAACGCGGTTTCCACGAGATCTGGCTTAATCTTGGGCTCCAATTCCTTGAAATAGACGTCTATGCCCCTAGCTCCCGTGAGCAAGAGATTGGGTATGCTGTTCTGCCGCTCTTTTGCAATATATTCTTTTGTGAGGAGCGCGCGGGATTGCTCCATTTCCAGTTGGTAATCTTCCATTGCCGATTGGAAAATCCCCGCGAAAAAATCTTGCGCATCGCGCGCCCTTATACCTTTCCGATCCAGTTTTTTCTGCTCAAAATGATACGCAAATGTCTCGTGCAGGGCAAACCCGTGCTTTTGGGCTTTCGTCGGAGGCCGCCTGATACCCAATACATAACGAAATAAATAGTGCTCGGCACAACGGACATATGTCATTAATTGACTAAAACTTACATGCTTCGAGGCCATGCTATTTCACAAAAGGCTCAAGAGCATCCTGCACGGCCTTGCGATACGTGCAAAAGTCGCATTCCGCAGAAGCAGAAGGAAGCTTATCTGACATCAAGCACTGCTTCACGTCTTGCAGCGCCTTTTCCACCCAAGAATCATTCCCTTCGTATGGAATGATCTTGATGTCAAATTCCAGCTTGCCGTCAAAAGCCTTTCTGTCCGTGCGGCCGTTCACATATACAAAATACCCCGTATTCGAAACCTTGAATCCATTCTTTCGCATGAGCCATTGATAAATTTCAATCTGCCGTTTATATCCCTGCTGCCACTCGGCGTCTATGTTCACTTCTCCGTTCTTTGCCGTTGCCTTGTAGTCCACCACGTGCAGCTCTCCCGCCTTATTCTCCCAAATATCATCAATGCCTCCCCGAACGATAAGATTCGTGGGTTCGTCCAGAGCCCGTACTCCCCTGGTCATTGCGTCCCGCCA
This sequence comes from uncultured Candidatus Saccharibacteria bacterium, assembly GCA_964485065.1. Lineage (GTDB taxonomy): Bacteria > Patescibacteriota > Minisyncoccia > Minisyncoccales > UBA10102 > JACQLT01. The sequence continues at coordinate 13,620 of CAZAHG010000007.1, read as the reverse complement.
CTCATCCATGTTCTTGTGCTGAAAGGGAACCGCCTCAATGCCATACGTTTCCATAAGTGGATGGGGAGTATTGCTTGCGCGGTGCACGTCAAACTCCTTTTTCAAGAGAGTGTCCACCGCGTTATTCAAACTGAACGGGTATCCCGGGGGCTGGCCCACTCCCAAACGCAGATCAAGATAGAAACATCTCGGGCATTTGATAAACAAATCCAGTTTTGTGCGACTTAAAACAAACGGTTCCTTGGATGCAGGATCAAAGATGTTTCTCGATCGTTTTCCGGAATAAAACGCCATGCCCTTCATCTTACACGGGTTTCTTCTGCCGCTCAACCAGCAACAGATAACTAGACTCGGTCTAGGTGTGGAAAACTAGACCGAGTCTAGTTTGGAGCTTACTCGCCAGTCGCATAAGCCGCAGGCATCTGCAGGCAGGGATAACTCGTCCGGGACAAGGATGGCTATTTGGAGGGGCGGGGGTGATCGGCAGGCTCAGGAGCGGGTGAAGCTGGGTGGAAAACTAAACGAGATTTAGCTGTGGATAACTTAACGAGATTAAGTTTCTTACACTTTAGAACAAGTAATGAATACTTGTTCTGAGTTTATAGAGAAATCCCCTTCTTTTTTACAGACTCGAAAGCTAAAAGTCCCGAGTACCCTCGAGGGACGGGTGAGTGCTGCAGCCATGCTTCCGTGCCGGGCAATACTGTCTGCCGTATTCAATAAGCCCGTAGGTGAAGGGAAACCACTCTTTTCTAGGCAGAAGCTGCATAAGGTCACGCTCTATCTTCACGGGATCCTTGTGTAAGGTAAGACCAAGCTTTTGGCTCAGGCGTATGACGTGCGTGTCTACGGCAATGCCCTCTACCACGCCGTATGCGTTTCCCAGAACCACGTTTGCCGTCTTTCTTGCCACACCCGGGATCCTCAACATCTCTGCCATCGTTCGGGGCATCTTCCCATGATACTCGTTCTGCACCATTTTTGCCGCAGCCAAAATATTTTTTGTCTTTGCCCTGAAAAATCCCGTCTGTCTGATATCTTGTTCAAACTCCCCTATGGTTCGCTGACTGGCGGATGCGCGCACGTAATCTTGCAGCGTCCGGTATTTCTTGAAGAGCTTTTTGGTCACCTCGTTTACTTTTTTATCCGTGCATTGGGCGGACAGCTCTACCGCCACCAGCAGCTCCCAGTTATTTGAAAAACGCAGGGCAATCGCGGCTTCTGGAAAAAGCTTTTTAAGCTTTTGAACGATCGTTGCCGTCCGTTTCTTGCGTTCCGAAAGAGAAATCATTCCATTTCAAACGTTTGTCCAGTTTCTAATCCCCGAAATTCAATGCCCTGTTCCTTAAAATATACCGCGAGGCGCTCGTACATTGCCTTGCGGGCTTCATTATGCCAGTGCCAGTCATGGATGGGTATAATAATTTTTGGCTTCAATTGCAAGGCTTTTTCTACTGCCTGTGTCGTGCTTCCCCAGGGAGCCTGCACTGGGAGCGCAAGGACTTCTCGCGTCTCAGAAAAACCAAACGAATCTCCGGGGTGAGTCAATCTTGAAAACACGTCAAAAAGAACGTTGGGAGGCGCCACGGAAGAGAAAATCTTCTCGTGGCTGAATTCTTTGACAGCAACAAACGCGTTCCCTTTGCTTGAGGCGCGTATGCCCTCCTGTTCCAACAGCAATACGACGGAAGGATTCGTGATAACTACAACCTCTGGAAACTGGGCAAGAATCTCTTTAAGAAAAGGAATGTGCAGGTGGTCGGCATGCTCATGCGTAATGAGCACGAAATCCAGCTTCTCAAGATATCTTAAATCAAGCGATCTGCTCTGAGAGGTGTAATTGCCAGGGTCAATAAGGGCCGCCTTCCCTTTTTCTTCAACAAGCAGGCAAGAATGAACGTATTTTGTAATTTTCATTTAGCGAAGAAGGGGCTGAACTTCTCTCGTAAAACACAC
>CAZAHG010000007.1:0-11654 GCA_964485065.1 uncultured Candidatus Saccharibacteria bacterium | reverse complement strand
CACAGGGCCTTTTGCGTGATTCCACTGTTCTGCGGAAAAAGGAGTCGGGGCCTTGGTCTTTGCCTCATATTGAGAAGAATCTGTGGCAAACACCGCACACAGCTCGTACGTTTTCTCTCCCAACACCTTGTACTCATACGGAGCCTGGGTTTCAGGGTCCTGAACTGATTGAATGTATGTAAACTGCTGCTGTTTTAAATCTTCAAATCCCTGGGGAAGCTTTTTTTGCTGTTCCCAATACATCTGAATTGCAGATGCTATCTGCTGGAGGTCGGATGTCCTCCTTTGGTCAAATTGAAGCGCTCGCTGTTGGCCCGGAGTGCCGGTAAGAACAATCCCGTATCCAATAAAAATAAGAACAAAAACCGTTACGGCGAGTACGCATGCTTTTGCTCTTGGAGAAAAGGAATCCTCCGCCTTTCTTTTCAGATCATGAAGGTAATAGCCGAATATGACACCTGCTATTGCAAAAATAGTTCCTGCCTTTAAGAGAAATCTCACCGCCAGCTCGCCTCCGAGCACACTGGAAACCACCGCGATCAAGTCTCCAAGCATAATGCCCGCAACCACCACAAGGGTGATGTATGTGAACCACTTACGGACTCCCGACTCCAGATTCTTTGCGTTCCCCTTGGTTTCTTTCCAAATCAATCGCATCAAAAAAAGGTATAGGGGAAAAGCAACAATAAGGCCCGCGATTGCGTTACGTCCTCCGCCCCACATCATGGACCTGCCGTAATTCAAAAGGTCGGGAAACGCTTCTTCAATAAATTGAAACGCAAGAAAACCAAAACTAAGCGCACTCGTGTAGAGGGCAAGAAACGATACTAAGGTAAAAAGATGAAACATTATCTTTTAAAGAGTCGCCTTAAGTATATACTATCCGATTCGCTTCTTAAACTCCTCGATCATCTCATCTTTTTCTGATGCCGTGCCATACTGCTGGGCGAGAGCTAGGGCGGTGAAATGCCCCAAAAGAATACCGGAAAACGCCTGAAGCACTTCAGAATGCCCCTCAAGCCGCACTTCGCTTACCTGCAGGCCCTTTGCCTTCCACATCTGCTGTGCAACCTCCATGCGTTTCTTTACCTGCTCTAAATCTCCATTCCTCTTAAGAAGGATGACGTGAAACTTTCCTCCAAGCTCTTTTGTGCCTTGGGTGATGTCAAATCCCGCCATCTCATTGTGGTTCAATTCCGGAAACGCGTTCGCGAACGCGGGAATTCGCGTCGTCTCATTGAATGCGATCTTCCACTTGTATGCGATGGGAAACGAATACCCCGATCCATAGATTACCGGAATCTTTCCTGAGAGTTCTTGAGCGAGCAGCTTCCCTTGTTCTTGCAATTCCGAGGGCCGCAGCTCAAACGCAAGCTGCTTGGTCTTTGCGTACAATTCTTCGTCTCCCATAAGTTTGCACAGACCAAGAAAGCTGAGGCCGACTGCCAGGCGGGGCCGAAGATTCAAATCGGGAAGCCGCATAAAAGGGATGTCCTGGGACTTTGCGATCTCAAGAAGTTTGCCGCCGGTTGAAATTGCGGCTGCGGGCATGTGCTTGATTCTCGCTTCTTCAAAACAGCTTAGGGTTTCTTCGGTATTTCCTGAATACGAACTTGCGATCACGAGACGATCCCTCCATCGTTCTTGCGGAAGATTTGGAAGTCCGTAATCGCGATGAATTATAAGATCTAGCTCCGGCCGAAAGCTTGAGAGCAGGTGAGCTGCCAAGGCCGATGCCCCCATGCCTGCTACCAGAAACCTGTCGTACCTGAGCCATTCTTCCGCGTTCTCCACTTCCAATTCCCGAGTAAACTGCTGGGCAAAATTGAGCAAAGATTCTTCCATCATGATTGTACCAGGTTGGGTGGCGTCTGCCCGGAAAGCGCCGCAATAATATTTTGAGCTGCCAACTCTGCCATCTTGTCTCGCGCTTCCCTAGATGCTGAAGCAACATGCGGGGTAAGCACCACATTCTCTAACGCTGCGAGACCCGGGGAAAGATTCGGCTCCTCTTCAAAAACATCGAGGCCTGCTCCCGCAATGCGTTTTTCCTGAAGCGCTTTCACGAGTTCTTTTTCGTCGATCACCGCTCCCCGAGACGTGTTTACCAGGTACGCGGTTGGCTTCATAAACGCAATTTCTTTTCCACCAAGCAAATGTCGCGTAGAAGCAGAGAGGGTAACATGAATCGTCACCGCGTCGGCAGCACTCAGCACCTCTTGAAGAGACGCGTAAGCAATGCCGCATTGTTTTTCGCGCTGTTCGTCTCGCACGCTGTCATAATACATAACCTTCATGCCAAACCCTTTTTGGAGAATATCCGCAGCCCTGCAGCCGATTCTTCCATGGCCGATAAGGCCCAATATTTTGCCGGCCAACTCGGTCCCCACCAGAAGATCTGGTTCAAATCCCTTATATTTTCCGGCTCTCGTGTACCGATCACCCTCAACTATTCTTCTGGCAACAGCCAAGAGAAGAGCTACCGCGTGCTCTGCGACAACTTCTTTCTGAACCCCCGGCGTATTGGTAAACAACACTCCCCGCTCTTTTGTCGACTTCAAATCAACATTGTCATATCCGACTGAATAATTCGCGACCACTTTAAGTTGCGGGCCGATAGCATCCAGCAGGGCACCGTCTATTCGGTCTTCAAGTTGAGAAAGAAGAGCATCTGCTCCCTTTGCAAGCTTTTTGATCTTTTCTTCTGAAAGATTTTCTGCAGAACCAATCTCAATTTCATACCCTTGCGCTTTGAGCAAAGAAATTCCAGCGTCGGGAATTTTCGTCGTAATGAATACTTTGGGCATGGTATCAAATGCGCTTTGGCTGAAACGTCTTATGTTTCTCTATGAATCCTGTCATTGCGGATTTTGAAAGCAGCCCTTGTCTCGCGCCTATGGACTGGATCTTGGAAGCCGAGTTGAACGTGCCCCAACGCATCGCCTCTGCGACGCCGTACCCGTGCGCAAGCGCTGAGATGAAACCCGTGGAGTACGCGTCTCCCGTACCCGTGCGCTCCACGATCTTCGCCGGAAATATCGGAAGAAAAAGAATCTGCTTTCCGTCAAACGAGTAAGAACCTTTTGGCCCGTCCGTGATAACCGCGATCTTGGGGCCCAGCCGATGCAGCAGTCTCAGCAATGTCTTTATATCAGCCCGTTTCTTAAGCAATGTTTCAGCTTCTTCCCTGTTCACGAAAAATACCGTGCTCTGGCGTATCACTAGAGCGAGCTTCTTCAATCTGGCCTTCATCTGAAAGCTTCCCGGATTGAATCCCATCTTTGCCTTGTGCTTTTTCACATAGCGCAGGAGTGCTCCATGGATCTTTTCAAACCCAGGGCCCATGGAGCTCAGGTATACCCACGCAGCTGGAGCCAGCTTGGGAAGGACGTAATCGCGATGCTCGTGATGCACCAGAATGGTGCGTTCTCCCCTATAATTCAACACGGCGGAAAAATTGCTTCCCCGCTTCCTGTCCCAGACGATGTAGTCTGGAGCGACCTTCTCTTTCTTGAATACGTCGAATTCTTCCCTGCCTATGATGTCAGATCCCAGCATCGTGTAGAACGCGGTTTTCAAGCCAAGACGCGAGCATCCGATGGCAACGTTCGCTGAGTTGCCCACCGCAACGATGCTCGTGAACTTCTTGACGGGGATCTTCTCTGCGTATACGACCCCCAGATACTTGGTCTTGGTTTTTTTGTCTTCCAGGATTTTCGTCTCTTCCTCCAATTCCAAAAAAACATCATGCTGCGTATCGCCAATGGAGATAATATCAAACTTTGGTTTCATGCCTTTTTCAAAAACTCAAGAAGCACCTTCTTTGTTCCTTCTTTATCGAGGCCATACTTTTTCCAAAGATCTTTGACTGTTCCTGATTCTGCAAAGGTGTCGTACATACCATGAAGCTTCAGAGGAACATGATAGTTTTGAGAAAGGAACTCTGCAACCGCGCTTCCCATGCCGCCTATGACATTGTGATCCTCTGCGCAGAATACCCGTCCTGTTTTCTTTGCGGATGACAAGATCGTCTTTTCATCGAACGGTTTTATCGTATGGAGATTAATCACCTCAAGAGACATTTTGTTCTTCAGTTCTTCTGCAATCTGGAGCAACCAGTACACCATGTACCCATGGCCAATAAGGGTGGCGTTCTTTCCCTCCCTCAACACCTGTGCCTTGCCTACCTCAAAAGGAGTTTTCTCGCTTGTGAACACGGGCGTTTTCTCTCTTGCATTACGAATGTATACCGGCCCTTTCAATGCATAGGCAGCTTTCACGGCCTGTCTTGCCTGTTCATAATCGCATGGTGCAATAACTACAAACCCAGGAAGGCAGCGCGTCAACGCAATATCTTCTGTCATTTGATGGGTAGGACCATCCTGTCCCGTGGCTAAGCCCGCATGGGAAGAAACAAACACCACGTGCCTCTCGGGATACGCTATGGTCGTACGTATGGGTTCCCAGGACCTCCCCAGCAAAAAGGCGGCGTACGTGACCGCATACGGCACCTTGCCTTGGTACGAAAGGCCGGCGGAAATACCAATCATGTTCTGTTCTGCCACTCCAACTTGAATGAAGCGTTCGGGGAACTTCTCTGCGAAATAATGGGCGCGAGAAGATTCTGCAGTGTCTGCTGCAAGTACAACGACATCCTTCTTCTCTGCCCCCAGTTCCGCCAAACCGATTCCCGCGCCGTCCCTCATTGGCTTTTGGAGAATCTCTGTTTCCTCAAGATAGGCTTTTGCTAGAAAGTAGTTCATCAAAGCATTAAAGTATTCCAATCCGCAGAAAAACGGTCAAGTCCTTGATCAGTAAGCTCGTGAGCAATATCATGTCTCTCCCAGGATTGCGTAATATCTATCTCCCGATATGGAATCTCTCGTAATCCTCCAGTATCATATGTAAAGTCTTTCTCTGGGATTAAAAGCCCTTCGTTCTTCCACTCCTTTAGAATGGCGAATGGCGCGGTAAGTATATCTGAACCAAGAAAGATTGCATAGAGCAAGTGTTGAGTGTTTCGTATAGAGGCGGTAAGTACTTTCACATGACCATCGCCTTTCTTATACATCCTAAGAATGTTTTTGATGAGATCCATACCATTTTCCTTTCTATCATCTAAACGCCCCACAAAAGGAGAAAGAAACACGTCTCCTCTTTGTGCGCCTTGCGTTGCGCTGTACACAGCAGCTGCCTGCTCTTGGCTAAAACATAATGTCATGTTCACCCGTATCCCTTCTTTCAAGAGTTCCCTGGTCGCCCGTAATCCCTCTCTTGTGATGGGAAACTTAATATGAGCGTTCGGAATCCACGAGGCCATCTCTCGTCCTTGCGTGACCATCTCTTTGACAGTAGTGCTCCGATCAACATACACCTCTACGGAAACTGATCTCTTGGGAATGCAAAAAGAGATGCTTTCAAGTATTCCTTTATAAAGATGGAGTAATTCTTTTTTCTGAAACTTCTTTCCTTCTTGCAAAGCAGCCTCTACGTGAGGGTTCCGAGCAACGAGCGTTGGATTCGTTGTCTGGCCGTCCAAGAACCCAAGCAGATCTTTTATATCTTTTGTCTCACGGGGATTTCCGCTATCAAGAAATATATCTGTCCAAAGATTCTCTGGTCTCATATAAATATTCTAAAAACTTATTTTATGCTATCTAATCCATTTCCGCCTCTATTTTCCCCTGCAAGGTCCGAAGCTCCCGCAAGGCAATCTTTGCCTGTTTCTTTTTTGGAGGTTCGCCCGGAATATCGGTTCCCGGAGGAACGCCGTGCCACTGATAATCCTTTTCCATGAAGGAAACTCCTTTGCCGGGAATGGTGTGGGCAATGATGCATACGGGTTTTTCTGCAATTGCTTTTGCTTCCTCCAGGGTAGAAATGATTTCTTGCATGTCGTGGCCGTTCATGTCTATGACATGCCAGCCAAAGGCCTCGTATTTTTCTCTCAAGGGTTCTAAAGGCATGACGTCTTCGGTAAATCCGTCTATCTGAATGTTGTTGCGGTCAATCACAACGGTAAGGTTGTTTAAACGGTACTTTGCAGCCAGCATTGCTGCTTCCCAGGTCATGCCTTCTTGGTGCTCCCCGTCAGACATCAAGCACCAAATGTGGTAGCTTGCCTTATCCATCTTGGCTGCCAAGGCAAATCCGCATGCCTGAGACAACCCTTCCCCTAAAGGGCCAGATGATGTCTCAACTGCAGGAAGCTTTTTGAAAGAAGGATGACCTTCTAGCTTTGAGTTGATTTTGCGAAAGGTTTTTAGCCAAGACCTGGGAAAATATCCTGCGTGCGCCATTACGGCATATCGAACCGGGCAGATATGACCGTTGGACAGGATGAGGCGATCACGCTCTTGCCAGTCGGGATTCTTGGGATCGTGTTTCAATATGGAAAAATACAAGGCGGTGAAAATATCCGCCATGCCAAGGGGGCCTGCCGAATGTCCGGATCCGGCCGCAACAAGCATCTCAATGATGTCTTGCCGAACGGTGTTTGCTATTTTCTCCAACTCTATAAAGGAATATTGCTTCATCGGTGTTGTCATTGTACCATCGCTTCCAGTTTCCTCAATGCCGCAATAGGATCCTTGCTCTTCCAGATGCCGCTCCCCACCACTACATAATCAGCTCCTGCCTCAAATACCCTTTTAAACTCCTCTGGCTCATTAATTCCTCCGTCCACCCCGAGAAGAATATCAAGAGAAAACATTCTGAGAGCCCGTATCTTTTCTAAGACAGAAGGAATGAATTCTCGGCCCTGCTTGCCTGGATGAATGCTGAGAAACAGCAGGGAATCAATCTGCTGCTGCCATTTCTTCACCACATCGAGTTGGGTCTCGGGACTTAAGGCAATCCCCCGTTCAAACGAATACTTCTGCATTTCCTGGAATACATGCTCTGGATTCTTCACTCCTTCGATGTGGAATATGACGCGCTTTGCTCCTACTGCCTGGCACGTTTCAAGATAGCTTGCGGGGTCTTGCACCATGAGATGGATTTCATAATCAAAGTCGTCCGCGAGCTCTTCAAGAACAGACAACGGAACCGATATCTCCGGAACGAACAAGCCGTCCATCACGTCAATCTGGACCCACTGCGTATTTCCTGCAAGAATCTTGAGCTTCTTTGCAAGATCGGCCGCGCTGTCCGTGAGAATTGCTGGGACTATTTTTTGCACGCTCTATTGCTCAATTTGATCAATCTTCTTGATGCGGCGCTCGTGTCTTCCGCCTTCAAAATCCGTTTCCAACCATAGGGTGATGGCGTCAATCGCTTCTTCTTGAGTGATAAATCTTGCCCCAAGACACAACACGTTCGCATCGTTATGCTGACGGGATAACCGCACAATGTCCAGAGAGCCTCCGTAGTATACGGCCGCCCTGATGCCTTTTACCTTGTTTGCAACAATTGCTTCTCCCTGACCTGTCCCTGCAACGGCAATCCCTTTTCTGTCTTTTTCTGCCGCGACTTTCCGCGCGAGCGGGATGACAAAATCCGGATAATCATCACCCGGATCAAAAGAAACGGGGCCAAAATCCTGCACGGGAAAGCCGCGTCCTGCCAAATACTGCCTGATTGCTTCTTTCAGGGCAAAACCCGCATGATCTCCGGCAAGGTATATGTTCATGTCCTCAAAGATATGCTTCGTTTCCTCATGATGATGTTACCAATGAAGGTTAAGGCCTCATATCCTCCAAAAAATACCGCAGCATAGAATACGTCTCCCAGCAAAGTCATTTTGAAGAATGGGAGCGCCAGCGTATACGAGAGAAGAAGACCCTGAAGATTATGGGGGTACCAAGGGGAAAAAATCCAAACGGCGGCGTTGGTGGTAAGGTAGAACACCAGAGATCCCGTAACGGTTGCCAGGAATATTTTCCCTGGCTGTTTTTGTTTTCCCGCGATCATGCCCAATATTCCGTAAACCAGAAAGCTCGCATACACCACGGCCATGAGCTTCCAGTCATATAGGCCAATGAATAGATCTGAAACCGCCATGGCTCCAAAGGGCAGAAACAGCAGCCATTTGCTCTTATACCCAAGGTATGCGCCTACAAACAATGCAAAAGCGCCCATAGGGGTAAAATTGGGAGCATGAGAAAGAAGACGTGCTCCTATGGAAAGCATAAGGGCCGCTGCGATGAAAAAAACGAGGGATCTCTTCATTCACATATTATACTACTTTTGGATCAGTTTCCAAATCAGGGTGAAAGCTGAGACAATCGGCTGCACGATCGCGGTATACGCAAGAGATGCAACGAGGTTTTTTGGCTTTACGACAGATTCTTGCTGAGGAACTTGCGTCTCTATGGAGTTTTTTAGCTCTGCGACTTCGCTTCTCAGTTGCGTAATCTGGGTTGAGAGACGTTCGTATTCAGCTGTTGCGGCTTTTGGTGCTGTTAGCTCTTCTTCTACCGGCTTTATAGCTTCTACTGCCGTTGCTTTTTCTTCAACGACAGCTGGAATATCAAAGCTCGTAAGAACATCGCCCCATGGTTTGCCCAATGCGGCGGGTATTGCATACGCCGTAGCCCATATTCGATTTTCCACGGTTTCATCGTCTGCTCCCACGCTTCCGTCTTCTCTCTGAAAACCCGCAAGAACACCGAGAGGAGTCTTCTCATCCTTTGCCCAATCCTGCGGAACTTCCTTTAACGCGGAGATTGCCTGAAGAACCCAAGATGCGGTATATGCGTTTTCAAATCCTCCGCCCTGTTCCTGCCTGAGTTTAAGGTATTGTTTTGCCCTGCCGATCGCTCCATTGATATCGTCCCTTTCTCCTTGAAACAAGGAGAGCGTCTGTATTGCGGCCGCGGTCATATCTTCGCTTCCTGCGAACGAACCGTCGCTTTCCTGCTTACTGAGGATAAAAGCAATATTTTTTGTTACCCTTGCGTCGGCACGGAATCCCGCCTTGAAAAGTACGAGAAGCGCGAACACGTCGTCATTCACAAGATTGGCGTCTCCGAACTGCGTGCCGTCAAAGCCGTCAAGGATCTCCTTGATATAGTTGATGGATGTGCCGTTGCCAGAATTAATGCCAAGCGACATGAGCGCCATCGCTCTACGCTCATAGTCGGTGAGAAGGTTTCCCGGATCAGGATTTGAAAGAAGATAGCTTTTTAGCTTCTCGATAGTTCCTCCGCCCAAGGCGGATCCGCCTGGGGCGGACAAAGCAACCGCAGCCCAGTCGGAAAACAAGGGAGCTCCGAAGGAACCGTCTGCTTTCTGCTGCGACTCAAGGAACCGCACGGCTTTTTGAACATCAAATTGGGCGGCAATACTCTGAGAGGACGCACTTTGCGCGGGAAGGGGGGCAGAGTGGAATCCTCCGCTTGTATTCGGAGTTCCGACCGAAAGCGATGTCGTGGGGAAATAAAAATCCTCTTTGATACCGACGAGATATTCTCCGGGAGAAGCAAGCTGGAATGTCGTCGATCCCTGCTCGTCAACGGGAGACGTGAGCACCTCTATGGGAGAAAAGGGATCTGAAGGATTTTCCCGGGTCACTCCCGCGGTTACCAAGGTACGGGGCGCCCACGTGTTGCTGACGTATTGATACGACTCGGCCTGAACCGAAAACTCCTCGCCCGTATCCACCCCCTGTGAGCTCAATCTCACCCGATAATTATCTCCGAAGAATATCCACACGGCATCTCCCGCTAAAACCGTCTGCTGGTCCATGCCGACGGAAGGAAAACTGTTATTCACCGCATACTGCCAGTTGTCGCAAAACTCCTGAGAAGCAGCAGTAACGGTAATGCATTTCACATACAAAGAGCCGAAAGAAGAAAAATACTGCAGGTTGGAAATATAAAATGCTTCCGAGGATTCATCCAGCGAAACAAGGAGGGCCAGGACGCTTTGATTTGACGCCGTGTGCTGTGCTCCGTCTGAGTCGGTAATCGTTACGGATCCTGTAAGCGGAATCTCTACCGTGGCGTTTTGAACCGCAAGCGTATCTTGGCTTCGAATGAAAAAAGACACGGTCGCGGCCTGGGCTGTATGCGCGATGCCAAGACCAAAAACCAGCGTACAAACGGATAATAGAAATTTAAATTTCATCTTCATATTTCCATTCAATGATATCTTGATTATGTACGAAAACGCTGGAGATCCCCGCTTTCGCCTTTTGGCCGTTGATGTAATAGATCCAGAAGCGGCGTCTCTTGAGATCTTCTTGCTTCCCGTTGATCCCCTCCACGAAATATCCTATGCCGGGAAATTCCTTGCCGGAAAACTCCATGATTTGATTTGCCCGGGCCTCCTTCATGACATCGTATACGCTGCTTCCGGGAACGACCTGAAGCTCGTACGACGCTCCCTCCACAATGAGCTTGACTGAAATTGTCTTTTGATCTTCGGCCTCCTCCAAAGAATCTAAAACGTTTGGAGTGACAACATTCTGCTGTTGCAGAGAAAGCCCGGCGAGAACTGCGGCTGCGCCAAAAAGAACAATGAATGTGATTCGTTTCATGGATTCGATAAACTCACCATAAATGGATTCGATAAATAAAAAAACTCCTGAAAGGGAGCAAGAAAGTCTGACCAAGCTTGAAGACGCAAGCTTAAAGAAGTTATCCCCTCCCTCGAGGGACAATATTCTCCTGTATTGGCTCACATTTGGTAGCCGGACTTACCCTCTCACTCATTCATGAGTTCGAGGGTTCACCGTTACGGGGTAGTGGAGGCTTTCCTGCCTAATCAGACAGGGCACCTCGCTTCCCCAAACTATGAGCATTCTATTCAGAACTATTGATATTCTAGGACAATGGCACTGCCTGGTCAACCCTACAACCAATAGACACCTGTGGAAAAGTCCTCAAGTCTGCTGTATTCTGAGGTTAGAACTCTTACTACAATATATGATACTTCGCTGCTATAGCAAGTAAACATCACATGTCTGTTTCTTCTACGACAAAAATTTTTACGTAGGGATCGAGCGAATAATTACTCAAGATCCACTCAGTTTCTTTCTCTACTTCATACGGACAAACCCACACGCTATCTTGAAGTCTTTGATATCCAAGTTCATAGAGAGCGTTACGCAGAACCTCTCGAAAGACCTTTTTTGTTTCTGGAATATCGAAAATGATCATCTGCCATTTCCCATCTTTTCTCAGTTGCTTTTTTCCTGCTTTAAATTTTATTCTGAGAACTTTGGCAGCACCCTTGCGAGTCAACATGACTGCTTTCTTCTGTTCAAAATTCTTGATTGCAATATATCCTTTTCTTTTCAAATACGAAATAAGCTGAGAAAATTTTCTACGATCTCGTTCTCTGCCATATCCCCTGCGCATCGTGAAAAGATCAGGGCACACCACTTCTCGTAGGGAACGCGGCGCAAAGATATCATATGTTTTATCTGCTTTCTCGATAAAATTGTAGACGCTTAAAAGAAATTGATCGGTGATTGGCAATTTCATCTTATAATATAGTGTACTACGTTTTTATGCTATAGCAAGTAAACATCATACAAAGAACATGCACAGAATTTTGGACATCTCGTTTAGAGAGCTGGGGCTACTTCTATTCCCCATACTTCTTGTAGCACTTCTTGCATAAGTGGATCTCGCATTTGAAGCCTTTGTGGCTGAACCAGATATGCCAGGCCTTTCTCATATATCGCTGGCAATGCGCGCATCGAAACC
>CAZAHG010000006.1:0-18899 GCA_964485065.1 uncultured Candidatus Saccharibacteria bacterium | reverse complement strand
CCAGTAGCGAGTATTCCCAGGGTGGGGTCAGCGTTTCAAAAAAAGCTCAAGAATATGGGGATTGCGACGGTGCGCGATCTTCTTTTCTATTTTCCCCGCTCATACGAAGACCTCTCTCTTATTACTCCCATCGGGAATGTCCGCGAACAGACAAACGTGTGCATAGAGGGCATTGTTTTAGACATGCAGGAAGTGCGCACATTCAAAAAACACATGCATCTCGCCACCGGCATCATCCAGGACGCTTCGGGAAGCCTGCGAATCCTCTGGTTCAATCAGCCATATATCGCAACAACACTCAAGAAGGGTGAACGTGTGTGCCTCGCAGGGAAGATTGTGCGCGACAAGCAGGGCCTGTATCTTTCGAATCCCGCGTATGAGCTGCTTGACGCTAGAGAACGCCTCCACACAGGCAGGATCATCCCCATATATCAGGAAACAACCGGCGTTTCTTCCAAATGGCTCCGTCGCGTCATCTGGAGCGTCATGAAAAGCGTGCCGAAAGAAGACATTCTTCCTCAAACCATCGTGCAAAAACGTGGACTTCTTTCTTTTTCAGAAGCGCTGTACGAAATGCATTTCCCTTTTGATCTCAGACGCATAGAACAAGCGCGGACGAGATTTGCGTTTGAAGAATTATTCGTCATTTCCCTATTCGTGCTTTCAGAACGCAAGAAGTTAGCTCGCGTAAAAGCGCATATGATCCCATTGAATAAAGAGCTTATGGCTCGTTTTACCAAATCCCTTCCGTTTAGGCTTACCGACGCCCAGAAGAAAGCGGCATGGAACATACTGAAAGATTTGGAAAAACCCAGACCCATGAACAGGCTCTTGCAGGGAGACGTGGGATCGGGAAAAACAGTGGTGGCTGCCATGGCGGCATTGGCTACGGCAAAAGCGGGACTGCAGACCGTGTTTATGGCGCCTACCGAAATTCTCAGCCGCCAGCATTTTGCGACGGCAGGCGCGCTCCTCAGCACGTTCAAGCTTCAAGTAGGATTGCTCACCGGAAAAACCGATCAATACATATCTCCAAAACTTCCCAAGGAACCAATCGAAATCTCAAGAACAAAGCTCATGCACAAGACCCTGCAAGGAGACATTGATGTTCTCATCGGCACGCAGGCGCTTATCCAAGACAAGGTGAAGTTCGGAAAACTTGCGCTCGTCGTACTGGACGAACAGCACCGCTTCGGCGTACGCCAAAGAGCAAAACTACTCAAGAAACCTGCGGGGTCGTCTACTGCCCTCATTCCCCATCTTCTTTCCATGACCGCAACTCCGATCCCCCGCACCCTTGCCTTAACCATTTACGGAGATCTTGATCTGACGCTTCTTGACGAAATGCCCCCTGGCCGCAAAGAAGTGGAGACGCGCATTGTCTCTCCCGAAGAACGCAGCGATGCGTATCGCTTTATCCACAAGCAGGTTTCTTTGGGGCGGCAGGCGTTTGTCATCTGCCCGCGCATTGATCCTAACGAAGGAGCCGAAACGAAAACCGTGAAAGAAGAATATGAAACGCTGTCCAAGAAGATATTTCCCGATCTTGCAATCGGAATGCTCCACGGGAAAATGGCTCAGAAAGAGAAAGAAAACATCATGAACCGGTTCAGGCGGGGGAAAATAGACATTTTGGTGTCTACATCCGTGATAGAAGTCGGCATTGATGTTTCCAACGCCACGGTTATCGTCATTGAGGGAGCGGAACGCTTCGGATTAGCCCAGCTTCATCAGTTCCGCGGCAGGGTGGGCAGAGGAAAACATCAGTCTTTCTGTTTTCTTTTTTCAGAATCATCCTCGGGAAAAACCCGCCTGCGCTTACAAGCAATCCTGGAATCAAAGAGTGGTTTTGAGCTTGCAGAAAAAGATCTTAGGTTCCGTGGCCCCGGAGATTTTGCGGGCATAAAGCAATGGGGCATACCGGATTTTGCCATGAATCAGCTTACCAATCTTGCGCTTGTCGGACAGGCTCGGGAAGCGGCAACCGCCATATTGGAACAAGATATCGCCTTACGCTCCTATCCTCTTTTGGCTTTAAGGATTCAAGAACTGCGAGACAAACTCCACCTCGAGTAAACTTAGGATTTTCTATATTTCGGAGTCGTCCAGAATCCCATGTACTTTCCGAACAGCAATCTTGTCTGGGCGTCCAGCGCCGGGAAAGAGCTGAAAAACAGCATGATGACGGGCATGAATATCCACTGCAGGAAAAACAGGAGAATTCTGAATTTTCCGAGATTGGGCTTGTGCTGAGGCAGAAGGTTAATGCTCAAAAACGCGGAAAAAACCAGTCCCACCATGCCGAACGTCAGCACGCGCGAGGTAAACCTTGGAAGGTTGTACGAAAGAAGAGACTGGCCAAAATCAGACCCTCCCAGCAAGAGAGGGAGCCAGCCGAGCAAGAATATGAGAATTGGGGCCGTTGCCCAGGACCAATGGCCCTCGATAAGTTCCATGGCCAGGGAAAATTTCTTCCGAAAGGGAATCCTGCGGTTCTTCCAGAATCCGAACAGCGCATAGGGTATCTCGCTCGCTCCGTACGCCCAGCGCCGCTGCTGTCTGTACATGGCTCCTAGGGTTCGAATAAACGAAGGGGCGGTGATCGCATCCATATATACGGGATAGAAGATGGGCTGAACCCGATACTCTCCGTCGTACCTGAGCAGGCATTGCCAGAAGATGCGCGAGTCGTCGGATACCACGTTGCAAAGCCTGTACCCCACGTCGGCCAATGCCCGAAAACTCATGGAATGAGAAGAAAACGTGATGAGTTTCTCCGGACGCTCCTGATTGATGGTCATCCAGAATGTCGCGGAAAACGAGAAGATGCGGGAAAGAGGAGAGGCCTGCCAGATGTTGTTCAGGAACAAGGGAATGGGCTGGAAGCTCGTGCGACCGGGATCCTTGCACGTGAGATAGTGAAACGCGAGACACGCGAAAAACTGATTCGGAACCGCAGTATCGGCGTCAAATGAAGAAACGACAATTTGTTCATGGGGAATCTTTGAAGGATCGATGATTTCTTCTCTCGCTTTTCTGGCGGCCCATGCTTCGTTTGCCCCTTTGCCGGCAATTTCACCAGGCAAACCGGCTGGATGGACGGAGACAAGAAACCGAAAAAAGGAATTCTGAAACTCTTCTTGAAGGAGCGCTGCTTTTCGCAATTCTCTTTCCCCTCCGCGCCCCTCAATCGCAAGAACCACCATGAAGCGATCTTTTGGATATGCAGCTTGGACAAAGGACTGCATGCTCTCTCGCACAATCTGGTAGGGCTCCAGGTACGTGGGCACGATGATAAGATGATAGAGGTTTCTCCAGTTTTGAATCTGCCTGAGCTTGCCGAGCCAATCCTCTTTCTCGTGGATTCTCATCTTCTTGTATCCGGAACGCAAGTGAAAAGACAAATAGATGGAGCGCATCGTCCAATATACGACAAACGCCATGATGAAAAACGCGGTAGGAACGGGAAATAGCCAGGAGCCGATGACGGCTCCCAAGAGCGTACCCAAGGAAAGGATGCCGGGGAGCATTTCAAAAAACCGGTAGAGTCTTCGCTCTCCCGGATGCTCTATATCGGCTGCGGTGCCTATTCTTAAATACGAAGGCTGAGTCATGCGAGTGGCGCCAACGGGATTCGAACCCGTGTTTCATCCGTGAAAGGGACGCGTCCTAGACCGGGCTAGACGATGGCGCCTTGCTTGCATACAGTACATGAAAAATTGCCAGAAATCAAACGAAACGATATAATTTCTAACGGGATGGAGTTGGGAAAACGATACTCGCCAAAAGAAGTCGAAGAGCGCATATCAAAACTCTGGGAACGGGGCGATTTTTCTAATCCAGATACCTGCCTCCAAAAAGGCATCTGCGCGAATACGGCAAGGCCTTTTTCCATTGTTCTCCCACCGCCCAACGTGACCGGAACCTTGCACATGGGACACGCCGTCATGCTTGCGGTAGAAGACATTCTCGTCCGCTTCCGGCGCATGCAGGGTTTCCGCACGCTCTGGGTTCCCGGCACCGATCACGCCGCCATTGCAACGCAAGCGCGCGTAGAACAGGATCTCTACAAAAAAGAAAAGAAAACCAGGCATGATCTGGGCAGGGAGCCTTTTCTCAAACTGGTGGAAGATTTTGCGCAGGCAAGTCACGACATCATTGTCAATCAGATAAAAAAGATGGGGGCTTCCGTGGACTGGAGCCGCGAAGCCTACACGCTCGACGACCAACGGAGTTCGGCCGTCAAAGAGGCGTTTAAGCGCATGTACGATATGGGGATCATCTATCGCGGAAACCGCGTCGTGAACTGGGACCCTGCCATGCAGACCACCGTGTCTGACGACGAGATCGAATGGAAAGAAGGACGGGATCCTTTCTATTATTTGAAATACGGGCCTTTTGTGATCGGCACTTCGCGCCCGGAAACAAAGTTTGGAGACAAATACGTGGTCATGCATCCCGACGATACAAAGTATCAAGAATACCGACACGGCCAAAAAATTGAGCTGGAATGGATCAATGGAAAAGTAACGGCGACCGTCATTAAAGACGACTCCATCGATATGGAATTCGGCACCGGAGTCATGACCATTACTCCCTGGCATGACCGGACGGATTTTGAGATAGCAGAGCGCAACAAACTGGACAAAGAACAGATTATTGACGAAAAAGGGCTTCTCCTCCCAATTGCCGGAGAGTTTGCCGGGCTGCATATCAAAAAAGCACGTCCGCTCATCGTGAAAAAACTGGAGCAAAAAGGACTTTTGGTAAAGATAGATGAGAAATATACTCATCGCGTCGCCACCAATTCCCGGGGCGGAGGAATCATTGAACCCCAAATCATGAAACAATGGTTCGTGGACGTGAACAAGGAATTTTCTTTCCCGCATGCAAAACTCCAGGGCATCAAGGAAGGAGAACGTGTCACCCTCAAGAAACTCATGCTCCACGTGGTGCAAAACAAGGAAATCACCATCCTTCCTGAACGCTTTGAAAAAATCTACTACCACTGGATTGAAAACCTCAGGGACTGGTGCATTAGCCGGCAAATTTGGTATGGGCATCAGATTCCGGTTTGGTACCGCAATGAAAATATATACGTAGGAATACAGCCGCCAAAAGAAGAGGGGTGGGTACAGGATCCCGATACGCTCGACACATGGTTCTCATCCGGGTTGTGGACATTTTCAACCCTCGGATGGCCCGATGAAACCTCAGATCTGAAAACCTATCACCCCACGTCTGTATTGGAAACAGGATATGATATTCTTTTTTTCTGGGTTGCAAGAATGATTTTAATGAGCACGTACTTACTCGGCGAAGTTCCGTTCCGCACCGTGTACCTGCACGGACTCGTGCGCGACGAACAGGGAAGAAAGATGTCAAAATCTTTGGGAAACATCATTGACCCCTTGGAAATGATAGAGAAGTACGGAGCCGACGCCACGCGGCTTTCTCTCATTATCGGAGCGGCTCCTGGCAACGACATGAGGCTTTCGGAAGACAAGGTGCGGGGATATCGCAACTTCGTAAACAAGATATGGAATATTGCGAGGTTTGTTCTCATGCAGATAGAGGACACCCCTGCAAAAACACAGCTCTCCGAAGAAGACAAGAAGATCCTTGAAGATTTTGCCAATGTTGCAAAACAGGCAACGGTTTCTTTGGAAGCATTTCGTCTTTCGGAAGCCGCGGATATTCTGTATCATTATCTCTGGCACACATTCGCAGACATCGTACTCGAAGAATCCAAGCCCGTGCTGCAAAATCCAAAAACCGCAACCTCTCGGCAATACATACTGCTTTCCATTCTCACGGATTCGCTCAAGTTGCTGCATCCTTTTGTGCCCTTTGTCACGGAAGAACTTTACCAGTTGCTCCCCCTTAAAGATAAGAAGGAGTCGCTCATGATTGAACGGTGGCCGGTGCAGCCATGAACTATTTTCTCTTGCTTCTCTTTGGAATATTGCCGAGTTTTATTTGGCTTTTGTATTTTCTGAGAAAAGACGTGCACCCCGAGCCCAACCGCATGATTCTCCTGGTGTTCACGGCAGGCATGGGAAGCGCGCTCGTGGCGCTGGCCATTGAACGCATCGTGTTACCCGTATTCAGCACCCTGCCTTCTCCTCTTTCTGCATTCGTTTCTCTCTTCATAGGAGTAGCCCTTGTGGAAGAAGTCGTGAAATACGGAGCCGTGCGCTTCACGGTGCTGAAAAACAAAATAATAGACGAACCGATAGACATTCCGCTCTATTTCATTGTAGCCGGACTCGGATTTGCGGCGCTTGAAAACGCCATGGTGCTCATGGGGGCCGGAGTGCCATGGAACACTCCCGAGATTGCGGGACTGAACGCGCTGCGATTCCTGGGGGCCGTGTTTCTCCATGCCCTTGTTTCGGGAATGCTCGGATGCTTTATCGTCCAGAAGCGCTTTCTTTTAGGATTGCTCTTCGCAATAATCTTGCATGGTCTTTTCAACTGGTTTATACTCAATGAACAGGGGCCGCTCCAATTTGCCGTTCCGGCTCTCATTATCGGAGTTCTGGCAACGACACTCATGCACGCCCTTCAGCAATTAAAAACCGCGAAATAAATAACGGAGAACTATATATGGCATCTTTTTTTGAAAAACTCAGGACCAGCATGGGCATTGAAGATATAGAGCAGGAGAAATTAACTCCGAAACTCCCGCCTGCCACTGCGAGGCACGAGCGGGCAGGAAAAGAGAAACCCCCCATGACGGCCGTAAAGAAAATCCGGGTAAAGGAAGAAAACGGCCCTTCGACTTCGCTCCCTTCGACACCGCTCAGGGCAGGCAGGGCAAGTGAAGAAATTTCCGACGCAGAAGGAGAGCTTGCGGTAGACGTATATCAAACAGACGATGAGATCGTGGTTCAATCTGCCATTGCCGGGGTGAAACCCGAAGATCTGGATATCACCGTGGAACGGGATACCGTCACCATCAGGGGAGAACGGGGCAGCTCGGTGACGGAACATGCGAAAAACTACTTTCATCAAGAGTGCTACTGGGGCGCGTTCTCAAGGCAGATCATTTTGCCAGAAGAGGTAAACCCCGGCATGGCCGAGGCCTCTATGAAAAGCGGAATTCTCACCCTGCGCCTGCCAAAAACAGAGCGCCAGAAGATAAAGAAAGTACAGGTAAGAAGCTGAAATAAGGTGTCGAGGGGGAGATTCGAACTCCCATGGGTTTCCCCACCAGATTCTAAGTCTGGCACGTCTACCTGTTCCGTCACCTCGACAAGGCGACCCCAGCATATCTTAAATCCTCAAAAAATACACGCCCCTTGTATGACAAGGGGCGGGTATTTAAACAGGTCTTCTTTGCTCTGACTATAGACCTGTCGCTGCCCTAATGACAACAGGAAGTGCTCGTGCGAGCAATGCCACGATGATTCCCACTGCGGCCCAAATGAGTTTCTGCCGCGCCTGGAGAACCTGGGCAGGATCTGCTCCTGCGGTAACGAATTGAAACGCGGCCAGGACAATGAAAATAACCGAGAAAATAACAAGGGCGGTGAATACGAAATTGATCACCTTGTCCAAAACGGCAAGCAGCTCATTAACAGTTTGGGGGCCCACAGGAGCAGTCTGTTCGGTGG
This sequence comes from uncultured Candidatus Saccharibacteria bacterium, assembly GCA_964485065.1. Taxonomy (GTDB): domain Bacteria; phylum Patescibacteriota; class Minisyncoccia; order Minisyncoccales; family UBA10102; genus JACQLT01. The sequence goes on along the minus strand of CAZAHG010000006.1, from coordinate 11,280 downwards.
TGGCGAACGCAAGCGTCGCGACTCCCAAGAGAAGAAGCGCGGGCGCTATTGATGTAACGATTTTTTTCATCTTTTTTGATTGAATTGAATGGTGTTTATGATTGAGTTCGACCTTTTGTAAAATTTCTTGTTGGTCTTATATCCCAAGCACGTTTCTCAATACGGCAACCAGTCCCTTTGCAAGCAGTATAACAGTAAGCCCGATGGCCGTCCAGAGCAGCAGCTGTTTGCCTTGCGTTATCTTTGCGGGGTCTCCGCCTCCGGTTATGAACATGAATCCTCCGACAATGACCATAATGGGCGTTATCGCAAGAGCGATCGTGAAGATAAAGTTGATGATTCCGTCTATGAGATCGGTCAACGTGCAGGCCGTCAATGGATTTGTAATGCACACGGCGGTACTGCAGATAGCTGGCTGAGGACAGGGGGCGGCGGCAAAAACCCCTCCGGCAATAAAGAGCGCCGGGGCAAAGAATAGAAGGAATCGCACGGCTGGTTTCATGTCTGTATTCTACTACACGCAAGCGGCAGACACAACCTTATCCCCCTCGTCCATGCGCATGATGCGCACCCCCTGGGTGCCACGACTAATCTTGGCAATGGAATCTATGGGGGTGCGAATGACCTGGCCCTTGCGCGAGATGACCATGAGATCTTCTTCTTGGCCGCAGAGCACCTTGGCATATACCACCTCACCTGTCTTTTGGGTCACGTTTGCGGTTTTCACGCCAGAGCCCCCGCGAGTCTGAATGCGGTACTCTCGAACGCCGGTCCTCTTGCCGTAGCCGTTCTCCATAACCACAAGCAAGTATGATTCCTGACTTCCCTTTGCTTGCCCCGAGTGGGGCACAACGTCCACGCCCACCACCTCGTCTCCCTTTTTGAGGCGCATTGCATGAATACCGGCAGCCCCCCTTCCCATAGATCTCACGTCTTTTTCCCTGAAGCGGATGGATTGCCCCTTCTTTGTCACCACGAGAATCTCGTCTTCTCCCGTGGTCTTGCGCACGGCGCGTAAGGCGTCTCCTTTCTTCAAAGAGATGGCGATGAGGCCCGAACGCCTGACGTTCTTGAATTCGTCAATGGCGGTCTTTTTGGCAATGCCGTTTTTCGTCACCATGAACAAATATTTCATTCCCTGCTCCGCATCCTTTTTCCCCGCGGCAAACAAAGACATCACATTGTCTTGAGGAGTGATTTCCAAGAAGTTGAGGAGTCCCCTTCCCTTTGCGACTCTTGTGCCTTCCGGGATCTCGTACACCGGTACCTGAAACACCTTGCCAGAATCCGTAAACGACATGAGAAGATCGTGCGTCTGGGCCGAAAGGATGTGTTCCACGATGTCATCCGACACCGTCTTCATGCCCATCATGCCCTTTCCCCCGCGTTTCTGCGATCGGTACGAAGCCGGATTGATGCGCTTGATATATCCTCCCTGCGTCAGGGTAATGATGGTTTCTTCCTCCGGAATGAGATCTTCTTCCGCGATTTCTCCGACCTGCGATATCTGCGCCCTGGTGCGCCTGGCGTCTCCAAACGTTTCTTTCAGCTGCAGCAATTCTTTTTTGATCACTTCTTTGAGTTTCTTTGCCGACTCCAGGATTTCGGTAAGCCCTTTGATGCGAGCCTTGAGCTGCGCCATCTCGTCGTCTATCTTCTGGCGCTCCAAACGAGCCAACTGGGCAAGTTTTGTTTCCAGAATGGCGTTTGCCTGAACCTGGGTGAGGCGGAAACGCTTCATTAAGTTGTTCTGGGCCTCGTCTCTCGTGCCAGACCTTCTGATGATCTTTATGACTTCTTCAATGTTGGCCAGGCACTTGAGGAGTCCTTCTAAGATGTGCGCCCTCTCCTGCGCTTTCTGCAGTTCAAAACGCGTCCGGCGCTCTATGACCTGTTTCCTATGGACGATGAAATAGCTGAGGACTTCTTCCAAAGACATGGTCTTCGGCTGAATACCTTCTGCCAATGCAAGCATGTTCAAATGGAATGTTTTTTGAAGGTCTGAAAACTTATAGAGGCGATTCAGAATCTTTTGGGGATGAGCATCCCTCTGCAAGTCAAACACGATGCGCAAGCCGTCTTTGTCTGACTCGTCGCGAATATCCTTGATGCCTTCAATCCTTTTTTCCTGCACCAGTTCCGCGAACTTCTCAACCAAAGACGACTTCACCACCTGGTAAGGAATCTCGGTAATGACAATCTGCGTGCGCCCAGATTTTCCTTCTTCAAACACTTCGGCTTTCCCCCGCACCACAATAGGTCCTTTCCCCTGAGAGTAAGCGGCAATGATTCCCTTGCGGTCAAACATGACGCCTCCGGTCGGGAAATCCGGCCCTTTCACAAACTGGAACAAGTCTTCGGTTGTGGCGTTTCCGTTGTCGAGCAAGTACATCAAGGCATCCACGAGTTCTGTCAGGTTATGGGGCGGAATATAGGTTGCCATGCCAACGGCAATACCCAGAGTTCCGTTCAGTAAAAGCTGGGGAAGAGGAGATGGAAGCACAACGGGTTCTTTTCTGGTGCCGTCGTAGTTTTCAACAAAATCAACGGTTTCTTTGTTAATATCCTGCAGCAGCAGTTCGCCCATGCGGGAAAGGCGCGCTTCCGTGTAGCGATGGGCTGCTGGTGGATCACCGTCGACGCTGCCGAAATTTCCCTGGCCGTCAATGAGCGGATAGCGCAACGCGAAGGGCTGGGCCAAACGAGCCATGGCGTCATACACCGCAAGATCGCCGTGCGGATGATATTTCCCGAGCACTTCTCCGATGATGGTGGATGATTTGCGGTGTTTTGCTGCGTGCGTCAACCCCATATCCTGGGCGGCATACAAAATGCGCCGATGCACGGGTTTCAGTCCGTCTCTCACGTCGGGAAGCGCCCGCGCAATAATGACGGACATCGCGTAATCCAGGTAGGACTCTTTCATCTCCTGGCTTATTTCGCGGGGACGCACTTGACCCAACTGCTGAAGTTCTGTTTTTCCTGATGCCATAGTCGTATTACGATACCAATGTTTTTATTCTCGCGATGGTGGTCAGTACAAACCAAATAATCATCGCCAACCCTGCCACAACGATCGCTATCCAGAATATGAGCTTGCGTTTAGCTTCTGGAAGCCTACGAATCTTATACAGCATCATGGAGACAGCACGACCACTTTCGTTTCTTCTCCGTCCAGATCCTTGTGCTTTAAAGAAAGCTTGGGGAGCGGTTCTTCTGTCTTCACTCCCATGGTCTTCAAGAATTGACCTACGCCGGCCAGCTTCACTTTCACGTTGGGCAACGCATAGTGCATAGGCACGGCAATTTTTGGTTCAATCTGGGAAACAATATGGCTGGCTTCCTTTGCGTCAATGGTATAGGTGCCTCCAACCGGCACGAACAAAATATCAACCTCGCCGATCTGGTCTACCTGTTCTGAAGTCAACTCGCTCTGTCCCAAATCTCCCAGATGGCAAAGGCGCATGTCTTCCGCGTCTACAACAAAGATGGTGTTGCGCCCCCGTTCTTTCCCCTTGGAATTATCGTGGAAGGAGGGTATGCCTTTCACAAATACTCCTTTCACCTCATACTCTCCGGGAGAAGAAGCTATGAAGGGCTCCTTTTTGATCGCCTTTGCGTTGTTGTGATCATAGTGGTCGTGGGACACGAGCACCAGATCGGCTTCCATGGAAGGCAGCCGCAGGCCGATGGATTCATCGTATGGATCAAACACAATCTTCACCTGGGAGTGGTTCCCGTGGGAGGCGGTAATAAAAAAGCATGCGTGGCCCTTCCAGACGATCTGCATATACCCATCATACCAGAATCCATCGCATAATTCAATCCGTCCCTAGCTAATTCTAGATTTTATTGTATATTGAAAAGGCAAGGTGACTTGCCTTCGCTGCTCACGAGAAAAGCGCGGAGAGCGTTCTTTGAACAATCTCGGGAAGGAGGTTTTGGCTCAGCCATCTTGGCGGAAAGGAGGTAACGAAATAATGATGAGCATGAAGATCGTAGCGACGATCCTCCTCATCCTCGGACTCGTATTCGGCTCCGTCGCAGTAGCGTTGCCAGCGTTCCTGCTGCCGGTCGATGCTGTCGTGTTCATCGCCTTCGGCATCGCAGTGGTGATCGAGCTGTTCGTCTTCCTGACGAACGACCCACCATCTCTGTCGCTCACCGGACTCCGCTTGGCGATCACGAACACCTTCGTCGCCGGCGCGCGTTCTGCGCTCCGCCGCGTCACGATCAACGCCACGATCGCCTCCCGCACCGCACACGAACGGCTCGCTCACGTACAACGTGCGATCGCCGCTCGCACCAGCAACACTGCAACAACGTTCGCCCTAGCTCCTCCGTAGCTACGAACGAAGAAGCAGTAAGAGGGGTCCTCTTGGACCCCTCTTTTTTATTCCCACTCAAAATGTGGCCCGGCAAAGGGTCTCGAAAGTTTTGACAATCTCGGGCATGCGAGGTATATTTGAATTTGTGCAGCAAACCCTGGATTCACAATCAGCGGAACAGCTCAGGCCGTATCGGCTGGGCGATATTGTGGAAGGAACCGTGGTCGGCATCGGACGATCATCCCTGTTTTTGGATTTGAGCCCGCAGGGCACCGGCATTATCTGGGGACGGGAATTCTTGGAAGAAAAAGACGGCCTGAGAAACATCAAAATCGGAGAGCAGCTGAAAGCGAAAATCGTTGACCTGGAAAATGATGAGGGCTACATTGAGCTGTCTGTTGGAGAGGCGGGCCGGGAACTCACCTGGGGCCAGCTCAAGGCAAAGAAAGATGCCCAAGAAGCGGTGAACGTGGTGATCACGGGCGCAAACAAAGGAGGATTACTTTGCGAAGTGGTCAATGTGCCAGCCTTCCTCCCGGTTTCCCAGCTTTCCCAGGAACACTACCCCCGCGTTGAAGACGGAGATCCCGCAAAGATCCTGCTCGCGCTCCAGAAGTTCGTTGGAGAAACGCTGGAAGTCCGCATTCTTGATATCAACCCCAGGGAAGGAAAGGTGATCCTCTCTGAAAAGGCAAAAGATCAGGCCAAGGTCAGAGAACTTCTTTTGCAATACCAGATCGGACAGGAGGTTGAGGGAGAAATCACCGGGGTGGTTGACTTCGGGGCATTCCTCAGGTTTGGACCAAAGGGACAAGAACTGGAAGGCCTTATTCATATTTCAGAAATCGACTGGCAGATCATTGACGATCCAAACCAGGTATTGAAAGTGGGAGATCCGGTAAAAGCGAAAATCATCGATATTGCCCAGGGCCGCGTTTCTCTGTCTTTGAAGGCGCTGAAACAAGATCCCTGGAAAGAAGTTGAGAAAAAATACAAGAAAGGAGACATGGTGCAAGGCAGGGTAACGAGACTCAATACGTTTGGCGCATTCGTGGAGATAGAACCCATGATCCAGGGACTCACGCACATCTCGGAATTCGGCACCAAAAAGAATATGGAAGAGCAGATTGAGGCAGGCAAAACCTACTCGTTCCAGATTCTTGAACTCAATGTCCAGGATCACCGAATGAGCTTGCGTGTTTCCGCCTCAGCCAAATCACAACAGGAACTGCCGCAAGAGCAACCGCAACAGCAAGAACAAAGTGAAAAGGCAACTGAGTAGAAACCGGCTCGACAAGGGGGCCGGTTTTTTTCGGGGCAACCTCGGGCACCTTGCTGTTCTCTCGCCCGGGGCTTCCTCCGGCAACTTCGCTCGTGTGCCAGTTTTGAGGATCTGAACCTGCCTGCGCAGGCAGGCTTTCTTTCAGGGGATCTGTGCGCTCCATGGTCTGTTTGCTTTTGTTATCTCCCGCGAACCAGCCGGTTCGCGCATCTATCTCGTCCTGCACAACGCCCGAAGAATTCTTGAGCAGCAGGTGCTGTCCTCCGTTGAAAAACTTTCCTCCAAGATTGGCGTAGTTGACGTGCGCCAAAGGAATCTTTCCTGAGGAAACAACAAGAAAATATCCCCTGGCGGGAATCCCTCCTGTCAAAGGAATGGCAAAATCAAGATTCTCCTTGCCCGCCGAAGCTTCAGCGGAGGCGGGGCGCCATAGTTCAATCACCCATCCATCAAGAGAAGCCGCACTCTCTCCCGCATTAAACAATTCCAGCCATTCGTAGCGCCACCATTGGTTCTCGGCCACGCCGTCAACCGGACTACCCATCCACGCTATTTCATTTATGACAACCTGCGAAAGTGCTTTCGCAGGAACCACAGCGACCAATACCAATCCCAGAAAAACCAGCACCTTCATTCCCAGAGCATACCACACCTCATCCTTAACCGAGTCTAGGTGTGGATAACTAGACCGAGTCTAGGAAGTGACCAGGAAGTGACATTCTATTGAATTACGGTGCTATTGACAAAATAGTAAAGATGTGTATAATAGATTCAGTACGGAGAAAATAGGATTCTCCATTGAAAATAAGCGCCAAGAATCGAGAGGAGAATGGCGATGCGTGGATACTGGGACGAATTCTGGCGGGAGCTCCTGCGGGAGGGAACGCAGGCATATGCCTGCACCGCAGGGATCAAAGGCGGCGTCGCACGATGCCGCAATCTCATCCCCTGCTCAGCTCATCCCGACGGCACCCCAAAGGCTCCAAGGCCAGACCGGGTGTTGCTCAAGGTGAACCTGAGCAAGGCATGGGATGACAGGTTCCAGAAAGCAGGGATTCCCTTGCTTCAGAGGACCTGGGAACGGGCCCAGCAGCTGAGGGCCGACCACGTCGAAAGCGCCGGGCAACTTGGCCGGAACGCTTTCGCGGTCCGGACACAGCAGTCCCCCCAGCGGAACCAAACGTTCCAGGGACAAGAAGTCCCGGAGAACGCGGACACCGGATGTCCGGTGTTCGGCAACGAGGGCGTCACCAAGGGCGTGAGCGGACAGAGTCTCAGCAAGACAAGCTGGGATCTCCGCGATGCCGGATTCCGGCTCGTCGCAGCGCACAGGCTCCAGCGCAACTGGAAGCCGCCGGTGCGTCTCGTCCTAATCTTCGAAAAGGGACAAGGCGCACGAGACGTGCAGTTCCCCTGGGAACTGTTTCGCGAGCTCGTGGCAACCTGCTTCAAGCAGGTTGACGTCTGGGCAAACGAAAGGCGCCCAGACAACCTTGTCGTTCACACCGTGAACTGCGGCGCGCGTGACGACAAGGCCACTCCAGCCTACGGCCTGCGGTTCGCGGGCGGGGACTGGGGAGTCCAAACCGCCATTTCCTCTTTGTGGATCACTGATTTGTGGATCACTAAGGGGTAGGAGCAACGGCGCACATAAGAAGGGCCGGCATCACACGACACGATGACCGGCCTTTTCATTTGCGATCATACTGTTATGCTTCAAATTCTCTGCTCAGGTCGTTCTCGCGCAACGTTAATACTTTTTGGAATCGATCCAGTGTTGGCCGGAGAGAACCTAATCCAAGCATGTTTTTTGCGTCTATCTGTTCTGGGGAAATGCCGGGAACCACCGGGATCCCGGAAGCCAAGGTAAAAAAGTTCATAAGAAGAGAGGTAGCGTAGGATCCCTTCGGCAAGGAGAATGAGAATATTGCGAGCTTGTCTTGAAAAATCAAGTTGTGAATTTCCGCTTGTTGGAGCACCGGCCACGTTCTTGACTCCACCCGAACAAAAGGAAACTTCTTATAGTGCCTGCTCGGAATATCTACCCCGTCTTCTTCAAGAAATGTTTTATACGGCTCCCAGTCGTGAGGAGAAAAAGAAGTCAACAAAGGAAGACTCAAAGACACCTCTCCTTCGCGGATGCACCGAGAGAGTGTTTTGTTGAACAGGTAAGAATCATAGGCGTATATCCAGAGGCGTACCTGGTCTGGCACGCTCTGCAGCGCGCCAAGAAAATCTTCCGAGTGTTCTTGAAGATGGTTCACCAATTTCAATTCCAGACTAAAATGGTAGGGAAACGGATCAAGAAGTGTTCGAATTGTCGCCCAATCTCTCCAATGATCTTCTATATTTTTCCTGATATGCTTAAAGTACGGAAGCTCTCGCTGGCTCTGATGCGCAAGGAACAAGCGCACCGCCCCTTCAAAATTTCCTTTGATGATATAAAGTCCAAGTTTATGACTCAGCAGCCGCGGAGTGCCAAATCGCTGGAACGAGAAAAAATTCCAGAATCCTTCTTCCTGAATATTTTGTAACTTCTTTCGTATCTCCAAAGAGGTGCTTTCGGAAAAACTTTCCGGTGAACGAAGCGTGATAATAAACCGGTTGCCCTGAAGATCTCCGTTGGCAATCGCTCCCTTTCCTTTACGAATACGCTTCAGAAAAAAATTGTCAGCGCGTATTTCTTGAAGTTTCTCGACTTCATCAATATTCCTGATACTGATTGCCTGGGCGGTAAGCGCTAAACGATCTTTAATGCCGGCAAACCCAATGGCACGAGGTTCAATGCCGAGAATTTCTGCCAGATGCGCTTGCGCGTCAAGCGTAGAAATTCCGATCTTCACCAAGTCTGCATACCATGTCTGCCCCTCCTGAGAAACGTCGGGTACAGACGAATCGATGTCAATGGTGCGAAGTTCTTTGCTGCGCGCAATTTCCTCCACAATAAAATCCTGCGGAAACAACCTGAGATATCCCACCGGAAGATCCTTATCTATGGCTTCAATGCCGATCGATTTCAAAAATTCCGGGGAATCAATCATGGACGCGCGTTCAAATAAGTGAGGGACTCGTTTCCTCTCGGCCTCAAAAAAAGCACGCTCTCGCTCTTGAACATCGGGCTCCATAAACATAGTGTAGCAAATGCGTATTGAAATTTCGAGCATTTCTGTTATAATGAATTCCTATTATGAAGGCATTTTCAAAAAACCTTCTTACGGCAATAGCAATCCTTCTCCTCATCACAGGAGCTTTTGCCTTGTTTGGGAAGCCCTTTGAAACCCCGAAGGTTATTTCCCTTACCCAGCTTGCCCAGGACATCAACGAAGAACTGGTGGAGAAAGTGATGGTATCGGGCAACAAGCTGGAAATCTCCTATAAAGATGGGGGTTCTGCCGTGTCTCAAAAAGAAGCCGAGTCGGGGCTTTCGGAAACCCTGTTGAATTACGGGGTGCGGCAAGAAAAGATCGGCCTTGTTGCGGTGGAACAGAGTGATGAGTCGGGTGTGCTCTCCTGGATTCTCCCCGTTGCCGTCACCGTGCTTCCCCTGCTGCTTTTCGCGTTCTTCTTTTTCACCATGTTCAGACAAGCGAGAGCCGGCGTCGGCCAGGCGTTCGACTTCACGAAAAGCAAGGCGCGCCTCTTTGGAGCAGAAGGAAATCAGCCAAAAGAGCGGGTCACGTTCAAAGACGTGGCAGGACTCAAGGAGGCAAAGGAAGAACTCAACGAGATCGTTGATTTTCTGAAAAACCCGGAGAAGTATCTCAAGATAGGAGCAAAAATTCCAAGAGGAGTACTCTTGGTGGGCCCCCCTGGAACCGGAAAAACGCTTCTTGCCCGGGCGGTCGCCAGCGAGGCTATGGTTCCGTTCTTTTCCGCTTCAGGATCCGAGTTCATTGAGATGTTCGTAGGAGTTGGAAGCTCGAGGGTGCGTGATTTGTTCGCCACCGCAAAAAAAGCAGGCAAGGCGATCATCTTCATTGACGAACTGGATGCCATCGGGCGCGTGCGCGGACTCGGATGGGGAGGGGGGCACGACGAACGAGAACAGACGCTCAATCAAATTCTGGTGGAAATGGACGGTTTTGACCGCGACTCGACCGCGATTGTGATGGGAGCGACAAATCGCCCGGATGTTTTGGATCCTGCGCTCTTGCGCCCCGGGAGATTTGACCGGCGCATCATTCTCGATTTGCCCGATGTAAACGACCGGGAGGAAATCCTCAAAATTCACGCGAAAGGAAAACCTCTCGCACCCCAGGCGCGCCTTCGGGAAGTGGCAGAACGCACCCCGGGATTCTCGGGAGCCGATCTTGCCAATCTCATTAACGAAGCCGCCATCTTTGCCGCCAGGCGGAACGAAATGCAGGTATCTCAGACCGATCTTTTGGAATCAATTGAAAAAGTGCTTCTGGGGCCAGAGCGCAAAAGCCATATCCTCTCCAAGAAGGAGAAAGAAATCACCGCGTACCACGAAGCGGGACACGCCTTGGTTTCGGTCTCTCTCAAACACACGGATCCCGTGCGAAAAGTTTCAATCATCGCTCGCGGAAGAGCCGGGGGCTACACGCTGAAGCTTCCATCGGAAGACCGGCATCTCAAATCGCGCACCGAATTTCTTGAAGAGATCGCGGTAGCTCTGGGAGGATACGCGGCAGAAAAACTTGTGTTCAAAGATGTCACCACGGGAGCGGCAAACGATCTTCAAACGGCTTCTGAGATAGCGCGGGCACTGGTAAAAGAATACGGCATGTCAAAAAAGCTGGGGCCTGTCACGTTTGGAGAAACCGTAACCTTGGGACCCTTTATGCAAGAAGGGGGATCGCAGCCCTATTCAGATGCGGTGGCTGCCGAGATTGACCGGGAAGTGTCCTTGCTTATCGGCCAGGCCAACAAAACCGCAGAACGCATTCTCCGGCAGCGCAGAACGATGCTTGCAAAACTTGCCCGTATTCTGATAGAAAAGGAAACGATAGAGCGCGAGGAGTTTGACAAGATCGTGGGGAAATCGAGCGGCAAACATAACACGCGCGTGTAGCTCAGCGGTTAGAGCACGGCTCTTATAAAGCCGGGGTCGATGGTTCGAATCCATCCATGCCCATCATAACGAATTATTATTTTTTACGAGTTATTAAAATAAAACTTATGGAAAAATTTGAAAATGATTTTATTTGAAGACAAAAAGGATCGCTTCGACAGGGGGTATTTGCTTTTGAGTATATGGATATTGGTTGGTATTATCGGAATCGGACTATATAAGCAGCATGTATATGACCATTATTTTGGTTTTCTTTACCCGTCAATCTTCATATTTATCGGGTTTATTTATCAGAAAATTAATGACATGTCCTTTGACAGCTTAAAGATATTAGTTCTTGCTTGGGCGATCATTCTTATGGGATCGTATATTGTTAACTCTCCGATAAGAGGGATTCCCAACTATCAACTGCATAGAGCCCAAGAAGCCGCAAAAATAATAAGAAATGACGCAGGGGACAATATGTTTAATTTGGCTGTGATTGCCGAGCAAAACTACGAAGATGGTTATCAATATTTTCTGGAGAAAGATAATACAAAAGTAACGGACATTGACGCGCTTCGCCTTGATGAAACTGTAGGAGAATCATTATATGTTGTTTGTGAGCTGCCCATGGATAAGTGTGATCCGACACA
>CAZAHG010000005.1:0-19018 GCA_964485065.1 uncultured Candidatus Saccharibacteria bacterium | reverse complement strand
CGGGGTCGATGGTTCGAATCCATCCACGCGCACCATGGGCTCGTAGCTCAGCTGGTTAGAGCGCGTCGGTGACATCGACGAGGTCTCCAGTTCAAATCTGGACGAGCCCACCCTTCAATAAATTCAGGGTAAACCCATGCTGTTGAATATTGTATACGAAGATGATATGCTCCTCGTTGTGGATAAACCGCCGGGACTGGCGGTGTCCAGAGAGGGTATGGGGACCAGAGAGCAAGAAACGATAGCCGATCTGCTTCTTGGCCAGTACCCAGAACTTGAACAATTAGGAGAGCAGATGCGCTTCGGCATCATCCACAGATTGGATAAAGATACGTCGGGGTTGCTCTTAGTAGCTAAGACCAAAGAGGCATTCGCTTTCTTTCAGCAACAGTTCAAAGAGCGAAAAGTGCGCAAACAATATCTTTGCCTGGTGCAGGGCGTACTCAACGAAGATGAAGGGATCATTGAAGCCAGGCTTGCAAGATCTCCGAATGACAGGAGAAAGCAAAAGGCATTCGCTCCGGGAGAAACAGGGGAAGATAGGGCGAGAGAGGCGAAAACCAAATACCGTGTCGTAGAAAGATTCTCCGCATACACCCTCTTGGAGATGACTCCTGAAACCGGAAGAAAGCACCAGATCAGAGCGCACCTTGCCTTTATCCATCATCCGATTACAGGAGATAAGCTCTATGGCTTCAAGGGACAGACAGCGCCCGTCGGCCTGAACCGGCAATTTCTCCACGCAAGCCAAATCAACCTTCCCATGCCAAACGGCAGCACAAAAGAATTCCGATCCCTACTCCCGAAAGATTTGCAAAACGTATTAGATAATCTGCGAACATGACTTCACTAATAGACACATTCACCAAATCCATGCGGCAGGAGTCGTTGCTCGATATCAGGCCCGGAGACACCGTGCGTGTGCACCAGAAAATCAAAGAAGGAAACAAAGAGCGCCTTCAGGTGTTTGAAGGTGTGGTTCTTGCCAGGAAACACGGAAAAGGAATCAATGCCACCATTACGGTGCGCAAGATCAGCAGCGGAGTCGGCGTGGAGCGCATCTTTCCCATCCATTCCCCTTCGTTGGATAAGATTGAGGTGGTAAAACACAGCAAGGTAAGGAGAGCGAAGCTCTACTACCTCAGAGAGGCAAAAGGCAAGAAGGCCCGCTTGAAAACAGCGAAGTTCGGGCTTGAAAAAGAAGAGGTTCCGGTAGAATCTGCGGACGTGGCGGAACCGGTAGACGCGCAGGCTTGAGGGGCCTGTGGGAGAAATCCCGTGGAGGTTCAAATCCTCTCGTCCGCACCATAGGAACGCTGGCGCTCAGGGCGGTTAGCTCAGCTGGTTAGAGCGACTGCTTTACACGCAGTAGGTCGGGGGTTCGAGTCCTCCACCGCCCACCATGCCGGAGTAGCTTAATGGTAAAGCATGCGCCTGAAGAGCGTATGAAGGCAGTTCGATTCTGCCCTCCGGCACAGCGTAATAAATTTTCAAAGAAAATTTAAACGCTGTTGGAACGTTTATTTTTCAAAATATTACGTTCCACAGCATGCGGGCGTAGTACAATGGTAGTACACTTGGTTGCCAATCAAGGTACGTGGGTTCGATTCCCATCGCCCGCTCAAAATTATCCTGTTATCGATACCTTGGTTTCTGTTCTCGGATCTTTCTGCTGACCGATTCCATACGCGCTAACGCGTACAAATAACTGGAAAGCCGGTTGAGATAGGAGATGATTTCCCGAGAAAGCGGGTATGTCCGGTGAAACGTCGTAACGGTGCGCTCCGCGCGCCTGGCAATGGCGCGCGCAACATCCAGCCATGCCGATGTTACGGTTGCTCCTGCAATGATAAAGCCACGCTCTGGCTTGATCTTCTTCTCAATGACATCAATCTCACGCTCCAGCCATTTAACTTTTTCTTTCTTGAGTTGAGGGCTCTTGAATTTTGGAAACATGACCACCGCAACCTGGGCCTGGATAATGAACAGATGCTGCTGCACGGCCTCGAGACCGGCCGTGAGTTTTTTGTTTTGAACCGTACTCCTGACAAGACCGAGAAAACTGTTCAATTCATCCAAATCTCCCAGGGTTTCCAAAATCAAGGAATCTTTCGAATATTTCTTCTTTCCAACATGCGACAATCCCTCATCTCCCTTGCCGGTATAAAAGAGGGGCATGGTCTTTGGCTTTGATTAACTGCATCTGCTAAATCCGCACATTGTGCAGTTGATGCATCCTTCTTGCATGTCCAAGGGAGCGCCGCAGTCGGGACATCCTGGCATGAAACCGAAGTTGGCAATGGAATTCGGCGTCTCGACGAACGGAAGCACTTCCTGGTTCTCGGGGCGCTGCACCTGTTCCTCAACTTGGCGGACGGCCCCCATATGGTCTTCCAGCACCTTTCCGATGGCGTCTGGAAGAGAAAGCACGGTTCCTCGTTCCGTAAATATCGGCATGGGACCCCGAATGCCCTTCAGATCTTTCACCACCTCTTCCACCTTTACTCCGGAACGAAGCGAGAGGGAGATAAGGCGACAAATTGCCTCTCCGTGCTCCTGGAAAAATCCTCCTGATTTGCCGATGGTCGCGAACACTTCAAAGGGTATTCCTTTCTCGTCGTTGTTCACCGTAATGTAGAGCTTGCCGTATCCGGTGTTCATACGGTACGTTTTTCCCACCATAACATCGGGGCGCTTGCGCGGGGTGATGCGATTGCGGTCTTCTTTGAGATTGAGCCCCTGTTCTTTTTGAGTTCCCGGGGCCTCGGTTGCAGAAACAATGTTTTCTCCTGACCCCACGTTCAAAATCTGAATCGTCCTGCTTCCGTCGCGGTATACCGTACAGCTCTTGCAGCCCAGTTTCCATGCGCTGATGAAACTTTGAACGACCTCTTCTTTCGTCGCGCTGTTGGGAAGATTGATGGTCTTGGAAATGGAGTTGTCCACGTACTTCTGAAAAGCGGCTTGCATCTTCATGTGATCCTCTCCGGAAATATCCATGGCGACCACAAAGATCTCTCGCAGCTGCTTTTGCAGGTTGGTGAGGTGCTGAATGGATCCTGTTTTAAAAATCTCTTGCATCATTTCGTCTTTCTGTTTTGAAGAAAGATCAAGTTTCGCAAGAGCCGCTTCAAAATGCCGGTTGAAGTAGCGGTATTGATTCCCGTCTTTATCTTGTTTGACATAGGCAAGCGCGAAATTCGGCTCAATGCCCGAAGAAGTGTCGAGCATCATGGAAATGGAGCCCGTGGGAGCCACGGTCGTGAGTGCCGCGTTGCGCATTTTCTTCCCGATGCCAGGTTCCTGGGCCAGCGAATGCGGGGCCGACTTCTTGCTAAAAATGCTTTTGGGATAGTTGGGAAACTCTCCTTTTTCTTTCGCGAGTTCCTGCGACATCTTATACGCTTCAGTATCAATAAAGCGCATCACCTTTTCTGCCGTAAGCAACCCTTCCTTGGTGCCGTACCCGACGCCCAGCTGGTAAAGCATGTCGGCAAATCCCATCACGCCAAGGCCGATCCTCCGGTTGCGCTTGGCGAGCTCGGTCACCTGGGGCACCGGAAAATCAAAAAGATCAATTACGTTATCCATAAGGCGGACCGCGGTTCTTGTTGCATGACGAAGCCGTTCCCATTTAATCTTTCTGTCTTTTCCGACAAAAACCGCCAGGTTTATGGAACCAAGATTACAATTGTCATACGGATGCAATGCCTGCTCTCCGCACGGGTTTGTGGAAGCAAGGGGGCCCAAATCGGGCAAGGGATTCGCCTTATTCCACGTATCCACAAAAGCGACTCCCGGTTCTCCGTTAACCCATGCGCCCTCAATAATTTCATCAAAAATCTGCTTGACCGTAATATCAATCTCTTCTGATCCGTATACGGCTCCGTTGGGATGGCGAAGAACCCGTCTTGGCTTGTATTTTTTGCCCTTAAACACACACTCCCACTTCTGGTCTGGATTTTTATCCAACGCCTCCATAAACTCGTCGGTGACGGTAACGGAAATGTTAAAGTTGCGGATTTCGCCTTCCACCTTCTTGCAGCGAATGAAATCCAGAACATCCGGATGATCCACGCGCATCATGGCCATGTTGGCGCCATGCCTGCTTTGTTGTTTGATGGTTCCGAAAGCGGCATCATATACCCGAAGAAAAGAAACGGGACCCGAAGCTTCTCCTCGAGACTTTTTTGTGGGAGTCATGGCGGGGCGCATTTCAGAAAGATCGAATCCCAGCCCGCATCCTGCCTGCTGCAGGAGAGCCGCATCCTTGAGGGTCTGAAAAATGCTCTCCATCGAGTCGTGAATGGGGAGCACAATGCAATTTGCGATGAGCGGAGTCTCGCCTCCCGCATTGGTAAGCGTGCGGCCGGCAGGCGTGAACTCCCTGTTTGCCATAACGTCAAAAAATTCCTTTGCGGTTTTCTCAACAAAAGCTTCCTGTCTGCCCTTGCCGTAATTTTTCTCCACCTGAGCTAAGGTATTCGCGACCCGCTCAAACATGTCGGCCGGCATTTCCTGTCCTCCCTGGTCATACGGAAGGAGGTAGCGTTTTTTCATCATCTTGAGCGCGTTTTCTGAAAATGCCTTGTTGACCTGTTCTTTGCGAACTTTTGAAATCTTCATGATGGAGAATTGCGTTAAGGAGTAATTTTGACCGATGTATGCATTGTAAACTTTTTGATTGCAGAGCGTCAAAAACAAATGTCAAGCCCTCGCGCCAACTTTTTCAAGCTTTTCTATCTCTTTGGCAAAGGCCTGGGGGCTTCTGAAGTTCCGGTAAACCGAGGCGAAGCGTAAATATCCCACCTTGTCTGTCTTCCTTAGACGGTCCAGGACGATGCGGCCGATCTGCTCTGAGCTTATCTTCTCTTTGCCTATGGAGAAGATGTCGGCCTCTATATCAAAGAGGAGCTTTTGGAACTGGGCTTCTGTCACCGGGCGCTTTTCCAGGGCCTTTCTAAGCCCTGCCTCTATCTTATGGCGGGCATAGAGCTCTTTTGAGTCATTGCGCTTCACAACCCGGAAATCCCCCAGGCTCAAACGCTCATATGTGCTGAAACGCTGGGAGCAGTGGAGGCACTCCCTGCGCCTTTTTACGGCTCTTCCGTCTTCCAGGGGCCTGGAATTGACCACCTTGGTGCTTTTTTGACATCTTGGACAATGCATGTTCAGCTATTCAATATGTAGTATGTTCTAAGGATTTTATCATACAATGATATCCGCTGTTGATTGTAGCAACCCAAGCAAACGTGTCAAATCGGGCATGTGTGGAAAAAAACACCCGCCCCCTACCAACCCTTGACTTTCCCCCTGGAGAGAGTATACTTCTAAAACGCCTAAAAATGGCGTTTTTATATGAAAGCATATCTTATTTCAGGCATTCTTTCGGCCTCCTTGACCTTTGGAGCTCCCCTCTTTGGACCTCAAGCAGCTCCCGCATGGGTGGGGACCGAAAACCCTCCGAGCACGGAGGCACAACTTCCCCTCATTGACGGAACCAGCCTTTTTTCAAGGGGAACTTCGGCACAACCAGATGTTAAGGTTACCAAAATCATGGTAATTACCACCGCCTATTCCTCTACTCCTGACCAGACAGACGACACGCCATTCATCACAGCGTCCGGTACCCAGGTACGAGATGGCTTGGTTGCCGCAAACTTCCTTCCTTTTGGTACACAGATCAAGATCCCTGAGTTCTACGGAGACAAGGTGTTTATAGTGGAAGACCGCATGCATTCTCGCAAAGAATACCAGGTAGACATTTGGTTCCCAAACAAGACAGAAGCGCTTGATTTCGGAGCCAAGCTCACCACGATTGAGGTGCTGGAAGGATAGCAAGAACCTGTTAGACATTGAGTGTTTAACATCCTCTCGCATAAATTATCTTTATAGAAAACAAAGTGCCGTCCAAGAGGACGGCCTTTATAAGGTACGAAGTTGTGAAGGTTCAAAAAAGGTTTCGGGGGCGGCGGGTCGTGCCGTTAATCCCCCTCCACCTTCAAACGGCGACCCCTTTAACCGAGGCGTCGGGCCCGGTCTGTTTTCCCACAGATGGAGACATGGGCATTCCCCCGTCAGGCGAGTCTAACCGGCTCGCTCGGCTGCGTTATTTCCGGGTAGACCGGCAAGTGCTCGCAGCCAACTCATTACACCGCGGAATCACAGCGGCGAACATCATGTGCCATCGTGAGGCTTCCACTTCTCCTGGGCCACACCGAGAGTGGGGCTCGGACCCGTCGCGAGTAGCAACTTCCTCGCCGTTCGCCGCATCTCGAGCGCCAAACCTGAGAAGCTCCCAGGATGTCTCTTTGAGGACACCACTTTCATGAGCTTCTAAGTTCGCTCCCAGGGACCGGACGAAACCGGTTTATCCCTGTTCCGAACCTGGTTGCCCTTCACGGCAGCAACAGCCGGAGTCTCCCGAGAATAGCCAGACAACTGACACGCCGGTACCTCCCTAGCCAGAGCGACCCTATAGTTTCGGTTCGCCGACATAAGATTCCAGCCAGCGCTCGGGGCCACATCTTGATTATTACAGAAGACAAATAACTATGCAATCACCCCTCCGCCCGTTAGACATTGAGTGTTTAACATCCCTCACAGGTCGGATTTTAACGCCTCCTCTTGCGATGCAGGGTTTTTGATTTCTGGGTCAGGGCAAAAAGCGTGAGCACCGCCACATAAACTGCGGAAACCGTATCGGAGGGCGCATGGAACTCTTCTCCGAAAACAAAAGACAAGATGAGAAGCACGGCCATTACCGCCGTCCAAGCGACGACGAAGAACTCACCGGGGTGGCGCCCATTGTGAACCTCATACCATCTGTCGAATTCTTTGGTGGCCACAAAAATAGTGAGTATCCCGGAATAGACGATGCTTAGGGGCACCAACAGGAAACTGTAGGCATTTTGGCTAAAGAAATTAACGAAGATAAGGATAAAGAAAACTACGGTCCAAAAATTGGTAAGCCATCGCCAGACTCTTTCATTCTCGAAAATAAGTTTATTTAACATAGTATTTCTGCGTTGTGTCGGGGGTGGGACTCGAACCCACATGCCTTTCGGCGGGAAGTTTTAAGCCTCCTGTGTCTGCCTATTTCACCACCCCGACAAACCTGAGGCCGGGAGGGGAATCGAACCCCTGTATATGGGTTTTGCAGACCCATGTCTTACCACTTGACTACCCGGCCATACCTCTACTCAGATATATCATATATCAGAGAGAATCTAATATCTCCCGGATCCTCTGCGCCTTCAGCTCCCCTTCATCGGCCCTGATCTCAATTCTGGGCACCGGCCTCATCTTGAGCCGCTTGTTGAGCTGCTGCTGAATATTGTACACGCGGCGCTGTAAAGAAGCTATAACCTCCTGCTTCTTGTCTGCAGGAAATACGGTAATATAGATTCTCGCTTGCTGCAAGTTCGGCGTTGCCTCGGCCCTGCTGATGCTTACCAGGCAGTTGTCGGGAAACACTATCTCGCGGGAAAGAATAGAACTAAGCTCTTTCTTGAGAAGCTGGTTGACCCTGAGGATGCGCTCTGTCACGATGCAAAGAATTTCAAATAATCTCCTTCTTGTATTCCAATATCCGTCTGCACCATGAGCCCCGCTTCCTCTCCCTTGGAAACAGAGGGCATGTCTTTCTTGCTCCGCTGAAGATTCATGACTTTGCCCTTTCCCATGAGTTGTTCTTCGCGCATAACCTCAAACGCGGCGCCCTTTTTTGCCATCCCGGTAATAACCCGTCCTCCGATGACCTGGCGGTCCCGCTCAGTAGAGAATGTCGCGAGTACGCGCAGTAGTCCCAGCTCCTGAACGACCGGTTCTTTGCCCTCTTCTATGATCTTGTGCAAGCGTTCTGCGATATCGTAAATTATTTCAAAGCGCTCCAGGGAAATCTTTTCTCGCTCCGCAACCCTTGCTATCCCAGAAGGGATTTTGACCCGGAACGCCAGGATTCTGGCCTTTGTGTCTCTGGCGAATTTCACGTCTCCTTCGGTCACGTCTCCCACGTCTGCTTTCACGATCTTGAATTTTCCCTCGTTATTTACGGAATCCACGATCTGTGAAATCGCCTCCAAAGAACCTGCCACATCAGCCTTAAGCACCAGGTGCATCGTGCTTTCTTCTGGCGCTTGCCCCGACTCGGCAACAGGGACCCGCGGAGGAACAAATGAAGATTCTTTCATGTGCTCGCGCGCCTCTTCTACGGAAGGAAACACCCGGAACTCTTCTCCTATAAAAGGAGACGATTCAAAACCGATTGCGAGCGCGGGAAACGAGGGACCCGCTTCTTCAATGCGATTTCCCGCGAAATCTTCCAGCATCTTAAGCTTCCCCACTCCAGAAGGAGTCCCTACCACGTTGCCCAACCGCAACGTTCCTTCTTTAAGAAGAAGTGTCACCCGAATGCCTTGCTTTGCATCCTGGGACACCTCAATGACATGGCCTCGCGTTCCATGATCTTCGTGCAGGCTCAAGTCCTGAAGTTCGGATACGAGAATAATCATTTCCAGAAGCTCCCTGATGCCTTTCTTTGCAAAAGCCGAGGTTTCCACGCAGGGCACCTGTCCTCCCATAGATTCTACGATAACACCCTCTTTTGCGAGTTCATTCTTCACCTTTGCAAGATCGGTTCCTGGCTTATCGGTCTTGGAAATACTGACGATGAGCGGAATTCCTGCCGCCTGAGCCTGAACTATCGCTTCTTTGGTCTGGGGTTTTACTCCTTCATCGCTAGCAACAACCAAGATGCCGATATCTGCGACCTGTGCTCCGCGCGACCGCATGGCAGAAAACGCTTCGTGACCTGGCGTGTCGAGAAACGTAATGGTGCGTCCGCCTTCGCGTGAAGCTTCGGCGGATTTCGGTTCTGCAGGAACCTCAACAACATATGCTCCGATATGCTGGGTAATTCCTCCTGATTCCCGCTCCGCAACGGAGCGAGGCTCGCCCCCTTCGGGGGCGGCGCGCGCCGCCACTTTTCTTATGTAATCCAAAAGCGTGGTCTTTCCATGATCCACATGACCCAGCACCACTACAACAGGAGGCCGTTTCAGTGTTGTCATTTTGATCCCATTGCCTGCTGCAGCGCTTCTTCCTCTTCTTCTGAAAGCTGGTGTTCTGCCTTTCCTTTGATAACCTGCTTTGCGTACACACGATTCGTTTCCCTGCCAAAGTGGCTCGTAATGATCACGCCGTCATGGTGATGGTTAAGAAGCGCCACAGAAAAGCTCTGATTGCTTCCGATTTCTTTAAAGGGATTGAATCTGACCAATGCAACCTTGCTCAGGGAAAACTTGAGTTTCCCTTTTGTTTCTTCCAATTCTTTTCTGGTCTTGAGAAGCCGCTCTTCAAGAACTTTCAGTTTCTTGACGACTTCTTCCGGGGTGGAGGGCGTTTCTTCTGTTTTTTTGAAAAATTGAAACATAAAAATATATAATTGCGTATGCGGAGGAGGTGAGATTCGAACTCACGAGACCCTTTCGAGCCTACCGCGCCTGCAACCACTCGGCCACTCCTCCTAAATGTGGACCCGCGGGGAATCGCACTCCGGACTCGTCCATGCCATGGACGCGTGTTACCGCTATACCACGGGCCCTTCTGGGGGTGCCCCCGACAGGAATCGAACCTATATCTAGGGCTTAGGAGTCCCTTGTTCTGTCCATTGAACTACGAGGGCGCGCATGCCTCAGAGTATCATGGTATCTCCCTATTGACAACGCATCTTGGCTCCGTATGATGGGGGTTGAAAAGGTCGCCGCATTCATTCAAGCACATTACTTCTTGCATGGTCTACGACGAGTTTGATTCTTTCATTGAAGATCAGGAAGAAGAAACCGAAGAAGAGGAAGAAAAACCTGAAGACGGAGAACCGAAAGATGATGACGGTTCTCCTGACGACGAAGACTCCGAAATGGAGTAGGGGAATACAGAAAAGCCCGCCTGTTAGGGCGGGTTTTTCGTTTGGAGTGGGGGGCATAGGGGATTTGAACCCCTTCTGAGAGTTCCACAAACTCTTGTGCTGCCGCTACACCAATGCCCCCATGTCGTACGTGTGTCCCCACGAGGAGTCGAACCTCGATTTGCTCTTTAGAAGAGAGCCGCTCTATCCATTGAGTTATGGGGACAAAAGTCTTGCTTTTATATACCAGAAAGTTCGGGCCCAGTCAATTTTATCACAGATTGACTGGGCACAGAAAAAATGATATTGAGGAGAAGGTTTCGGAGAATAGTGTAACGGTAGCACGAGTCCTTTGGGAGGATTTAGTCTGGGTTCGAATCCCAGTTCTCCGACAGGAGGGAATGCGGGACGTAAGAATTTTGTTAAACAAAATTCAACGTCCCAGCAACGTAATAAATTTGCAGAGCAAATTTATTACGTTGCGGGCGTCGTATAGTGGCAATACCTCAGCTTTCCAAGCTGAAGCTAGGGGTTCGATTCCCCTCGCCCGCTCCATAGGCTATAATACAATTGTCATGAAATCAGCTGGCGCAACTCTCCTAATTTTTAGCTTCCTTAGCATTGCCGTTTTTGGCGTATCTGCAATGGGTCATGGTGCCGAACAAAGTCATAACGGCTGCATTGCCGCGACAGCAAGCGGACAACCATGTCCCAAAAACGACAGTTCTCTTCAATTTTTAACTTTCCATCTTAATGCTTTCCTAAGTTTTTCAACCGCGGTATTCGGCCAGAATATTCTTTCTCTTTTCCTTTTTGTAGCTTCCTTGCTGCTTGCGGGCATGGCCATGGGCAAGCTCTTTGCCGAATTAGATTCTCTTGATCTTCATTCACGACCCAGACAATTTCTCCAACCATCCTTCATTCATCTTCAGCCACAACTCATTCACTGGCTCGCGCTTCACGAAAACAGCCCGGCTACTCGGTAGGACGCTCATATGCCCATGGCATATTCATGCGTCCTCTTATTCCTGTAACACAGGGTTTTTTGTATCTGTAATTAACAACACGAACTAACAACATGAACAAAACCATCATCGGTATCGTCGTCACAGTCCTTGTCCTTGGCGGACTTGTCTGGATTGCACGGCCGAACTCACAAATCGCTCCCGCCGCTTTATCCGCCAACAGTAACGGAACTCTCGTCGTCGAGGAAGCAAACAACTATGACTTCGGCACAATCTCAATGGCTACCGGAAAAGTCAATCATGCATTCAAGATTAGAAATGCCGGCATAGAGCCAGTCGTTATCGGCAAGATGTATACCTCTTGCATGTGTACAACTGCTTCTCTTACGATAGACGGCAAGCAATTCGGGCCCTATGGTATGCCAGGGCACGGATTTGTCCCCAAGATAGGCCAAACGATTAATCCGAACGAAGAAGCAACCGTTGAAGTTGTCTTTGATCCGGCGGCGCATGGCCCTGCGGGCGTAGGTCGAATCCAAAGGGCAATCACGATAGAACATAATGCCGGACAGCCGGTTGAACTTCTGTTTGATGCTATTGTCACTCCTTAATTCTGCATGACCGCATGAGTAAAAAACTTGCAATTCTTATTTCGATTAGCGTCCTGCTTTTCGGATCGGTACTGTTCTTCAGGGCGGGAAATATCGGCACAGCCTTTCTTTGGAACTTAAGCGGCCAAGGGACATGGCTTCTGCCTCTTGTGGGAGTCGCCGCCCTGATAGACAGCATCAATCCCTGCGCTTTCTCGATTCTCCTGCTTACGATTGCATTTCTTTTGAGCATCGGGAAAATGCGATCTGGCATCCTAAAAATCGGAGGCACATACATTCTGGGCATCTTCGCTGCCTACGTTCTGATTGGCTTTGGCATTCTGCAGGCGCTCCACATCTTCAACACGCCGCACTTTATGGCAAAGGTGGGGGCGACGCTCTTGATCGTTTTGGGCGGAATCAATGTTATCAACGAATTTTTTCCGTCATTTCCCATTAAGCTCCGCATTCCGCATGCCGCGCACCATAAAATGGCGGAGCTGATGGAAAAGGCATCTCTTCCCACCGCATTCTTTCTGGGAGCTTTGGTGGGCCTCTGTGAATTTCCCTGCACCGGGGGGCCGTATCTCATGGTGCTGGGACTTTTGCACGACCAGGCAACATACCTTGCCGGGGTCGGTTATCTCTTCCTCTACAACTTGATCTTCATTCTGCCGCTTGTAATTATTCTGCTTATCTCAAGCGACGGCGCGCTCCTTGAAAAAGTAAACGCGTGGAGAAAAGCAGAAACAAAACACATGAGGGTGTGGGGCGGAATTGCTATGATGGTGTTGGGCATCGGTATCTTCTTTCTCTGACGCCATGATTATTCTCACCGTTATCTCAATACTTGCCATAACCTGCGCCGTGTGGATGGTGAATAAATTCTTCCCATTTAAAGTCTGCCCCATTTGCGCTGGCGTGAGCGGGACATGGCTCTGGATGCTTGCCGCATCATTGCTTGGATACCGGATCGATCTTGTTATTGTTGCAATGCTGCTGGGCGGATCGGTTGTTGGCATCGCGTATCAGCTTGAAAAAAAATTGCCTGCTACAGGCGCCGGCTGGCGGACGCCTCTTCTCTTAAAGACGCTTTTTATTCCCGCTGGTTTTATTGCCGCATACGGCATTCTTGCGCGGCAGTGGATCACATTTCTTGCCGCGCTTATCTTTCTCTTATTGGCATCGTTCGTATTCCTGTTCTCAACAAGCGGTAAGCCAGGTTCGCGCAAAGAAACGATCAAAGAACTCGAGAAGAAAATGAAAGATTGCTGCTAATGTAACGGCGATGCTACTATGCAAGAAATGACCTATACGTGCCCCATGCACCCTGAAATACGACAGGAGAAGCCCGGTATGTGCCCGGAATGCGGAATGAATCTTGTGCCGGAAAAACAGAAGAAAGAAGCGAGTCATGGCGGGCACGACAAACATGCCGGCCACAGCACCGCTCTGTTTTTCAGAAAGTTCTGGATCAGCCTTGCCCTTACGATTCCCGTGGTGCTCTATGCGGACGTCATAGAGAAGACGTTCAAATGGTCGGCTCCTGATTTTCCTGGCTCTGCATATTTGCCGCTTGCGCTCGGTTCGATCGTATTCTTTTACGGCGGACTGGTGTTTATTGCCGGAGCTTGGCGAGAATTACGGGCACGGTTACCTGGCATGATGACGCTCATTAGCATCGCCATCTCGGCCGCATACCTTTGGAGCGTCTATGCGGTATTTGCCGGCGAAGAAGCATTGTTTTGGGAACTCACGACACTGATTACCATCATGCTTCTCGGCCATTGGCTTGAGATGCGTGCGGTTTCGGGAGCCCAGAGCGCGCTGAAAGAATTGTCAAAACTCCTTCCCGATACCGCCGAGATAATCCGTGACAACAAGACAGAAATCATCTCTCTTTCTGAGCTTCGAGAGAACGATACGGTTCTTGTAAAACCGGGGGCAAAAATTCCTGCCGACGGAACCATCACGGACGGCCAATCCGACGTAAATGAGTCAATGATTACCGGAGAGTCAAAGCCAGTTTCCAAAAAAGAAGGTAATTCCGTCATTGCAGGTACCATCAACGGCGATGGCGCTTTGAGGATTAGGGTTGCTAGCATTGGCGAGAAGACGTTTCTTGCCGGAGTAATGCGCCTGGTTGCCGAGGCGCAGGCTTCTAAGTCACGGCTTCAGATGCTCTCCGACAGGGCGGCGCTCTATTTAACCATCGTTGCCGTTGTCGGAGGCTTAATTACGCTGACTGCCTGGCTTGCAGTAGGCGCCGATGTCGGATTTGCCGTTGCCCGGCTCGTCGCCGTGCTCGTAATTGCCTGTCCCCATGCGCTTGGACTTGCGGTGCCGCTCGTTGCTTCTATCTCCACTACCAAAGCTGCGCAAAACGGCTTTCTGGTAAAGCAGCGGCTTGCCTTGGAAGCAGCCAGAACTGTCGATGTGGTGCTTTTCGACAAAACAGGAACCCTGACCAAAGGCGAATTCGGCGTTATGGAAGTCTGGAGCACAAACGGAAACACGAAAGAGGAAACCCTGCAGTTGGCAGCCTCCCTTGACGCGCTATCCGGACATCCGGTTGCCAAGGCCGTGGTGACAGAAGCAGAAAAACAAGGCCTCGTTCGTAAAGAGCCCAAGAACTTTGAAGCGTTGAAGGGCAGGGGAGCAAAAGCGTCCGTGGATGACAATGAGATCATGGTGGGAGGGTCAGCGCTTCTTGAAAACATTGGCGTCAGCATACCGGCCGAACTCACAAAGCACGTTCAAGATGCGGGTAAAAAAGGACAGACCGTTGTCTTTGCCCTCAAGAATCGGAATCTCTTGGGCGCAATCGCTCTTGCCGACATCATTCGGGAGGAATCGCGGGGGGCAATTAAAGTGCTTAAAGAGTTAGGAGTTCGGTCTGCAATGATTACCGGAGATTCCGAGGATGTCGCAAAGTGGGTTGCGGGCGAGCTGGGGATAGATGAGTACTACGCGCGAGTTTTACCTGGGGAGAAAGCGGAAATAGTAAAAAAGCTTCAAGAGGGTAAATTTGAAAATTGGAAATTAGAAATTGAAAATTCCCGCCCGTGGCGGGTAGCTATGGTCGGCGACGGCATCAACGATGCTCCGGCTTTGACGCAAGCCGATCTTGGCATTGCCATCGGCGCGGGTACGAATGTCGCCATAGAGTCGGCCGGAATTATCCTCGTCCGCAACGACCCCCGGGATATCGTAAAAATAATCAGGCTGTCCCGGATGACATATTCAAAAATGATCCAGAATCTGTTCTGGGCAACCGGGTATAACATTGTCGCATTGCCTCTTGCGGCTGGCGTCCTCGCCTTCAAAGATATCCTGCTTCAGCCGGCTGTTGCGGCGGTGTTTATGTCGCTTTCTACGATTATCGTGGCATTCAACGCGGTGCTTTTACGCAGACAAAAAATTTGATACAGTAGGTTCGAATGGAAGAATTGATTCTCCAGGCTGATCATTTGGTCAAGAATTTCGGATCGTTCCGTGTCCTCGACGGAATTTCTTTTAGCGTACCCAAGGGAAAGATCATCGGCCTCTTAGGTCCGAACGGAGCCGGAAAAACGACGACGATCAACATTCTTGTGGGCGTGACGCTCCAAGACGGAGGGACGGTGAAATATTTTGGCAAGGATTTTGCGAAACACCGGGAGTCATGTCTCCAAAGAATAAATTTCACGTCTTCGTTCAATACGCTTCAAGGCAGGATCTCTGTCGCAGAGAACCTACTCGTCTTCGCCCGTCTCTACGGAGTTCGCAATCCACAGAAAAAGATACTGGAGCTCGTGCGCCATTTTGAGATTGAGGATCTCCTTCCTCATAGATTCTGGGATCTCTCATCTGGTCAGAAAACAAGGGTGAACCTGGTAAAATCCTTGATAAACGATCCTGAAATTATCCTCATGGATGAGCCCACGGCATCGCTGGATCCGGATATTGCAGACAAGACGCTTTCCTTGATAGAACAGTTGAAGAAAAAAAGGGGGTTATCCCTTCTGTACACCAGCCACAATATGCAGGAAATAACACGCATCTGTGATGAAGTGATATTTCTCGACGCAGGAAAGATTGTGGCTCATGACACTCCTCTCGGACTCACCAAACAGGTGCGGGTAGCCCAGCTCCAGCTCGCCTTTGAGGGGAGTAGGGAAACGGTGGAGCGATACCTGCTGAGCGAGAATCAGAAGTTTTCCTTTCTCCACGACTACTTGGTGCTCATTGATACTGAAGAAAAACTCGTGCCCAAGATCATTTCCCAGATAAGCGAACAAGGTGTTGAAGTCACGGATATTGATATCAAAAAACCCACTCTTGAAGATATATTTTTACAGATCGCCCGAGGAAACTATGTCAGTTAAAAGAATACAGGCAGTGATACTGCAAGAGCTCTTCATCACGAAGCGCTCGCTTGAAGTCATTATGGACTTGTTCTTCTTCTCCATCATGTCCGTTTTTGTCTTTGGCCTGGTATCTTCGTTCCTCTCAAAAACAATGGTTGCACAGTCTGCCTATTACCTCTTTTTAGGAATGATCCTTTGGGAGGTCGTGCGCGTGACCCAATACTCAATATCGGTGGGAGCGCTTTGGAACGTCTGGTCGCGCAACCTGAGTAACATGTTCATCACGCCCCTAACTCTTCAAGAGTATCTGGTAGCTCAGATGATCTCCGGGTTCGTGAAGGCGTTTGTCATCTTTATCATCATATCTGTGATTGCGGCTGCCGTGTTTAACTTCAACGTCCTTTCCATAGGAATACTCAATTTGGCGTTGCATTTTCTCAATCTCACCGTGTTTGGCTGGTCAATAGGGATCATCATCCTCGGATTCATCTTCAGATTCGGAACAAGGATCCAGGCTCTCGCGTGGGGTCTTGTTTTTATCTTCCAGCCGCTCACGGCAGCGTTTTTTCCGCTCGACATTCTTCCTTCTGCTTTACAGCAGTTTGCCTCTTTATTCCCGGCAACCCACGTCTTTGAGGCGGCACGGGCCAACCTTACAAATCCCGCGGTGCGCTGGGGCGAAGCGGGAATAGCGCTTCTTGAAAACGCGGCATATTTGATTTTTTCTCTCTGGTTCTTCGGGATGATGTTTCGAAAATCCAGAGAGTCAGGGCAGTTTGCAAAAATGGAAGGGTAAATAGAAAACCGCCCCGTGAAGGGGCGGTGTGATTTTATCGAGCGTATTCCACGAATCTGTTTTCCCGAACGAGCGTCACCTTAATTTCTCCGGGGTATCTCAGGTCCTGCTCAATGCGGTTCGCTATTTCGCGCGCAAGCAGCTGAGCCGCCAAATCGTCCAACTCCTGAGGTTTTACAAACACCCTCACTTCGCGCCCGGCTTGAATGGCATACACTTTCTCCACTCCGGGGAAAGAAGCCGCGAGATTCTCCAGTTCTCCGATGCGCTTGAGATAGTTTTCCAGGGTATCTTTTCTTGCTCCGGGGCGCGACGCTGAAATGGCGTCTGCCACCTGGATCAGAATCGCCTCCACGGACTCATACGGGTAATCCTCGTGGTGAGATTTCATGGCGTCAACAACCTCTTTTTCCACGCCGAACTTTTCCAAAATCCGCATGCCGATCTCAACGTGGGATCCCTCTACTTGATGGTCCAGCGCTTTTCCGATGTCGTGAAAGAGCCCCGCTTTTTTTGCCAAGGTAACATTTGCGCCGAGTTCTGCGGCAAGACCCGAAGCCAAATACGCCACTTCCAAAGAATGCAGCAGCACGTTCTGGCCGTACGACGTCCTGAACTTCAGTCGGCCCAGAATCTGCAAGAGCTTGGGATCCAATCCCACAATGCCGAGCTCATACACCACGGCTTCTCCCGCTTCCTTGATCTGCGAATCAATTTCCTGCTGGGCTTTTTCTACCTGCTCTTCCACTCTCGCGGGATGAATTCTGCCGTCTTTGATGAGACGCTCCAAAGCAACCCGTGCCACCTGTCTTCTCAAGGGATCAAATCCGGAAATGACCACGGCTTCTGGAACTTCGTCTACGATAATTTCAACGCCTGCCGCTCGTTCCAGGGCGCGAATGTTCCTTCCTTCTTTTCCAATGATCTTCCCTTTCAGGTCTTCTGAAGGAAGGGGCACCGTGGTCGTGGTGATTTCCTGAGCCTGAGAAACTCCCACCTTTTGCACGGCGTATGCGACAATCTCTCGCGCGCGCTTGTCAAAACGCTCTTCTCCCTCCTGTTCCAGTTTGCGCATCCTGGCCAGCAAATCGGCCTCGTGCTGCTGCTGCGTCAGCTCAAACAGTTCTTTCTTCGCCTCTTCTTTACTGAAACCGGCCGCCCGCTCCAGCTTTTCCAATGCCTGAAGACGGACCTCTTCAAGGGCCTTCTCTTTTTGCTTCACCTCTACGGTTTCCCGTTCAAGGGTTTTCTCTTTTTGATCCAAAGAAGAAACCTTGGCGTCCAGGACGCTTTCCCGTTTTAAGAGAATCTGCTCTGTTTCCAAAAGCTGCTTTCTGCTCAGCTCCCGGTCGGCTTCTGCTCCTGCGGTAACTTGCTTCGCTTTTTCTTTTGCCTGATTGAGAACCTGCCCCGCCTCTTCTTTTGCTTGTTCAAGGCGCTGCTTGAGTTTTTGTTCAACCGTGTCAGCTCTCTGTCTCGCAACGGACTGGCGCACGAAGTACCCCAGAATTGAACCTGCCACAAGCGAAAACGCGCCTACCGCAAGTAGGATTGATGTGTTCATAGGATGAAAAAGATAATTGATAATTCAAGAATCGCATGTCTTGAATATATCAAAAACGAAAACGAATGTCAAACCTTCGGCTGGATGACTTCGTCAATGATTCCGTAGGCTTTCGCTTCCATTGCGTCTAAGTAGAAGTCCCGGTCCGTATCGCGCTCCATCTTTTCATACGGCTGGTTCGTGTGCTTGGCCAAGATGGTGTTCAGCCGCTCTTTTATCTTCACGATCTGCTTTGCGGTAATTTCAATCTCGGTCGCCTGTCCCTGCACTCCTCCCATGGGCTGGTGCAGCATAATTTGGGAGTTGGGAAGCGCAAAGCGTTTTCCTTTTTCTCCGGCAGCCAGCAGCACGGCTCCAAAGGAAGCGGCCATGCCAATGCACACGGTAGACACGGGACATTTGATGTACTGCATGGTATCGTAGACGGCCAATCCTGCCGTGACCGAACCTCCGGGGCTGTTGATGTAAAACTGAATGTCTTTCTTGGAATCCTGCGATGCCAGGAACAGCATCTGGGCAATGATGGAGTTTGCCACCACGTCGCTAATGACGCTTCCCAGAAAAACGATACGATCTTTCAGAAGGCGGGAATAGATATCGTAGGCCCGCTCTCCGTACTGCGTCTTTTCGATGACGGTTGGAATGAGATTCATAGTTGTACCGTATCACTTATCTGACTCCTTTTCAATCTCCTCTTCTGATTTCTTCTCTTCCTCGGCCCCTCTCATGCCCTTTCCTTCGGGTGTGCAAACATCAATCTTCCATCCGGTAAGCTTTGCCGCGAGCCTGACGTTCTGCCCTTCTCTGCCAATTGCGAGAGAAAGCTGGTCTTCCGGCACCACGGCCT
>CAZAHG010000004.1:0-19864 GCA_964485065.1 uncultured Candidatus Saccharibacteria bacterium | reverse complement strand
GCTGTGCAAATCCGATTTGCACTTAACCTAGACTAGGTCAAGGATGAGCGAGGAATTTTTTTACAAGAAGCTTTGCTTCTTTGAGATTTTTTATCCAGCGGATGCACTTGTCTTTCTTGAACCAGGACATTTGCCGTCGCACAAAATCTTGCGTTGCTTTTTCTATTTTAGAAATCATTTCTTTCTTTGAGATTTCTTTTCTTGCGTGAGCTGCCGCATATTTATATTCAAAACCAAACTCATCAATTCGTTTCCAGGAGAGTCCGTTGCGTTTGAGCTTTTCTACTTCTTGCACCAGCCCTTTTCGCACCATGCTAAGCTGGCGTGTATGGATGCGCGAAGCAAGATTTTTTGGGTTAAGGCCCAAAAACAGCGTGGGGTAGGGGAGTCGGCGTTTTTGCAGGAGAGGAACCGGCCTTTTCGTCATAAGAATAATTTCAAGAGCCCTGACAAGACGTCTTTTATTTTTTGTTTCTATGGTGCCTGCCCGCACGGGATCCAATACCTTGAGCTTTAAAAACAATTCTTCTTGAGAAAACTTTTCCAACTTTTTTCGTAGTTTTGGGTTTGGCTTGATGTTTGGAATGGTCCATTGGTCAACCAATGAATATATATAGAGAGGAGAACCTCCTACAAGAAACGCAACGTTATTTTTTGCATGTATAGAAGAGATTTTCTTTCTTGCCAGGTTGCGCCAAGAGGCTACGCTGACCTTGGTGCGAAGAGAGGTAATATCAATGAGATGATGCAGAACGCTCCGCATCTCTTTCTTCGATACTTTCGCTGTGCCTATGTCTAAGCCCTTGTATACTTGTCTGGAATCAGCAGAGATAATTTCCCCAGAAAATTTTTTAGCAAGCCTTACAGCCAAGGCGCTTTTCCCCGATGCAGTCGGTCCAAGAACGACTATAAGAAACTTCGGAATCAGCGAATTTTTTCTCTCTTTTCTTTGAGGAATGCTCGCCATTGCTCCAGGAATTCTACGAATATCTGAAAAGGAACTTCAATGAGGAAATTGAGCGCGAGAAGCACTACGTTGTACCTGACAAGCTGTCCCGAAAGCCATTTGCCCGCATACACGAGAGGCAGGGAAAAAAAGTCAAAAAGACCGTCCAGGAACGTATGTTTCTCTTCGATAACAAGGAGCTCTCTTGCGTTTTTTCTGATCCGCGTTCCCGCAAAGGCCACAAAAGAGAGGAAGACGAGGAAGATGATAATGGAAGGCCATGA
This sequence comes from uncultured Candidatus Saccharibacteria bacterium, assembly GCA_964485065.1. GTDB lineage: Bacteria > Patescibacteriota > Minisyncoccia > Minisyncoccales > UBA10102 > JACQLT01. The sequence goes on along the minus strand of CAZAHG010000004.1, from coordinate 18,634 downwards.
AAAATGAAACTCGGCAAGCCCCCATGCGAGCAATCCGAACGAAGATGCGAAACTGAGAATATAGGTGCCGGAGACCACGGCGGCAAGCAAAGACTTCCTTTTCTTAATGCCTTGAATTTGCCTGGCCTCGGGTTTTTCTTTTCCGTATACGAGGCGCATGACTTCCATGACGACCCGCTGGAGGTTTTCTTTGGGTGAAGCCTGCACGCTTGAAAGCAGCGCGACCATCAAGAGCGGAGGAATCACTATGGAAGCAATCAGGGTGTTGGAATTCACATATCCCATGAAATAGCGATCGAGGGGGATTTCGATTGCGATCGCAAAAAGAATTTTGGTGAGGAAGATTGAAATCGTGCTGTACAGAGCCGCTTTCTTCAGTCTTTTCTTGAGTTGGCGCAACCTGATCCCATACGCTGCGACGACTCCCCGTTCAAGTGCCGCAGGATCTCCATATGCAAGAGAAAAGTCGTCGGTCTGCTCCATAAGGTCTCCTAAAATGAGATAGGGGATCGTGCGCCGTTCGGCAAAAGAATGAAACTTTTCTCCCAGAGGATGCGTAAGAATCTGCTCAACTGCTTTTCGGATGCCGTGGATGTTTTGCGCCAGCTCGGCAAGCTTCTCTAAGGAAGGATGTTTCCACTCATTCTCCATGATCTGCAGGAGGTGGAGGGTAAGGGTAGCCTCATCTGATTTGAAGAGCACCTTTTCCACGGTGAGAGCTATCTGAAATTGTTTTTCCTGATCCTGGATTCCCGGAAGCAAGAGACGATCTTCCATGTCTTCTTTCATAATGGTTCCGAGGGCTTGCTCTCGAATCGGAGCATGAAGCTGTTCCTCAATTTCGGCAGCGGCCAGCGAGAGAAGCCACTCTTCCAGGGCAAGGTTCTGTTCAATGAGAACAACGTATTTGGAGATTATTCTCTGCACCTCGTCTATATCTTCTACCCTGAGAGAGTTGTTCGGGAAATGCCCTGCCCGCACAAGTTCCTGGAGCAAGGGTTCTGCGACCTCACCGGGATTTTCCGTGAGAAGAAGGCGGCGATGGAGAATCCTGTGAATTGCCATTTTCCTAAGCAGGTGCTCTTCTCTCCAGTCCACGATTCCCCGTATCTTTTCGTAGAATGCGGCCACCTTTGAGGCAACCTCGTCTACGGTAATAACCTGAACCCCTTCTCCGGCTGGTTCAAGAGATCTGCGCCACGCTGCGTATTGCTCTATGAGCTTCTGTATGCGGGAAGATAACTCTGGCATATCAGGACAATCTTAGCTTTATTTCTTCCGCAATACCGCTCAAAAACATCTCTATGCCCATTTCTTTCACTTCTTTGTTCCCCCGCCTGCGCAAGCTGACGGTTTTGTTTTGCTGTTCCTTTTCTCCGACAACGAGGAGGCAGGGGATTTTCTGCATTTCTCCTTCCCGGATTCTTTTCCCCAAAGTTTCATTGGCGTCGCTTGTTTCAACCCTTATGTTTTCTCCTTCAAGCTTCTCGCGAACCGAATCGCCGTATGTGTTGAATTTTTCGCTAACCGGAATTATGACGACCTGAACCGGGGCCAGCCAAACGGGGAAAGCGCCTGCGTAGTGCTCGATTAAAAAGCCAATAAACCTTTCATGGCTGCCCAAGGGAGCCCTGTGGATTACCGCCACCGGATGTTCTTTGCCGTCGGGACCCGTATATTTGAGTCCAAATCGAGCCGGCATAATAAAATCGATTTGGTTAGTGGAGGCCGTTTCTTCCCGACCGACGGCGCTTTTAATCTGAAAGTCCGCCTTTGGACCGTAAAATGAAGCCTCTCCAACCGCTTCCTGAAACGGAACCCCGGATTTTTTGATTGCCGAACGGATTATGGATTCTGCTCTCTTCCATATTAAATCATTCCCGCCGAACTTATCTTTTTTTGTTTTGTCGCGCAGCGAAAGCCGCACATAGTAATCTTTTAGGCCGAACACATCACGGTAATAATACTCGTGGAGTTTCATTACCTGCACAAACTCTTCTTCGAGCTGGTCTTCTCGGCAAAAGATATGAGCGTCATTTTGCGTAAATCCGCGGAGGCGCAAAAGCCCGCTCAGAACACCCGCCCGTTCATATCGATATACGGTTCCATACTCGGCCAGCCGGACAGGGAATTCACGATACGAATGGGGTTTTTGTCCGAACATCGCCATGGTTATCGGGCAATTCATGGCTTTTAGATAGTATCTATTAGTCTTTACTCCCTCACTATCTTGAATATCCATCTCAGGAAACATATCATCTTTGTAGTACGGAAGATGACCAGAGGTTTTAAAAAGTTCTTCCTTGCCAATATGAGGAGTGGCGATTCTTTTATAGCCCCATTTTTCTTCGGTTTCTTTGGCAAATTTTTCCAATTCCTCTCGTATTACGGTTCCCTTGGGTGTCCATAAGGGAAGACCGGGTCCCACGAGTTCCGAAAAAGTAAAAAGATCAAGCTCCTGGCCGAGCTTGCGGTGGTCGCGTTTCTTTGCTTCCTCAAGCATTGCAAGATGCTTCGTCAGATCCTCTTTTGTGCGAAAAGCAACTCCGTAAATACGGACGAGCTGTTCGCGTTTCTCGTCTCCTTTCCAGTAGGCGCCCGCAACCTTGGTGAGTTTGAATGCGTCTAAGGGAAGTTCGCTTGTATTCTTCACGTGCCCTCCGCGGCACAGGTCAAGAAACACGTTGCCGGTGGAGACCATGCCAACCTTGCTTTTTTTAAGATCTTTGATGAGTTCAAGTTTGAAGGGCTGTTTCTGTTTTTGAAAATATGCCTTTGCCCTGCTTTGGGTCCAAAGCTCTTTCTTGAACGGAAGGTTTTTTGAGACGATATCCCTCATCTCTTTTTCAATGCGAAACAGATCCTGCTCCGTAAGGGATATTTTTCCGAAGTCGTAGTAGAATCCGTTTTCGATGGCAGGCCCAATGCCAAGCCGGGCATTGGGGTAGAATTTCAATACCGCCTGGGCAAGCACATGGGCGCACGAGTGCCTGATACGTTCAAGAACGTCCAATTTTTCCATATAAGCAGATTATATCACAATTTCTTCTAATCCTTCACAGATGAACTTCGGCTCTCCCATCTTTCGATCCATTCTGCCCTCCACCAGCACAATCTTATTCTCCCTAAGGAGGCCGGGGTACCGATCCAGAATGGAGGGGAATATCACCACTTCAATCTTATCCGTTAAATCTTCAAGATTCAAAAACATCATGGGTTTTCCGGATTTCGTGAGGATTTTTTTCATGGAAGAAATGATGCCTCCGATGCGTATGCGTTGCCCCCTTCTTTGCCGCTGTTCAAGGAGGGCGATGGACAACGCCCTCCGCTTTAAAATATTCTGCACTTTTTTTAAGGGATGGGAGCTTACATACAGTCCAAGCAGTTCCTTTTCCCAAAGGAGCAAGTCGTGTTCATTTGCCAAAGGAGCTTCTTTGAGCTGCAAGGATATGGAGTTTCCGGTAGGCTGAGCGTCAAAAAGCCCGCGCTGTCCCATCATGCGCGCCCTTTGGGATTCGCGCGAAACCTCAAGCAGCACGTCAATATTCGAAAGAAGCCGGTTGCGCTCTGCAAATTGATCAAACACCCCGGCTTTGATCATGCTCTCAAGGGATTTCTTGTTCAGGTCTTTCGATTTTACCCGGGAAATGAAATCATTCATGGACGCAAAAGGACCTCCTGTTTTGCGCTCTCCGATGATGATTTCTGCGATTCCTTCTCCCACGTTTTTGATTGCCGCCAATCCGAAGCGGATCTGGTTTTTCTTGGGTACAACCGAGAAAAAGCTGAAGCTTTCGTTCAGATCGGGAGGCAATACATCAATGCCCATTTTGCGGGTTTGATCAATGAGAGAAGACATGCGCTCTATGTCATTGCGTTCTGCGGTAAGCAGCGTGGACATGAACTCTACCGGGTAATGCGCCTTGAGCCAGGCGGTCTGGTACGAGATCAAGGCATAAGCGGCCGAGTGCGCGCGGTTGAATCCATACCTGGCGAAGGGCAGCACCCATTCCCAGATTTTTTGGGCAATTCGCTTATCGATTCCCTGATTGATCATGCCCTGTATGAATTTCTCTTTCTGCTCAAGGAGCAGGCTTTCAATCTTTTTTCCCACGGCTTTTCTCAATACGTCGGCTTCCGCGAGAGAAAAGCCCGCAAGATCCCTGGCAATGCGCATGAGCTGTTCTTGGTAAATGCAGATGCCCTGGGTGTCTTTCAATATGGGTTTGAGTTTTTCGTGAAGATATTCAATCGATTTTTTCCCTTGTTTTCGCGCGATGTATTCGGGGATAAGCTCCATGGGGCCCGGTCGATACAGGGCAATCATTGCGATGATGTCTTCAAGTTCGGTAGGTTTTAATTCTTTGAGGTATCTGCGCATGCCGTCGCTTTCCACCTGGAAGATTCCTACGGTGTTCGCCTGCCGGAACAGCCGGAATACCTTCTGGTCGTCCAGAGAGATTTTTTCAATATCTATATTCTTCCCATGGATGGCGTAGATGCGTTTGAGCGTGTCTTCAATGATACTGAGGTTCTTTAGCCCAAGGAAGTCAAACTTGAGGAGGCCGAGATCTTCAATACTGTGCATTTCATACTGCGTCACAATGGTCTGGTCGTTCTGCGTGGGATGCTGCAACGGCACAAGATTGCTCAAGGGTTCCGCAGAAATGACAACTCCGCACGCATGCGTTGAGGCGTGCCTGGCCACTCCTTCCAGTTTCTTGCCAAGGTCTATGAGGCGGCGGCTGCGGTCATCGGTTTCATACAGTTCTTTGAACTCGGGCACGCGCTTGAGAGTTTCCTGAAGCGTGTGGCCGAATGGAATCATCTTGGCGATCCTGTCGCAGTACCCGTATTCGTATTCAAGGGCCCTGCCCCCGTCGCGTATAACGGCGCGCGAAGCCATGGTTCCAAAGGTGATGATCTGGGCAACCCGGTCGCTCCCGTATTTCTTGGCGACGTATGCGATGACTTCGTCGCGCCTGTGATCTGCGAAATCAAGATCGATGTCCGGCATGGAAATGCGCTCCGGGTTTAAGAACCGCTCGAACAGGAGATTGTACTTGAGGGGATCAATGCCGGTAATGTTCAGCAGGTAGGCAACGAGAGATCCTCCAACAGAGCCCCTGCCTGGCCCCACCACAATATGAGCGCTCTTTGCCCAGTTCACGAAATCCTGCACGATGAGGAAATACGAAGCGAATCCGGTCTCCCCAATGACTCCCAGCTCGTACTCCATGCGCTCTGTGGCTTCTTTTGAGTTCTGCAGCCCTTTTTGTTTAAGCCCCGCTTCGCAAAGCTCTCTTAGGTACTGATTTGGATTTGTATCTGCGGGAAGGGGAAAACTGGGCAGCAATATTTTGCCCAGAGAAAACTCAAACGAGCACGCATTCGCTATGACCTGGGTATTCGCAATGGCTTCTGGAACATCCTTGAAGAGCTCGGCCATATCTTCGGGAGATTTCAATGAAAAATCGTCTGATTTGAGGGTGAGGCGTTCTGAGTCATCCGCCCTGGCGCCCGTATTGATAAGCATGAGGATGTCCTGAGCTTCCGCGTCTTCTGGGCGCAGGTAGTGGGAATCCGCCGTGGCTACCAGGGGAATACCGGTTTCTTGGGAGATTTTCAGCAATCCTTTGTTCGCGGTTTCCTGTTCTGCAATGTGGGGATGGCGCTGAAGTTCCAGGTAGAAGTTGCCTGGTCCGAATATTTCTTGATAGTGCTGAGCCGTTTCTTTCGCTTCCCGCAGCTTGCCGGTTGTAATAAGGCGGGGGATCTTGCCGGTCAGGCATGCAGAAAGCGCAATAAGACCCCGTGCATGCTGAACCAGAAACTCTTCGTCAACGCGTGGTTTGTAATAGTAGCCCTCCAGGTGCGCCGCGGTAAGGATCTTTACGAGGTTCTCATATCCCTCCTGGTTTTTTACAAGAAGCACCAGGTGATACCTTGTATCGTCAATTCCGGGGCGTTCTTGCCGCATGCCTTCAAAGGCAATATATATCTCAGCCCCGATGATGGGTTTTATGCCTTTGGCTTTTGCTTTCTTGTATAATTCCACGGCTCCATACAGGTTGCCGTGGTCGGTGATGGCAATAGAATCCATGCCAAGTTCTTTGACGCGGTCGAGCAAAGGATCAATCTTTGACAGCCCGTCTAAGAGCGAATAGTGAGAGTGTGTGTGCAAATGGACGAACTTTGCCATTAGGATATTGTAGCAATTTTTTGGAACATTGGAAAAGAAAAGGGCTCCCACGTTTCCGTAAAGAGCCCTTGCTATGCGGAGATCTTGTGTCTCCGTATCTTGACCGCTCCCGGAGTTTCACCGGAAGCCGGAGAACAGCGGGGGCAACGATCGCGGAATTCGATTACCGCTGTCGTGCCACGCTGTTTCAACGCGTCGGCTACGCGCTGCCGTTCACTTGCCGGACAGAACCGGTAGAACGTCTCCTCTGTCGTTTTGTACTCGCCGCATGAGGGACAAGAGAAAATGTACATTGCTACCTCCTTTCAGGGAGAGTAAGGGCGCCTTATGCGGCGAAGGCGCCCTGCTTCAGAAGCCTCGCGATCTCGCACCCCACGTGCTTCCAATCGTCGTCGGAGTCTTCGGGTCGGATCATGAAATCCGCCTTGCAGTTCTCCTTGTGCGGGTCGCAGGTGAGATCGAGCGTCACCACCCAGCCTTGCCATTCGAAGAATGCGTCGATGCCATGAAAGACATCGAGCGGAGTCTTGAGCGCTGAGAAGAGCCGCAGCTCGTCCCAGTTCTCCAGCTCAAGGGCCATTGCCACCTGAGTGTGGAGGTCGCTCGCGCCCCGCGTGCTCGGATCCGCGGGATCCCACGGCTGGTTTGCTTCGACCAGCCGCACGCTTTCCCGGAAGGGAACGTATCCCTTCCAGGAGAAATGGCATCTTAGGAGCACCTCTTCTTCGAAGAGGCGTCCCGTGTAACCAGACCTGGTCATGGTATTCCTCCTCGCTTTATGTGCTGTTTATAAATATAGCATATGACTGTTCTTTTGTCAATAGTCGGTGTATTCTGTACGATCATATCGGACACTCCAGTACCACGAAGGATACTTAAGGAAGAATACTCAAGAGAAAAGGGTTGGTTAATAATTCTCGCACGTGCAAGAATTAATGACCACCCCTATACCCTAGAGGAGCAAGCTAGAGGAGGGAGAAATATTTCTTTATCTTCGCATCATCTTTTATATTTCTTGCTTCGAGCATGTTTACATAGGGGTAGAGTCCGAGTAATTCTACCGCAAACTCTATTTCTGCCTGGCAAGGATAGGGGAATGCCCATACACTTTCTTGGAGCTGATAAAAGCCCGCCTCCCTGAGCTTTCCTCTAAACGATTCCCTTTCTTTTACTTTTTTGCGTGGAATATCAAAGATTACGACTCGCCAGATTCTATCCCACTTCTTTGGTTTCTTGATCTTCAGATCTGCGAATTGAAATTCGCGCATCTTGCGCCTTCCTTGTTCCGTAAGTTCAGCAAGAATTGTTCCGTCGAGTTTTTCTTTAAGAAGAATAAGGCGAGATTGCTTTAATCGGTTGAGCGCCCGGGAAAACTTTCTCCGTTGCGAGGGTTCGTGGAGGAGAGTGCGAAAAAGCTGGATGCCGAAATAGGGAGAGGTGGCAACAAGGGTAAGTACTCCTGCAGTAATGATGGAGTGGAGTATTTCTTTAGTAATTTCCCCATAACGCCTTCCCATATAAGTACTATAGTCGTTAATTCTCGCACGTGCAACAATTAACGACCATCTAGATGTCATTGTATTACAAACTTAGCGGGGTGTATTGTATGTATCTGAACCTGTACATAGTCACTTTTGGTCTTTCCAAAAACGAAAAGAGCCACGATGGATTCGTGGCCCTGATGAACTTGTAGCGTTGTGTTAGGTAGTCGGCAGACGGTCGGGTGGCCATTGGCCGCTTTCGACCTTGTACTTGGTCACCCGGAGGATGAACTTTGCCACGTCATCCTTGTGGATGCGGATGGCGTGGTAGTCGCTGGGGTCGTGCGGATCACGCATGAAGCGGATCCCTTCGCCGAGATTCGGACGGCCACCGCTGCCATCGAGGTAATGACAGGCGTATTGGTCTTGCATTCCGAGCTGGTCGAGGCAGACTTGATGGAAGCTGACGAAACCGTCGTTCCGGTCGAGGAGTGTGCTGGGATCGCCGACGAGGTAGGGAGGATTCTCTCCATCGGTCAGCGCCGCGATAGCCGCTTCCTCCAGCGCATTGATTGTGATCTGTTTGATCTCGCGAATCGTCAGGCGACGAACACGTCGCTTGGCTGCCTCCTCGAGATGACCGGTGAAGACCCGGACCCGATTGAAGTGGTCCGATTCTCTTTCGGCGATCTCGTTGGCCAGTTGTTGCGTGAGAGTGGACCTCATTTGAGTCCTCATGCCGCCGTTACCGCGCCTTTTCGGCTTACCTGGTTGGTAAGGTAACCCGCAGCAACCAAGACAAAATTATTCCGATTTCGACCTCGTTGCTGCGGATTACTTATTTTCAAAGAACAATTTTGCTTTTTCTTTATAGAATAAGATTATTAAAATGTCAATAGCTCAATATGAGCGCATAAAATAAATTATAAAAAAGACCCGGAGGCGGGGTTGGGTTTGGTGGTGAACCAGGCCACCTTGCCATTCCCCGCTCATCCGGGCTTGCACGCATCTGTGCGGGTGCGGAGAATCCAGGTTGCGAACCTTTCACCCCGCAGCCGTCAGTGCTTCTTCAGAGCGTTGCTTCAACTCAACGTCTTGCAGTGCGGATTTGTCGGTTGTTGCCGTCTACCGATCCATGTACCAGGGGTCGGTCATGGGAACTGGGCGCCACCTGAGTTTGGCGTTCAGTTTTTCGGCGTGGATTTCTGCTGCCCTGCGCCTGGGGAAAATTGTTAGCTGCCGAACCCTGCCGAGTGGACGCTGTTTCCAGCTGGCCGCCCTGACATGACACTGTCCGAAGGTGGCGACAAAGTACTCCCTTCTCTCCCGGTACCAGAGTACGAGGTAGCGTACCTCCTTTCTGGGAACGGAAGCGCGGCACTGAAAGCACGTGATCTCGCTGGCAACGCTAGCCACTTTGACCGCCATCGGGTAACACCTCCTTCTTATGATCTAGGATTAAGATTAACAGAAACTGTATTTTTAGTCAAGTCAATGAAAAAGCCTCCCTTTTGGGGAGGCTTTTGTGGGGTACTAGGTGAGCCGGACCGCCGTGTGTTTCCAGCGAGGTCCATCGGAGTCGCGGTTCACGCGAGGGAACTGGAGCTCAGGGAAGATCGAGACCTCGAGGACGCGTTCACGTCCTCTCATGCTCCAGCCCCCAAAGTCTCTTGCCGCCGTCATCGGAGACGGCTCTCCTGAACCCTCAGGAGGCAGGAAGTTGTGGATGATGACCTGTGTGACCGGTTCGTGGACAGGTCCCTTGGGCTTGCCCTGAACACGGCCATTGCAGACAGCATCCAGCGCTTCCTTGTAGCACTGGAAGAATCGCACTTTTTCCCTGTAGGTCTCGGCGAGCTCAGCCACGTGATCGATGAATGCTAGGTCGGGCTTCGGTGCGCAAGAGAAGGCGACGATCATGGGGCTCCGTTCCTTAACTTTTTTGCGTGCCGCCCCACCGCGCTGTAGTGCGTTTTTCCCCTAACCTGCGTCTGTGGGCGTCGCACGTATGCGCGACGCCTGGAAGCGAAACAAGCTGGGATCCATTGCCTGCGCTTATCCGCTCGGCATTTCTAGTACCCTCCTCAATGTTGATGTGCCGATTATCACCATACCATACTCTGAAATCAATGTCTATAACGTGCTACCATGAAACAATCCCTCGGGGGTACTCGGGACTTTCAGTATGATATATCCAACTTTCAAAGAAGAGAAAAAACTCTGGAAAAAAGGATACAGGTCTGTGGTTGGCATAGACGAAGTTGGGAGGGGACCCTTGGCAGGTCCCGTGGTGGCTTGCGCTCTGGTTTTTCTCTCAAAACCAGGCAAACGTAATCTCATTAAGAAGAAAATGAACAAAAACTTACCGAGATTAAGTTTTGCAGATCTCAGGGATTCAAAGCGTCTTTCTGCAAAGCAACGGGAAGAATGGTATCTTGCGTTTCAAAGAAATCCCAATGTGCAATGGGGGATAGGGAGCGTTTCTGAAAAGACCATTGATGCCATCAATATTTTTCAGGCAACTAAGCTTGCAATGAAGAGAGCGCTTGAGCGGCTGGAAAAGAAAACCGGAAAAGCAGACTTCCTTATCATAGACGGCACCTTTTTCATTGACAGCAAGGTGTTGCAGAAACCAATGAGAAAGGGGGACGAACTCGTGGCTTCATGCGCAGCCGCCTCCATCATGGCCAAGGTAACGCGAGACCGAATGATGGCGAGGTATCACCTGCAATACCCGAAGTACGGTTTTAACCGGCACAAGGGATATGGAACGCCCCAACACCTTGCTATGCTTGAAAAATATGGTCCTTGTGGTATTCATAGAAGAAGCTTTCGCTGTCAACGGAAACTTTCATGCTGAAAGAAAAGCTGCGCATAGTTTTTGAGAATCCCCAATCCAGAGCATTTTGGGTAGTTAACGACATTTTGGCCGGTGTGATTATTGCCGCAACTGTTCTTGTGCTCTTGGAGCTTGACCCGGCACTCTCGGCAAAGTACGGGGAGATCTTTACGCTTCTTGAGTTTATTATCGTGGGTGTCTTTACGTTAGAGTACGCAATATACATCTATCTTGCAAAAAAGAAGTGGTCGTACATTCTAAGCTTCTATGGCGTCATTGACCTCCTTGCAATACTCCCGACGTTTCTCGTGTTCTCCAATTTCCAGTTCCTCAAAGCATTACGCATCACGCGATTGATGCGCCTGTTCCGCCTGTTGCGGCTCCTTAAGATTCTTCGGGTTATCAACATGAGGTACCAGCAAGATGTGGCAACGCGACAAATGCTGAAGTTTAACCTCGAAATCTACCTCGCCTCCTTTGTCGTGCTCACCGTTGTATTCGCGGTTCTCTTGTTCCATATTGAGCAAAATGTTCCCGGGAGTCAGATTATAACCATACAGGACGCCGTCTGGTCTGTGGTTTCCGGCCTTACCTCGGTAGGTCTTGGCAATACCTTTCCCGCTTCGTTTCCCGGCAAGATGTTCCTGGGATTCGTAATGCTTACCGGAGTTGGCTTTTTAAGCTTTGCGATTCTCACCGTGGGGAAATTCTTCCAGCTTATTCTCTTTGGCAAAGAGATTGAGGACGAACAAAAGAGTTTCACCAAACAAACCAGAAAAACCATTGAGCAAGAGATGCTTGAACAAGAATAGGGGGTTGCAGCGTTTGTCAATCTGTGCTATGCTCAGCATCTAAAACTTTATGGCGGTTCCAAAACAACATCGTTCCAAATCCAGGCAGGGCCAGCGCAGGATGCACTATTTCATCAAAGAGCGGTCGTTTGTATTGTGCGATCATTGCGGAAAAGACACGATCTCTCATCGCGTCTGTTCTTCGTGCGGGTATTACAAGGGGCGTGAGGTTGTTGACACGCTTGCCGGTCTTACCAAGAAAGAACGAAAACAGAAAGAAAAAGAGTTAGCAGCTTCAAAAAAGTAAAAGCACATGGCTTCTCGGCACCTTTCACGATCCATTGCCATGCAATCCCTGTACGAATGGGATTTTTGGGGCAAGAAAGAAGGAGCGCTCGATTCTATCGTAGAACGCAACATTCGGGAGTTCGGCCCCGGATTGGAAAGCGTGGACTTCATCTGGCAGCTTGTGCGGGGCGTAACCCAACATCTTCCCCAGTTGGACGCGATTATTGAAAAAGCCGCTCCCGAATGGCCGGTAAATCAGATCACGGTGGTGGACAGGAACGTATTGCGTCTCGGACTCTTTGAACTTCTCTACGAAAACAAAGACGAAGTTCCGCCCAAGGTTGCCATTAACGAGGCAATAGAACTCGGCAAGAATTTCAGCGGAGAATCGTCTGGAAGATTTATAAATGGAGTGCTGGGCACGGTATACCGGGAACTTGAAGGAGGATTGGAATCAAAAGAGAAAGCACGGGAAGAATAATGAAAGAATTTTCGCTGTTGGAAGAGAAGATCGGTGTAAAATTTAAAAACAAGGATCTGCTGACGCAGGCTTTTGTCCATCGATCATATCTGAACGAAAACCCCGATTTTTCGTTGTTCCACAACGAGCGTCTGGAGTTTCTTGGAGACGCCGTTCTTGAACTCATCGTCACGGACTATCTGTACGCTTCTTTTCCAGATAAACCAGAAGGAGAACTGACAAGCTGGAGAGCGGCATTGGTGAACTCAAAAATGCTGTCCTTGGTGGCAAAAGAGATAGATCTGAACGATTTCCTGTTATTGTCGCGTGGAGAAAAAAGAGAGACCGGAAAGGCCCGGGATTACATCTTGGCAAATACCTTTGAGGCTTTGGTTGGATCCATGTATCTTGACCGGGGAATTGCAGAAACGCGAAGATTCGTAAAACGCTGGCTGCTGCCCAAGATATCGATGATACAAGAAGAACATTTGTTCCAGGATGCCAAATCCCGTTTCCAGGAAGTGGCGCAGGAAAAGGTTAACATCACGCCCGTTTACAAGCTTTTGAAAGAATCCGGACCGGATCACGTGAAGCATTTCGTGATCGGGGCGTTTCTTGGAAGCGAACTCGCCGGGCAGGGCGAAGGTTTCTCAAAACAAGAAGCGGAAGAACGGGCAGCCAAAGAAGCTCTTGAAAAGTTTGAGAAGGAGGAGTAGGATTATCACTATGTTGACTATCCGGTTGTTCAGAATAGGAAAGAAGAACCAGCCCGCGTTTAAGGTGGTTGTGACCGATAAGAAGAACCCTCCCCGGGGAGGCCGTTTTGTGGAGGAAGTTGGGCGGTATAATCCGCTGACTAAGGATCGTAAGTTTTTGGGAGACCGCATCAAGCATTGGATCGCGGTGGGAGCCAAGCCCTCGGATACCGTATGGAACATGCTTGTTTCGGAAGGCGTTGTGCAAGGGAAAAAGATTCCCAAGCACGCCACCCCGAAAGGTCGAACTACCTGACAATCCGAATTTCCAAAATATGGCAGAAACATTTATCGATCAGGAACTCCTTGAATACGTCGTGAAAGCGCTGGCTGATCATCCCGACGAGGTGAAGACAGACCGAAAGGTTGATGAAATGGGGGTTCTTCTGACGCTCAAGGTGCACCCCGACGACATGGGGCAGATCATCGGGCGCGAAGGTTCCACGGCACGGGCGATCAGAACACTCATGCGCATCATCGGACTGAAGAATCACGCTCGCGTGAATCTGAAAATTGAAGAACCTGAAGGAGGCAGGGGACCTGCCCGCCATGCTTCGCAAGGCGATGCGGGCGGGCCTGCGCGGGAACGGAAAGAGCCTCTTGAGGACCTGAAGATCTAACTTGCGTTTTGATATCATCACCATCTTCCCGGAATTGTTCAAGCCTTTTGCTCAGGAATCTTTGTTGAAGCGCGCCCGAGCAAAAGGTGTTCTTTCTATTGAGACCCATAATCTGAGAAAATGGACAAAAGGCCCGCATCGGGTGGTTGACGACAAGCCGTACGGCGGGGGACTGGGCATGGTCATGAAAGTAGACCCAATCTTCAGATCGGTGAAGTCCCTGAAGAGAAAGAAACGGGCGAAAGTCATCCTGTTTACTCCCCGCGGCAGAAAATTCACACAGCTGCAAGCGCACGCCTGGGCGAAGCTGGACCAAATTATCTTTATCTGCGGCAGGTACGAGGGAATAGACGAACGGGTTGCAAAACACATTGCAGACGAATGTATTTCCGTGGGGGACTATGTGCTTATGGGAGGAGAGGTTGCCGCAATGGCGGTCATTGAAACCGTGAGCAGGCTCATCCCCGGAGTTATTGGAAAAGAAACATTCCTCAAAGAACGCAAGCAGAAAGCGGGATTTCTTGAGTATCCTCAATATACCCGTCCTGAAGTATTTAAAACTTGGCGGGTGCCCCAAACCTTGCTTTCTGGAAACCACAAGAAAATAGTCGAATGGAAAAAGAAGCATGGGCGGCTGATTGGCAAATAGCCTGTTTTATGATAGAGTACGGGTTGATGCGGGCGGTTCGGATAGCGGCAATTCCATCTGGCTGTAAACCAGATGCCTTCGGGCTCCAGAGGTTCGAGTCCTCTACCGCCCACAAGATTGAAAGTAATCGCCTTCGGCGATCCCCGGGCATTTTCTCGCCTCGCGGTTCGCCTGTTGACAAACATCGCTCGTAGAGAAAATGCCCCTTAAAACCAAAGCAGTTTGGTTTTAAGCCCGTGTAGTTCAACGGCAGAACGAATCCATGGTAAGGATTAAACAGGAGTTCGACTCTCCTCTCGGGCTCAGTTGAGAAAGATTAATACAAGCAATATTAACGTATAATCATATGGCAGGAAAACGTAAAGCGTACGTAAAAATGCAATGCACCGTGTGCAAACGTTTCAACTACTTCATCCATTCGTCCAAGCGAAAAACGGATGCGGGAGAAAAGCTTGAGATGAAAAAGCATTGCAAACATTGCAAGAAGCACACGAATCACAAAGAAGCGAAGTAGAAATTTTTGGAGTGGGGGGTGTAGTTCAACGGTAGAACACTGGTCTCCAAAACCAGCAATCAGGGTTCGATTCCTTGCACCCCCGCCAATCACCATGCCGCAATTGTCTTGGATATTTTTATCAATTTTGGCCGCTTTCATTTGGTCGGTCGTAAGTATTCTTGATAAGTACATCATTTCCAAATTGGTGGACAGACCAATTGTGCCAGTTATCATCATGGGCACAATTGGATTGTTTTCAAGCGCGGCAATCTTTTTTATTCTTGGATTTGAACCTTTGTCTACTGCCAATATTCTACTGGCCATTATTGCCGGAATTTTTTATGTACTCACCGTCTTTCTTTACTTTCATGCGGCTAAAATAGAAGAAATTTCAAAAGTTGTCCCACTTTTTTATCTGACACCACTTTTCATTTTGATTATTGCCGCACTTTTTCTTGGAGAAATTTTTACTCCAATCAAATATCTCGGAATCGTTTTGTTGGTTATCGGAGCGATATTGGTATCGTCTAGCAAACTTTCTTTCAATTTCGGCAAAGCATTTTGGTTGATGGTTTTTGCGTCAGTTGTTCTAGCAGTCAATCAAGTTATTACAAAATATCTTTTAGGTTTTGCAGATTTTTGGACGATATTCGGATATATGCGAATCGGTGCATTCGTCGCGCTTATACCATCAATCGTAATAAATATTGAGAGTTTCAAGAGCATTTACAAAGAGAAGGGTCTGAAGCCGTTTGGTTTTATAACTGCCAGCGAATCTTTAACTCTGCTTGCTCTTTTGTCTATAACGCTTGCCGCGGTTACAGGCTTTATTACTTTGGTTAATGCTCTTTCTTCGGTACAATCATTCTTTGTTTTGCTTCTAACCGTTGTCATTAGTATCTTCTATCCTCAAATTTTGAAAGAGGAGATACAAAGATCAACTGTTATAATAAAAGTTATTGCTATCGCAATAATGTTTACTGGGGTCATTTTGGTAAGTTAAGAAAGTCGGATATAATATAGATATGCCGCAATTTCCTTCCCGTATCGTGCGCTATGGGAGCCCCGCGCTCAAAAAGAAAGCAGCCGAGGTTCAAAAACCCTTTGCAGAAACCCGCAAGCTCATTGCGCATATGAAGCGCGTCATGATAGAAAATCATGGTGTCGGTCTGGCCGCTCCCCAGATCGGGATCTCTTATAGGGCCATTGTTGTGCAAAGCCCCAAAAAAATACTCGGTTTTATCAATCCAAAAATAGTTCGCAAGAGCGCTGAAAAAATCATGGGTGAAGAAGGTTGCCTCAGCGTTCCCGGAGTCTTTGTTCCGATAAAGCGATCGACTGCAGTTGAAGTGGAATGTGAAACTTCAGAAGGGGCAAGCGTGCGCATCCTGGCAAAAGGGCTTGTCGCGCGCATATTCCAGCACGAAATAGATCACATTGAAGGCAAGCTTATCATTGATCATCTGAGTCTGAGAAATCGCTGGAAGCTGAGGAAGGCGCTGAAGCAGATACGGCAATGAAAAATACTCAGAAGGCGCTCTTCGTAGTTCTTGTAATAGCAGCTATCTTTGCCGCATACCAGATGCTGGTCCCTCTTAACCCGGAAGCTAAAGAGACGGTGTTTCGCATTGAGCGCGGACAAGGGGATTGGGAAATCGCCCAACTTCTTGAGCAAGAGCAATTCATTCGATCGGCGTTCTTTTTTGAGGCATATACCTTCTTGCGAGGGGCTGCCGGTAAGCTCCAGGCAGGGGATTATGTCATCAGTCCTGCTTTTTCCGCTGTGCACATAAGCAATAAGCTGGTTTCGGGAGACGTTTTGAGAAAGCGCATCACCATTATTGAAGGATGGACAATCAAAGATATCGCAAACTATCTAGAGCAGCAAAAAGTGGTCTTGGCGCAAGACATTCTCGCATTTAAAGACCAGGAGGGATATCTGTTTCCCGACACTTACGAAGTTTCTTCCAGTGCTACCCCAGAAGAGATTATTGCCATGATGACCGAAAACTTCAGAAAAAAAGCAGGGGATGTATCAAAGGATATTGTTATCATCGCTTCAATTTTGGAAAAAGAGGTGAAGGAGCTAACTGATAAGCGCATAGTGTCAGGAATACTTCGTAAGCGTCTCCAAATCGGAATGCCCTTGCAGGTTGACGCCACCATCAACTACATCACCGGCAAACGCGACAGCCAGGCTTCTCATGCAGATATCGCCATTGACTCTCCATATAACACCTACAAATACAGGGGACTGCCCTTGGGCCCAATCTCAAATCCGGGATTGGAAAGCATTCAAGCCGCTCTCGAACCCCTGGATTCCTCGTATTGGTACTATCTTTCAGTCCCCGAAGGCGAAACCGGAGCAATCCCCGAAGGCGAAACCATATTCTCCCGGACACTAGAGGAACATAATAAGGCAAAACAAAGGTTTTTAAGGTAATGGTTCAAAACTTAATCTCATTAAGTTTTCCACAATAGGTTGACAGGGGAAAGAGCTGTGATAGTATATTGGTATATCCGCAGACCGTAGGTTTCCAGAGGAAACACTGAGCCGTAAATCGAAGTGTAGCCAAAGGAATAAATCCTACGCAGGGTAGAAAGCAAAAGTATTTGCCTTGTCTGCGGGATACCCGCAGTTTTATTTATCCCGCGCATGCAAACAAAAACCCAAAAGCAAGAGAAGATGCAAGAGTTTGAACGATACCTCAAGGACCAGCAGGGCATGGTGTTTGTGGATGTTCAGGGAATCAAGGTGAAAGAAATAGCTCAGCTTAGGCATTCTCTCAAGCGCCTGGGGGCAAAACTCACGGTGATCAAAAAAACCTTATTCCAGAAGGCCTTGAAGGAAACAAACCTGCCTGCGCAGACAGGAAAAGAATTCAGCTTGAAGGATTTTCAGGGCCAGATTGCGGCAATCTTTGCCTTCGAAGATCTTTTGCCCGCCCTGAAAGAAGCGAAAATATTCAGCAAGAAACAGCAGCTGTTCCAGGTAAAGGGAGGATATTTTGAAGGAGAATTTCAGAGCGCCTTGCGCATGCTGGAGATCGCAGACATTCCTTCCCGTCAGGAATTGCTTGCCAGGCTGGTGCGAAGTATGGCTTCCCCAATGGCCAAATTGACATACGTATTGCAAGGAAACATTAAAGGTCTGATCTATGTTTTGGCGCAAAAAGCCAAAGCATGATTCCCAATTAAAAAGTTATAACCACATGTCAGAACAAAAAGAAGTATCCAAAAAGCTGGAAGGCATTATCGAGCACATCGAAAAGCTTTCTGTCCTTGAGTTAGCCGATCTTGTGAAATCGCTGGAAGAGAAGTTCGGAGTTTCGGCATCTGCTCCCGTTGCAGCAGCCCCTGCGGCAAGCTCGGAGCAGGCGGCAGAGCCAGGAGGCGAGGAAAAAACCTCTTTCACCGTAAAGCTTACGGAGGTAGGCAGCCAGAAAATCGAGGTCATTAAGGTGGTCAGGGATGCCACGGGCAAAGGCCTTAAGGAAGCCAAGGATGTTGTGGATGCAGCGGCAACCGGAGCACAGGTTGTTGCCGAAAACCTCAAGAAAGAGGATGCCGAAACGCTCAAGAAGAAGCTGGAAACGGCAGGGGCCAAGGTTGAACTACAGTAATCGAAACAGCGCGAAGCCAACTCCAAGGATAGACAGAAACAGGATGAGCAGGAGTTGGTTTTTCGTTACATTGATGCGTATTGCGGGACGCCAAAGCGAAAGCGTGTGATTGAAAAGAGGGAGAGAACTTGCGTTTCCGTTCCTGTCCATTGGAATTGTAAGCACCGCAAGCAGCCCAGATGTCTTCGCAAAGTGCGCCCGCTTTTTCCTGAACAGGGACTGCATATCGATTTCTTTCTCAAGACCAAGAATTTCCTGGAGGAGTTTATCTTTTATCAGGGGCTGGCTAAGATCTTTGGTGAACAGGAACAATCTATCTCCTGGAATCAAGGTTCCCGAAATCAGATTCCCAAAGCCCCGGGGCAATACGGATACGGTTTTCTCGGTGGGGTTTTGAATCTCGGTAAGCTTGCTGTTTCTTGCGAGAAAT
>CAZAHG010000003.1:14350-20514 GCA_964485065.1 uncultured Candidatus Saccharibacteria bacterium | reverse complement strand
AGCCCTCGGATTTCTTACGAGAGATCCTCGTATGCGAGAACGCAAGAAGTTCGGACTCCACCGAGCCCGCCGCGCCACGCAGTGGCGCAAGCGGTAAGAGGGATTTATTTTATAACCTTCTCTGAAACCGAGAGCACGTTGTTGCTTAGAATGTAGACGACTTTTTCTTGGATGTCCCAGAAGAGCCGGGGGTTCGTAAACGATCCCAAAGAAGTCGTGTTCAGGGAATCCCGATCATCAATCTCAATAATTCGAATATCATTGCCCACACTCAAGAGGAGATGGTGATTGCTCACCCAGGAAAGATTCTGTATCCGCTCTCCAAATCTGTTCAGGAATACCCGTTCTCCTTTTGTTCTTTTTGGTTGACCTTCGTCGTTCTGAAGGTAGAGGAGCCAGAGCTCGGAGCTCTGTGTCAGCGCTATTTTCTTTTCATCGGGACTGAGCGCCCGTTCTTGTATGGCAGGGAAGGTTTGCTGTAAGGATTCTTCTTCAGCGGCAAGAAGTTTTTCCTGTTCCGTGGGCTGAGCTTTGAAAATGTTCTCAATGCAGAAAGATTCCTTACAGGGTTCTCCCTGCTCATTGAATACCAGGGGTTGCCCCCCTCCTTCCTGGAACCTAATAAGGAAGGTTTTCCCGTTTTTATCCCATTGAACATTTTGGATCTTCTGGGTAAAAGCGAGCCGCTGCATGACCGAAATCTCTTTGCTGGTTTTTGAATTCCATAGCGAAAGAAACCTCTGCCCCCGAGAGGATGTTCTTTGGAGCAGGAGAAGACTCATGTCAGGGGACGGCCATACGTCGGTAACGGAGTCAAACAATGTTTTTAGAGAGATCTTGGCTGGAAACAGCGCGACGTTCTTTGCTTCCGTTACCTGCTTCTCTTGTACGATAAGATTTTTCTGCCAGGACCCGTATCCATCTTTTTCTATCTTTACCTCATAGGTTCCGGGAAGCAGGTTGTCTATTAAAAGAGCGCCAAAGAAGAAATCTGTTTTCTTTTCCGTTTTGCCGTTGATGAAAATTGCGGCATTGGCGGGATCCGTTTTGAAATAGAAAGCTCCGGTCTGGGCGACCCGCCTTTCTTTCCAATCGATGCGCCATCCCAGCGAATAAAAAATGAGGGCCGGAGTTGCCGCGCTAAAAAGCAGCACCAGGGAGAAAAAGAGGGCGGTTCTTGTGCGTTTCGTCATCCGTTGTATGATATCATATTTTAAGATACCATGGGGTCATGGAAACATTCGTTATCAGGGGAGGAAGACCTTTGCAAGGAACCATCGAGGTGAGGGGGGCCAAGAATGCGGTGTTTCCCGTATTGGCTGCCGCCATTCTCACTAAAAAAGACTGCGTGATCGACAATCTTCCGCTCATTGAGGATGTGTTCCGCATGCTTGAGATACTGGAGAGCATGGGGGCCAGAATCGTCTGGCAGGAGAAGCGCAAGATCCTTGTGAATACCGCAAAGCTCAATCCTTCTTTGATGAAACGGAAAACCGTGCTCAGGCTCAGGGGGAGCGTCCTTTTTTTAGGTCCTCTTCTTGCCAGGTTTAGCAAGGTTTCTCTTCCGCAGCCAGGGGGAGATATTATCGGAGCCCGTCCCATTGATACCCACTTAGACGCATTTTCGCAGCTGGGAGCTCAGGTTCATAAAGGCAAGGCAAGAGTAAACGTTGCCCTGAAGCGTCCTTCAAAAGGTGGAGAGGTCGTGCTGAGCGAGTTTTCGGTGACCGGAACCTGCAATACGCTTTTGTTCGCGGCAAATCTAGCTGCAAAGGTTACTCTTAAAATTGCGGACCAGGACTATCAGATTCAAGAGCTTATTTCGGTGCTCAAGAGCATGGGGGCTGGCATTCGGGTGGCGGGCCCCCACGCGTTTGAAATTCAGGGCAAAAAGAATCTCAAAGGATTCCATCATACGTTATCGTACGATCCCATTGAGGCCGGCACCTTTATCATTCTTGCCATAGGAACAAAGGGGAATGTGCTGGTAAAGAATGTGGAAGTCCGTTTCCTCGATCTGTTTTTCAAGCGCCTGAAGGAAGCCGGAGCAAAGGTGAAGATTGTGAACAAAAAGAACGGCCTTGCCAATGTGCGCGTGCTTCCCGCCAAATCCATCAGAATTGAGAAAATACAGAGCTTTATTTATCCCGGCATCGCTTCGGATCTTCAAAATGCGTTCGGAGTATTGGCTACCCAGGCCCAGGGGTCAACGCTCCTGCACGATCCCTTATACGAGAGCCGGTTGAAATACCTGGAAGAGTTGAATAAAATGGGAGCCCATATTTACATTTCAGACCCTCACCGCGCCATTATCTCGGGTCCCACGCCCCTGCAAGGGACCGATCTTGGCACGTTTGATATTCGGGGAGGGGCCGCGCTCCTTATGGCAGCTCTTATCGCAAAAGGGAGAAGCACCATCAACAATATCTATCAGATCGATCGGGGATACGAACGCATTGAAGAGCGCTTGTGCAAACTGGGAGCAGACATAAAGAGAATAAACGCGAATTTTTCATAATGGGTCTATTCGTAACGAAAATCGGCATTGACTTGGGAACATGCAATTCATTGGTGTTTGTTCCGGGGAAAGGAGTGGTTCTTTCAGAGCCCTCCGTGGTTGCGGTGTCTCTGGGAGAGAACAAGATTTTGGCCGTGGGAAGAGAAGCCAAAGAGATGACCGGCCGCACCCCGGATACCATTCGCGTCTACCGTCCCATGAGAGACGGAGTCATTGCGGATTTCCGCGTGACGCTTGCCATGCTGCGCTATTTTTTGAGAAAAGTGGTGCCGGAATTTCAGTTTTTCAAACCGGAAGTGTTGATCTCCGTGCCAGCCGGCATTACCTCTACGGAAAAAAGGGCCGTGGTTGAAGCGGCCACCAGGGCCGGAGCCAGGGCCGCATACATTGCCAAAGAGCCCATTTTGGCCGCTATTGGAGCCGGCATTCCGATCAACTCTTCATCGGGACATATGGTTGTGAACATCGGAGGAGGAACGACTGAAGTAGCCGTGATATCGCTGGGAGGAATGGTTGCGTTCTCTTCCTTGCGCGTTGCAGGAGACCGGTTTGACCAGGCGATCGTCGACTTTATAAAGAAAAATCATAACATGGCCGTGGGAGAAAAGACCGCAGAAGAAATTAAAATGCAGGTGGGAAGCGCGCTTGTAGAGAAGAATGAGCAGGTCATGGAGGTGCGGGGAAGAGATTTGCTTTTTGGTTTGCCGAAGAACATAAAGATTTCATCTAACGACGTTGCAGAAGCACTCAAGGAGCCTCTTGGAGAAATCGTACAGATTATCAAAGCACTTTTGCATGATACCCCCCCCGAGCTTTCTGCAGATATTATGGATAAGGGAATGGTGTTATCCGGAGGAGGGGCCCTGTTAAAAAACTTGGATCAGCTTATTGCCCGTGCGATCGGCGTTCCCTGCTTTATCGCAGACGAACCCCTGCTGTGCGTGGTAAAAGGAACCGGAGTGATCTTGGAGAACCTGGAGATATATAAGCGCAGCATGATGATAAAACGATGAACCCTGCAGCATTCCTTCTCAAAGCGGCAGAACAGCAGAGAATGAGCCATGCGTATCTGTTGTCCGGAAACGCAAAAGAACAGAAGCTTAAAGTCCTGCGAGAGCTTATGCGGCGTCTGTTGTCAGAAGACAAAGATTCCAAGGTAGACATTCATCAGGATCTCCTCTGGGTGAAAGAAAGTCCCGCGATAGCGAGGGTGCAGGAGATTCGTCACTTCGCTTCTCTCACTCCGGCCATAACTCCCTTCAGGATTATTGTCATTGAAGAAGCTCAGGACATGAGAGAAACCAGTCAGGCGGCGCTTTTAAAGATACTGGAGGAGCCTAGCGCCTCGGTGTTATTTTTCCTGCTTGCGCACCCTGCCCAGCTTCTGTCTGCTGCGATCAGATCCCGACTTCAAGATATTCCCTTCTTTTCTTCTTCCGTTGAATTGACTAAAAGGCAGGAGGAATACACGCAGGAGTTGTCCCGTTTAAAGAAAGCGTCGTTGCGCGCCAGATTTGCTTTTGCAAAAGAGAAGGCGGAAGACGCAGAGAATGTCATCTCCATGCTTGAGGCCTGGCAGAACCGGCTCCACGCGCTTTTCATAGAGAGATCAAGGGAATCCAATCCTTCGACTACGCTCATGGAGCTGCTTGAGAGAACGCAGGAATCCTGGTTTATGCTTCGCACCACGAACGTGAACACGCGTCTTGCCATGGAACACGTATTATTAGCCTTATAATGGAAAAAGAACTTCTCGCAAAAACTCGGCAGGAAATGGCAAAAGCGGTGGATTTTTTCTCAAAGGAGTTATTAAAAATCCGAACCTCCCACGTATCTCCCGCGATGGTTGAGGATATACAGGTCACGGCGTTTTCCCAGAAGATGACCGTCAAGCAGCTGGCTTCAATTTCGTGTCCCCAACCCCGCCTTCTCATCATACAGCCCTGGGACAGGTCGTACCTGGAACCCATTGAAAAAGCGCTGCTCGCCGCTTCCATGGGACCCATTGTTGATAAAGATGCGATCAGGCTGCCATTTCCTCCCCTGACAGAGGAATTCCGGAAGAACCTTGCGAAAGCAATCAGCGTGAAAGCGGAAGAAACGCGCAAGGTCATTCGGAAATGCAGAGAGGATGCATGGGATCGGCTGCAGGATTGGTCAAAAGAAGGCAAGGTCAGGGAAGACGCGAAGTTCAAGGGGAAAGAAGGGCTGCAGAAACTTGTGGACGAATACCATGGAACAATTGAATCATTGAAAGAGCGAAAAATTAAGGAATTGGAAGGATGACCATACTTATCGTATTCATAAGTTTGATTCTGCTCATCGTGCTGCACGAGCTCGGGCATTTTCTGGTTGCAAAGAAATTCAACGTTAAGGTAGAAGAGTTCGGCGTCGGCATTCCTCCCCGAATTGCCGGAGTGCGTTTCGGAGAGACGCTGTATTCTCTGAATCTTCTTCCCCTGGGCGCTTTCGTGCGCCTGCAAGGAGAGGAAGGGGGAGACCCGCTTGGAAACCGGAGCTATGCGTCAAAGAGCGTGTTGCAGCGCTTTCTCATCGTGGCAGCTGGCGTGGTTGCGTTCTGGCTGATAGCGTTTCTCATTCTCACCTTTCTGGGAGCTACCCAAGGCATCCCCAGCCAGGTTGCGGATGATTTTTCGGGAAAAGCCTGGGTGCAAATACTTGCCGTGGCTCCAGAATCTCCTGCCTCAGCAGCCGGACTGACGCCAGGTGACGTGATTGAAGGATTTACAACCGTATCCCAGGTGCAGGAATTTACCGCAAGTCACGCAGGACAAGACGTGATCATGAACGTGCTTTCCGGCAAAGATAGACGGGAAGTGACGCTCAATATCCGTGAACATGTTCCTGCTGGCCAGGGTCCCTTGGGCATTGCTCTTGCCAGGGCGGCTTTTGTTTCATATCCCTGGTATGAGGCTCCGGTGCAAGCAGCCGTGTTTACCTGGCAATTCACGGTGCAGGTTCTCCGGGGATTGGGGCTGCTTGTGGTAAACCTTCTCAGTTTCCAGGGAGTGCCCGAAGGCACGCAATTCCTGGGAGTGGTTGGCATTTTCGGCCTTTTGCAGAACGCGTTTGCATTCGGTTTAGGTTCGTTTCTATCGCTCTTGGCATTGCTCTCCGTATACCTTGCGGTATTCAATGCGCTTCCCATCCCAGCAGTCGACGGAGGAAAGCTCCTCTTCCTCGCCATTGAAGCAATACGGAAGAAGCCGGTGCAGGCGCGGATTGAACAGCGAATCCATACTTCATTCTTCATCATCCTTATCTTCCTCCTTATTATCGTCACTTTTCAGGATATCAGCCGTTTAATCGGGAATTAGTATATGAAGCAATCGCAGCTCTTCACAAAAACTTCAAAATCGGCGCCAGCCGAAGAACAAAGCACAAACGCAAAGCTCCTGCTGAGGGCCGGTTTCATTCACAAAGAGATGGCGGGCGTATATGCATTTCTTCCGCTCGGTCTTCGCGTATTGAACAACATCATCGCGATCATTCGCGAAGAAATGAATGCTATCGGAGGACAAGAATTGTTGATGACCACTCTCCAAGATTCGGAAATTTGGAAAAAAACCGGGCGATGGAATGACAAAGTAGTAGATAATTGGTTTAAGACCAAACTTGTCAACGG
>CAZAHG010000003.1:0-14340 GCA_964485065.1 uncultured Candidatus Saccharibacteria bacterium | reverse complement strand
GTGGAAGAAGACAAAGAGATGGGATAACTCGGTTGTTGATGTGTGGTTTAAGACAAAACTCAGCAACGAAGCCGAGCTTGGATTGGCCAATACCCATGAAGAGCCCATCACGGCCCTCATGGGCCACCACATATCTTCCTGGAGAGACCTTCCGGTATATGCCTATCAATTTCAGACAAAATTCAGAAACGAACTTCGGGTAAGATCGGGGTTGCTGAGGACGCGGGAGTTTATCATGAAAGACCTGTATTCGTTTTCTCGGTCGCAAGAAGAACACGAGGCGTTCTACGAAAGTGCAAAGGCAGCGTATGCTAAAATTTTTGATCGCATTGGCATTGGGGCCAGCACCTTGCTTACCTTTGCTTCCGGAGGAAGTTTTTCAAAATATTCTCACGAGTTTCAGACGCTTTGCGACACGGGCGAAGATACGGTATATGTCTGTAAGGATTGTAAGGTTGCGGTGAACAAAGAGATCATAGAAGAACAGAGCGCCTGTCCGCAATGCAAGAATACGGAACTGAAAGAGGAACGGGCCATTGAAGTAGGGAATATTTTCAGCCTGGGCACCAGGTTTTCCGAAGCCCTGGGTTTGAAATTTATTGATGAACAGGGTACAAAACACGAAGTGGTCATGGGAAGCTATGGCATTGGCCCCGGCCGAGTGATGGGTACTGCGGTCGAGTTGTTCCATGACGAGAAAGGAATTCTTTGGCCCTCAGGAATAGCTCCGTTTTCCTGTCACCTTCTTGCGTTTCCCGGAGGAGAAGCTCAGGCCAAGATAACGTATGAGAAGCTGCAGCAGGCGGGATGTACCGTGTTGTATGACGACAGGGACGTGTCTCCCGGAGAAAAAATGGCAGACGCGGATCTTCTCGGCATGCCCTGGCGTCTCATACAAAGCGGAAAGACCGCGGAGAAAAAAGTTGTGGAAGTAAAGAAGAGAGACAAAGAAACTATTGAGATTATGGATATTAAGACCGTGATCAAACGTTTGAAATCGTAATCATTCCATGCGTCGCTTCATCAACAAAGCGCTGTCATATTTCGGACAAGACATTGCCATTGACTTGGGAACGGCGAATTCTCTTGTCTATGTGCGCGGCCGGGGCATCGTTATCCAGGAGCCTTCGGTGGTCGCGGTAAACCAGAAAACCGGCCAAATTCTTGCCATTGGAAAAGAGGCGAAGAAAATGGTGGGTCGCACGCCAGGTCACATCGTCGCGACCCGTCCTTTGGTAAAGGGTGTCATCTCTGATTTTGAGGTGACCGAGCAGATGCTCAGGTATTTTATTCACAAAGCGGCTGAAAAGAAGTTTCTTCTTACGCCCCGGCCCCGGGTCATCGTGGGCATTCCGTTTGGCGTCACCGAGGTGGAAAAGAAAGCGGTGCGAGACGCCACCTTGTCGGCCGGAGCCAGGGAAGTATATCTCATCGAAGAGCCCATGGCTGCTGCCATCGGAGCCCGCTTGGAAGTTCAGGAAGCAGGAGGGAACTTCGTGGTAGATGTGGGAGGAGGCACAACCGAAGTCGCAGTCATCTCCCTTGGGGGTATTGTGTCTGCAAAGTCCCTGAGGATAGCGGGGGATAGGCTCAATGAAGACATTATCCGTTTTGCGCAGGATGAGTATCGGATCTTGATAGGAGAGCGCACGGCAGAGGGAATCAAGATAGCGATCGGATCCGCTTTTCCCATGAAAGAACGCAAGACCATACCATTGCGCGGCAGGAATTTGGTTACCGGACTTCCCGAAGAAATCATCGTGTCTGACGCCGATATCAGAAAAGCCATGGAGCGGTCCGTGCGCCAGATCGTCAACGAGATCAAACTTACCATTGAAGATACCCCTCCCGAACTCCTTGCAGATATCATTGTATCTGGCATTCATCTTGCGGGAGGAGGTTCCTTGCTCAGGGAGTTGGATATTCTCATTGCAAAAGAGACCAAGATTCCCACGGTTATTGTTGAGGATCCTTTGACCGCGGTCGTGAGGGGAGCCGGCATGGTACTGGAGAATTTAGACGAGCTTCACGACGTGCTCGTTGAAACCGAAGATTTGGAACCGCCTCTATGATCACCAAAGAGCAGGTACAACGTATTGCAAGTCTCGCGCATATCCAGCTCCAAGAGCAGGAAGTAGAGAAGTTTCGGAAGGATTTTGCTTCCATTCTCGAATACTTCGAGATTCTCAACGAGGTTGATACCGCAAAAGTAGAACCCATGACTCATTTAGGTTCTAAAGAGAAAAAAGACCCGCCTTCGCCAAGGCTATGGCGGGCAAGCAGGCAAGATAAGCCGAGACGGGAAACAGAAGAACGGCGTTCCAAGCTTCTTTCTTCGTTTCCCTTTGTCCAGGAAAAGTTTTTACAAGTTCCGCAAGTGCCATGGCAATCAGGAAAATCCACGAACAACTCGTAAAAAAAGAGGTATCTGCGACAGAGCTTGTGTTAGAATACCTGGGCCGCATTGAGCGGGGAGAGAATCGGATTCACGCGTTTTTGAGCGTTGATAAAGAAGCGGCGTTGGCCCAGGCTCAGGTTGTGGATGCGAAGATTGCGAATAAAGAGAATGTAGGTTACCTTGCGGGTATTCCGTGCGCCGTAAAGGATGCGATTCTCGTTGAAGGAATGCCGTGCACGGCTGCTTCCAAAGCACTTGAGCATTATGTGGCTCCGTATGAAGCAACCTGCGTGCGGAAGCTGCGCGATCAAGGATCCGTATTTCTTGGTAAAACCAACATGGACGAATTCGGCATGGGAGCTTCCACGGAGAATTCCGCATTCGGGCCCACATACAATCCCATAGATTCCAGCCGCGTTCCGGGAGGAAGTTCTGGAGGATCGGCCGCCGCGGTAGCGGCTCAAGAAAGCGTTTTTGCGCTCGGAGAAGATACGGGAGGATCCATTCGCTTGCCTGCTTCCTTTTGCGGCGTCGTAGGACTCAAGCCGACATACGGCTCTGTATCTAGATCCGGAGTCATCGCTTTGGCCTCCTCCCTGGATCAAGTGGGGCCGTTTGGCAGCACCGTCGAAGACGTACAACTGGTATTTGAAGCTATTCGCGGCAGAGATGACAATGATGCCACCACGGTTGAGTATGCTTTGGCAGCTTCTTTTGGAGAAAACATCAAGAACCTGAAGGTTGGCATTCCCCGGGAATATTTTGCAGAAGGACTGGATTCTGGCGTGGAAAAGGTGGTGAGGGGAGTGATAGGGAAGCTGGAAAGCGCAGGGGCCGCAATACAAGAGATCCGCCTGCCGCATACCAAGTACGCGCTTGCTAGCTACTACATCATCAACATGTCAGAGGCCTCTGCGAACCTTGCGAGGTACGACGGCATGCGGTACGGATTCCATGTCGACACGGGAAACCTTGAGGATTTGTATGTTCAGAATCGCGGACAAGGACTTGGAACCGAAGTGAAGCGCCGCATCATGCTGGGCACGTATGCGCTTTCGGCAGGGTATTACGAAGCCTATTATCTGAAGGCCCAAAAGGTGAGAACGCTTCTGAAGCAGGATTTTGACAAGGCGTTTGAGTCCGTAGATGTTATACTGGGACCAACGTCTCCCGTTCTTCCGTTCAAGCTGGGGGAGCGCGCAGCAGATCCTCTTGCCATGTACCTCGTCGACATTTACACCGTGCCGGTAAACTTGACGGGTCTTCCCGCAATGTCTATGCCGGCAGGTTCAGTTGACGGCCTTCCTGTGGGACTGCATCTCATCTCAAAACCCTTTGACGAGCAGACGTTGTTTGCGGCAGGAAACATCATAGAACAAATCCGATGAATTCCATTGAACCATGAACGAATTAATCATTTCCATAAGCGACCCAAGAATTCAGGCAGTAATTCTGCCCATTAAGATCGCATTCATCATTGTCGGGTTTGCATTTCTTGCGTTTATTATATGGGCTTTTTTCCGCACGACCTGGAAAAACTACAAATTCATGTATGATCTCACGGAGTTCCTTTCGTATCGCGCATATGGGTACTCCCGTATTACCCGTCAGTGGGAACGCGTCAAAGACCGTCTGCAAACTCCAAACGAGGCAGAATACAAGCTTGCCGTCATGGAGGCGGACGATGTGCTCGGAAGCCTTCTTGTGCGCATTGGATTTAGCCAGCCCACCGTGGCCGAACGCCTCAAAAACGTCACCGAAGCAATCATCCCCAACATTCAGGAGGTTACGAAGGCGCATGCGGTGCGCAATAACATTGTTCACGATCCCGACTACCATCTTACCTTAGAAGAGACCCGCAAGATTCTTACCATCTACGAAGACACGTTCCGGGCCCTTGATTTAATCTGATATTCCCCGTAGAATAGCTTCGCGGGGTAGTGTAGTAGTAGCATACGAGGCCCATAACCTCGTGGGGCCGGTGCAATTCCGGCTCCCGCAACACTTCGGCTCGATGCCAGTGTAGTTCAACGGCTAGAACAAGGGACTCATAAGCCCTGGACAGAGGTTCGACTCCTCTCACTGGCACAAACATGAATATATGCGGAACGTAAGAATTTTGCTTGACAAAATTCAACGTTCCTGCAACGTTAATTTGCAGAGCAAATTTTACGTTGCGGGCGTAGCTTAGTCTGGTCAAAGCGTCTGATTGTCAATCAGAAGACCGAGGGTTCAAATCCCTTCGCCCGCGCCACGTAATAAATTTTCCCTGGGGAAAATTTAAACGTGGCTGAAACGTTTAATTTCCGAAGGAAATTATTACGTTTCGCCAGCTATGTTTTATTACGTATACATACTGCAAAGCAAAAAGAACGGCAGTTTCTATATTGGTTATACCGTCGATCTTCGAAAACGATTGAGAGAACATAACAGCGGCAAAAGTTCAGCCACAAAACCTTTTCGTCCCTATAAACTTGTTTTCTACGAAGCATTTATAAATAAGCGTGATGCAAAGTGTAGGGAAATATACCTAAAGTCTGGATGGGGACTCAGAACGATTAAAAAGATGCTACAAAAATCACTATCGCCCCCACCGTTCTCGCTAACGTGTTAGACGCCAGGCGTCTAACATCTCCACCGTATGTAAAGAAAAGAGCCTTGTGGTTCCATCTCGCGTTCCCTTCGGAACGACTGAGAGTTTCACAAGGCTTGGACTGAGGAAGGCGACTAGTCCGGGAGCCTGACCACGGCGTAGAGACTGCCGTCTCGGATCCCATGGTTCAAGGTCCCGCCGCCGGAGATGCTGGGCCATGCCACTGCATCAGCGCCGGGGTGCTCCTCGAGGAACTTGTTCACGGCATCCACCGTGCTTTCAAACCCGCTGGTACCGCCAATGAGCTTGTACTTCGGCACGTCATCCCCCTTTCGTACTAAAAATAGATTAACATATCTGTATAAAATGTCAATAGCTTGGAAATAAAAACTTAATCTCGTTAAAGATGTCGTTTATAACCACGATCGTTGTTATTAGCGACATAGGGTAAGGGCAACGTTTGATTTTGGGCATTTTTTCGGGTATAATAGATAAATGGACACGGGCAAGCAATACATAGAAATCGCCTCTCCGGAGGAGCGGGAGATGCGGAGGGTTCTTGAAAAAAGAGATGATCCTGAAGCAAAAAGATTGCTTCGTTTTCTTGATCTTCCCGACCTGTCCAGAGAAAAAAGCAGCCCATTGAAAGAAATCGTTGATCGTACGCTGAGCGTCAAAGGCCTTGAGGAGTTTGATGTCATTAAGATACCGGAAATTATTCCCGTACCCATCCTGTTTGACATGTTTAATATGCCTCCGGGGCATCCCGCGCGCAGCACGTCAGATACGTATTATGTCAACGATGAGTATGTGTTGCGGACACACGATACGGTATTTTGGTACTACTATTTGAATCACCCCGTTATTAAAGAAAGGATTAGAAAAAATGAATCGTTTGGCGCGATCTGCTACGGCAAGGTGTATCGCAAGGATGAAATAGATCGCAAGCACACGAATGTGTTCCATCAGATCGGCGGATTATATCTTGCGCCGGATAACCAAAGGATCATAACTCCCGAAGATTTAAAGAACGTTCTTTCCGACATCGCGCGGAATATTTTCGGCAGCGATGTAAAGTTCCGTTTTTATGAACATACGTTTCCCTATACCGACCCCAGCTTTGAAATGGAGGCAGAGGTCGCAGGTCACTGGACAGAGATGCTCGGATCGGGATTGCCGCGAAAAAGCGTCTTATCAAACTTCGGCCTCCACGGGTATAATGGATGGGCATTCGGATTTGGCCTTGAGCGTTTAGCTATGGCATCAATGGAGTTGCCGGATATTAGGTTGCTCTGGTCTCAGGACGAGCGGGTAAAACAACAGCTCAAACTTGGCAATAAATTCAGAGAAGTTTCAAAATTTCCGCCAATCACTCGCGACATATCGTTTGTGGTTGATAAAAACTTCGTGCCGAACAACTACTTTGATCTGATACGGGACTTGGGCGGAGATTTAGTAGAACAGGTGGAGCTCATCGATAAATACGAAAATGCAGAAAAATTCGGGGACAATAAAATGAGCTATACCTACCGGATCGTCTATAGAAGCAGCGACAGGACGTTGGTTTCAGGCGAAGTTGATGCCATTCAAGATGAAGTTTATAGGCAGACGGCCAGGCAATTTAAGGCAGAAATAAGGTAGCAAATATGCTATAATTATACTATAACTCCATGGCTAAAAAGAAGATAAAAAAAACCCCTCCCAAAGAGGGCAAGGGGGAAGCGTATACCGCAAAGGAGATTTTTGTTCTTGAAGGATTAGACCCCGTCAGAAAGAGGCCCGGCATGTATATCGGGTCAACCGGCCTTGATGGTCTTCACCATCTCATTTGGGAGGTGGTGGACAACTCTTTGGATGAAGCCATGGCGGGCCACGCCAAGAATATCGAGATTACCCTGCTTCCCAAAAATCAGGTTCTGGTGACAGATGATGGAAGAGGCATTCCGGTGGACAAGCACGTCCAGACCAAGAAATCCGCTCTTGAAACCGTACTCACGACCCTGCACGCGGGAGCCAAGTTCGGAGGCAAGGCATACCAGGTGTCGGGAGGCCTTCACGGCGTGGGAGTATCCGTGGTGAATGCGTTGTCTATATATCTGAAAGCGGAAGTGTCGCGGGATGGAACAAAGTATGTGCAAGAGTATAGCCGGGGAAAAGCCAAAAGCAAGGTTATGAAGGTGGGACCCTCCAGGATAAGGGGCACCACGATACTCTTTGAACCTGATCCGGAGATTTTCCGGGAAATCAACTTCGATATTAAAAAGATTCTTTCTCATTTGCGCCAGCAGGCGTACCTCACTCCCGGAGTGAAGATTATCGTTATGGATAAGCGCGACGGAGAGGAATCCGCATACACGTTTTATTTCGAAGGAGGATTGGCTTCCTATGTGCACTATCTTACGCAGGATAATCCTTCCAATCACGACAACGTGTTTTTCGTGAAAGGAGAAAAAGAGGGCATCGTGGTGGAGGTCGCGTTCAAGTATATGGAAGAGTTTGAAACCTATGAGGAGAGCTTCGCCAACAACATTCTTACGGGAGAAGGAGGAACGCACCTGACGGGGTTCCGATCGGCGCTTACCCGTACGCTCAACGAATACGCAAAGAAGAACAACTATCTGAAAGGAGAAGATACCCTGACCGGAGACGATGTGCGGGAAGGCATTACCGCAGTCGTTTCGATAAAGTTGAGAGATCCCCAGTTTGAAGGGCAGACAAAAGCAAAACTCGGCAACCCGGAAGCCAAGACCGCGGTGGAAACCGTTGTTACGGAAGGCCTGACGGATTTCCTGGAGCGCAATCCCCAGGATTCAAAAGGCATCATAGAGAAATGCCTGCTGGCTTCAAAGGCACGAAAGGCCGCCAAGGCGGCTCGTCAGACCGTGCTCCGCAAGGGAGCCCTGGAAGGACTTTCTTTGCCCGGAAAACTCGCAGATTGCATTTCCCGCGACGCGGAGGAATCCGAACTATACATCGTGGAAGGAGAGTCGGCCGGGGGATCGGGCAAGCAGGCCCGCGACAGGAGATTTCAGGCCATTCTGCCTCTGCGGGGAAAGATCTTGAACGTGGAACGCGCAAGGCTGGATAAGATCCTGGAATCCAAGGAAGTGAGGGCCCTTATCATCGCTTTGGGAGCTGCCATTGCAGAGGATTTTGACATTGAAAAGCTTCGCTACCAGCGCATCATCATCATGACGGATGCGGACGTTGACGGCTCGCACATCCGCACGCTCCTGCTCACCTTGTTCTACCGATATTTCAAGCCGGTGATTGAGCGGGGATATTTGTATATTGCCCAGCCTCCCCTATACCGCATTCAGGCTGGAAAGCAGATATCGTATGCATATTCCGATATCCAGAAAGAAGACATCTTGAAAACCATTGCGCGCGACAAGAAGAATCCGGAAAAAGAGAAGGGCGTCTCCATCCAGCGATACAAGGGTTTGGGAGAAATGAATCCAGACCAGCTCTGGGAGACCACGATGGACCCTGCCAATCGGGTGCTTCTTCGCGTCGGTATCGACGACGGAAAAGAGGCGGACAAGACCTTCGATATACTCATGGGAGATGAAGTGCTGCCCCGAAAGAAATTTATCCAGACGCATGCAAAATCGGTAAAAAATCTTGACATTTAGAAGTTTCCAAGGTACAAAAGATTGTCCATGAACTTGCAAGGTCTCACTACGTTTCTTCAGGAAGTGCGTCTGGAAGCGCGGCGCGTCAATTGGCCCACCAGAAAAGAGGTGCTTAAGAACGCCCTGCTTGTAGTTGCCATTACCCTGGCCACCGCCCTATTCTTGGGAGGAGTGGACTTTGTGTTCGTGCAGTTTTTGGAGAAAGTCATATCGTAACATATGGCAAAGCAGCAACCTTCTCAAGAGCGCAATTGGTACGTCATCCATACCTATTCGGGGTATGAAGACGCCGTGGCTCGCAATCTTAAGCAGCGCATTGAATCTCTGGGCATGGAAGACAAGATTTTCAGCGTGATTGTGCCCAAAGAGAAGAAAGTCAAGATCAAGAACGGAAAGCGCAAGGTGATAGAAGAAAAGATCTATCCAGGATACGTGCTTGTGGAAATGATCGTGACAGACGATTCCTGGTACGTGGTTCGCAACACGCCCAACGTGACCGGGTTCATTGGGGCTGGCACCACGCCGCTTCCCATTTCCAGAGAAGAAATTGACAGCCTAAAGAAACGCATGAGCCAGGAAGAACCTAGGTTCGAGATCGCGCTGGTTCCCGGCGATGCGATAAAAATCGTAGACGGTCCATTTAAAGACTTTGACGGCAGGGTATCTGACGTGGATAGGGAGAGGGGAAAGATAAAGGTGCTCGTGAACATGTTTGGCCGCGATACTCCCTTGGAGATCGACTCTTTACAAATAAAAAAACTCTAGTATAACTTAACGAGATTAAGGAATATGGCAAAGAAAATCAAAGCATCGGTACGACTTCATATTGCGGCCGGGCAGGCTACTCCGGCTCCTCCCGTGGGGCCCGCATTGGCTCAGCACGGGTTGAATATCGGAGAGTTCTGCCAGAAGTTTAACGAGGCAACGCGTCCCATGCATGGCTTCAAGCTTCCCGTGGACATCGTTATTTACGCCGACCGAACCTACGAATTCAAGACCCATCAGCCGACCGCGTCGGCTCTCATCAAAAAGGCAGCAGGCATAGAAAAGGGTTCTGGAAATCCAAGCAAGACCAAGGTGGCAACCATATCCAAGGCGCAAGTGAAAGAAATTGCCCAGCAGAAGCTGGGAGATCTTAATACGGACGATCTTGATCGGGCAACGAAGATGATTGAAGGCACCGCAAAGAGTTTGGGCATTACGGTGGAATAATGGAACCGGATTACAAAAACCCAGAAAAGACGCAGATTTTAGCCCGCCCCAGCTGGGATGAGTATTTTATGATGGTTTCCAAGCTTGCAGGGGTGATGGCAACGTGTCCGAAACGAAGAGTAGGCACGGTCATTGTAAAAAATAAGCGTATTATAGCAACTGGTTTTAACGGATCTCCGCCTGGCCTGCCTCACTGTACAGAGGTGGGGTGCCTCATTTTTGAAGACGAAGGAACTTCCTGCAGAAGGGTCCTGCATTCAGAACACAACGCGGTACTGCAAAACTCGGGAAACCTGGAGGGAGCAACGCTCTACACCTCTTTTCTTCCTTGCATTGATTGCATGAAAGTGATCATTTCAGCGAAAATCAAAGAGGTTGTGTACGAAGAAGAGTATTCCAAAAAGAAAGGGAGATACGAGTACGCCACGAAGTTCGCTCAAGAGGCGGGAGTCGTGTTGCGCCAGATTCCAAACGTGGATATCGTCGCCAAGCTTTCTCAATTCTTTCCTGTATGAAACTGCTTGTGGAGAAACTGAACCCCGAAGCAACATTGCCCTCTTTATCATATAAAGGAGACGCGGGATTCAATATTTTTAGCGCTGAGAAACTTGTTTTGAACCCGGGAGAAAAGGCGGCGGTAAAAACCGGCTTGAAACTCGCCATTCCCGCAGGATATGCGGGTTTCGTGTGGGATAAGTCTGGTCTTGCCGTCAAAAACCACATTAAAACGATGGCGGGCGTTATAGATTCAAATTATAGGGGTGAGCTTTTAGTTGTACTTACTAATTTAGGAAAAGAGCCCTATCACATTGAAAAAGGAATAAAAATAGCTCAGCTTATCATTCACAAGGTAGAAACCCTCGAAATCAAAGAAACCGTTATTGCAGACGAAACGGAAAGGGGAAAGAAGGGATTTGGAAGTTCCGGTTTATGAAATTATATCTCGACGCGCTTCAATATATTTTAGAACACGGCACGGATCGTCAAGACCGGACCGGCGTGGGAACGCGGGCGGTTTTCGGCATGCAGATGCGCTACAACATGGCAGACGGGTTCCCCGCGCTAACCACAAAAAAGTTAGCGTTTGAATCAATGAAGGCCGAGCTCCTGTGGTTTCTCAAGGGAAGTTCGGACGTCAAAGAGCTTCATGCGTTGGGAAGCCATATCTGGGACGCGAATGCGGAAGCTGACTACTGGAAACCAAAGGCGAAATTCGAGGGGGATGTGGGAAGGATTTACGGAGTTCAATGGAGATCGTGGCAAAAACCAGACGGCACCACCATTGACCAGATCAAAAATTTAATCGAACGCATCAAGAAGGCCCCGTATGACCGTCGCATCATCGTACAAGCATGGAACCCGGGAGAGTTGGATCAGATGGTGCTTCCTCCGTGCCACACCTTTTTCCAGTGTTTTGTCGCAGAAGGCAAGCTGTCTCTTCAGATGTATCAGCGGAGCTGCGATATGTTTTTGGGAGTACCTTTCAACATCGCGTCTTACTCCTTGCTTTTGCATATGCTTGCGCAGGTTACGGGATTGGAACCGGGAGAATTCGTGCATACTCTTGGAGACGCGCATATCTATTTGAATCATTTTGATCAGGTAAAAGAGCAGTTGAGCAGGGAATCCTATCCTTTACCGAAACTCTGGTTGAACCCCGCAGTCAATGATATCGACAGCTTTACCACGAACGACATCAAGCTTCTTGATTATCGGTATCATCCGTCCATTAAGGCTCCCATGGCGGTGTAGTTCAAAAAACGATGAAGGCATTCATCATAGCGGCTCTTACGGCAGACGGTTTCATCGCAAAGAACTCCGCTCATACCCCCATGGAATGGACCAGCAGGGAAGACAAAAAATTCTTTGCCGACAGGACAAAACAAGCGGGGGTAGTGGTATTTGGTCAGAATACCTTTGAAACCATCGGGAAACCCCTTCCCGGCCGTCATAACGTGGTGTATTCAAGAGATAGGACTTACGAAGGGGTTCAGGTAACCCAAAAAGATCCCAAAGCGCTTTTGGAAGAACTGGAAGCCGCAGGACACAAAGAGGTGGCTGTCTGCGGCGGTTCGACCATCTACACAATGTTTATGGAGGCGGGTGTCGTAGATAAGCTCTATCTCACGGTGGAGCCCGTGTTGTTCGGACAAGGGATGAATCTTTTCAACAAAGAAATAGATACAAAACTCCAACTTGTTTCAACACAAACATTGGGAGAGAACACAATACTCTTGGAATATAATGTTATCAGATGAACAATGAACAGGGATTCTTATCGCGGAAAATTTATCGTGTTTGAGGGGATTGATGGCGCGGGAAAATCTACACAGTTGAAATTATTGACAACGCATCTCAAAAAAGAAGGATATAAAGTAAAAATCCTTGATTTTCCTCAGTACGGAAAAAAATCTGCGGGCATGGTGGAAGAATATCTTGCCGGAACATTTGGATCCCTCAAAGAAGTGGGTCCATATGAAGCATCCATATTTTATGCCGTTGATAGATATGATATGAGTTTTCAGATACGGGAATGGCTCAAACAAAGAATTATCGTTGTTTCAGACCGTTACGTAGGTTCCAATATAGGGCATCAGGGCTCCAAAATTGCGAATAGAGGGGAAAGAGCTAAATATTTTAAGTGGCTGTTTGATCTTGAATACGGAATTTTAAAAATTCCAAAGCCCGACAAAATATTCTTTTTGAACATTCCGGCTGAAATTGCGCAAAAATTATGCAATAATTCTGAGCGACGCAAAAAAAAGAAAAGCGATCTGCACGAAGAGAACCTCGAACATTTAAAGAACGCATCTCTTTCATATCTTCATGCAGCGTCTTTGTATCCGAAAGATTTTGTCGTTGTTGAGGAAATGAAAGGAAGCAAGCTCTTGTCTCCGGAAGAAATTCATGAAACAGTATGGAGAGGAATAAAGAAAATCTTATGAAATATATCCCCACGATCGGATTGGAGATACATGCCGAATTAAACACGAAGAGCAAGATGTTCTGCTCTTGTTTCAATGATCCTCAAGAAAAGAATCCGAACGTGAACGTTTGCCCCATTTGCCTGGGGCATCCGGGTACCTTGCCCGTGCCCAACGAAGCAGCGATACAAAAAGTTCTGCGTGTCGGCCTAGCCCTCAATTGCACCATTGCGGAACATTCAAAGTTTGACCGCAAAAACTATTTTTACCCCGATCTTCCCAAGGGGTACCAGATTTCACAGTACGATATGCCTTTATGCACAGGAGGGTTTCTCCAAATAGGCCCGCCTGTCGGCGAGGCAGGAGAACGTCGCATCAATATTACCAGGGTGCATCTGGAAGAAGACACGGCAAGATTGATGCATCCTGCGGGGGCCGCGCATTCCCTGGTTGATTTTAACAGGGCGGGAGTTCCTTTGATGGAGCTTGTCACAGAACCCGAAATCACTTCTGCAAAAGAAGCCGCTGCCTTTGCCCAAGAGCTTCAGATTTTGCTGCGTTACCTTGAAGTTTCGGATGCGGACATGGAAAAAGGACAGATGCGGGTTGAAGCAAACGTATCAATCAGAAAAGAAGGCCTGCCTGCGCAGGCAGGGGAGTCCGCATTGGGAACCAAGGTGGAAGTAAAAAACCTTAATTCGTTTCGTTCCGTGGAACAGGCAATTATATTCGAATTGAAGCGGCAAGAGGAAATCCTTGAATCCGGATCCAAGGTGGTACAGGAAACGCGGGGATGGGACGACAAGAAAGGAGAGACGTACTCTCAGCGGGAAAAAGAAGAGGCGCACGATTACCGCTACTTTCCGGAGCCCGACATTCCATTGCTCAGTTTCTCTGCGGAAGAAATTTCGCGCCTTCGCCAAGGTATTCCAGAGCTTCCTCAGGCACGAAGATCGCGATTCATGGAAGAATACGGCATTCCTTTGAAAGAAGCGTCTTTCCTGGTGCAAGAGAGAGATCTTGGGGATTACTATGAGAAAACGGCGAGCGAATTCAAAGAGCTCGGAGGAACAAATCTCAAGCTTCTCTGCAACTACCTCATTTCGGACCTGCTGGGACTGCTCCAAGGGAGGTCTGTGAAAGGCAAAGAATTTCTTGTCACTCCGGAGAACTTCGCCGAACTAATTCTACTTTTGGAACAGCAAAAGATCACGAGTAATGTAGCAAAGCAGGTTCTCAAGAAGATGTTTGCCACGGGAGCAGACCCCGACCATATTATTGAAGAATCAGGCTTTGCTCAGATACAAGACGTTTCGGAAATTGAGCGCATAGCCAAAGAAACCATTGCGGTCAACCTCAAGGCAGCAGAGGATTTCAAAAAGGGAAAGATAGCCGCGCTGCAATTCCTTATCGGAAAAATGACGGCGGTTTCCAAAGGAGCCATTGATCCTGAAACGGCGGATAAGGTTTTGAGGCAGATCTTAACGGGATAGTTTAGTGCTGTGCAAAAAATGCTGTGCAATGCTGTGCAAATCCGATTTGCACTTAACCTAGACTAGGTCAAGGATGAGCGAGGAA
>CAZAHG010000002.1:0-26806 GCA_964485065.1 uncultured Candidatus Saccharibacteria bacterium | reverse complement strand
CTTGGCATAGGCTCAGGAGACGAGGTGATTACAACTTCGTTCTCCTTTATCGCTTCTGCAAACGCCATGTTGTTTGAACAAGCCAAGCCCATGTTTGTGGATATTCAAAAGGACACGTTTAATATTGATCCTGCAGAAATAGAGCGGGCAATCCGCCCCGGGCGGACGAAAGCGATTTTGGCGGTGGACGTATTCGGACAGCCGGCTGCCTGGGACAAGATTCTTGCCATTGCGAAAAAGTATCGCCTGAAAGTCATTGAAGACTCGGCAGAAGCCATTGGTTCTAGCTATCAAGGAAAGAAGTGCGGAAGTTTTGGGGATGCATCTATTTTTTCTTTCTACCCGAATAAGCAGATGACCACGGGGGAAGGTGGAGTCATTCTCACGGATGATAAAAAGATCGCAGACCTGTGTTGGAGCATGACAAATCAAGGAAGAAAGCAAGGAAAAGGAAAGTGGCTGGAGCACGTGAGATTGGGATACAACTATCGGATGACAGAAATGCAGGCAGCCCTGGGATTGGCGCAGTTGCGGCGTTTGCCGCAGATGCTGAAAAAGAGGGCAGCCGCGGCATCTTTATACTCTAATCTGCTCTCGCAAGAAAAAAGAATCATTGTTCCGCGTTCACAGCCCGGCGCAAAAAGAAGCTGGTTCGTATATGTCATTATGCTCGCCCCTCCTTTCAAGAGATCTCATCGGGACAAGCTTGTGAAGCTTATGGCAAAAAAAGGAGTGCAGTGCAGCACGTATTTTGAACCCATTCACCTGCAGCCGTTCTATCGCCAGGCATTTGGGTTTAAGCGCGGGCGCCTTCCTCGCACAGAATGGGTTGGAGACAGAACAATTGCCCTGCCATTTTCTTCGGTGCTGAAGCCCCAACAGCAGGCAATGGTGACTAAGGTTCTTCGAGAAAGCATACGGCAACTTTCATGATTTCAAGAACACTATTCTTTGCCCTGGGAGACGCCGTATCCATCGCGCTTGCATTCTTTCTTGCTTTTTTCTTGCGATTTGACGGACTGATTCCCCGGCAGCACCTGGAAGGGACTCTTCCCATGGTGATCCTTTTGAGTTGGGCGATTCTCTTGCCAATCTTTGTCTTAGCTCGCCTATATTCTTTTTCCTGGCGCCACGTGGGCACACGAGACGTACTTGTGCTTTGGTACGCGGTAACGGGAGGCTTCATTCTGCTTTCTATCTTCGTCATTGGTTTTCAGAACGTGCCCGCATTCGCGGCGTTTCCCAGATCTACGCTTCTTATAGGATATGTTCTTGCATTTTTTGCAACCGGCGCCATGCGCATGGCAAAACGCATTGCCCAGCAAATTTCTTTGGGAAATGGAGGCGGAGCCAGGATACGCGTTCTTATCGTTGGAGCAGGGGATGCCTCAGAGCAGCTGCTGCGAAGTATGCAAACTGGCCAGAAAAAGTACATGCCAGTATGCATGGTGGATGATAACAAGGCAAAGCAAGGACTCGCCATTCACGGCGTGCGCGTAAAGGGAATGGTGCGTGACATTCCCGTTATTGCCAAGCAATATGGAATTCAGGAGATTATCATTGCAATGCCTTCTGCCCCTTCTTCTGTCATCAGGCAGGCGGTGGAGTTGGGGCGTGAAGCTAAGATCGAGACCATGAAAGTGCTGCCGTCTCTCGGAGAAATCCTTGACGGAAAGATCTCCTTCGCAGACGTGCGGGACGTGCAGGTGCACGATCTTCTCGGAAGAGAAGTGATTTCCCTGGATACGGACGCGCTTTCTCGTTTTCTTCAAGCAAAGATTGTGCTCATTACGGGAGCCGCCGGCTCCATTGGTTCTGAGCTTGCTCGCCAGGTGTCAACATTTGCACCTTCAACCGTTGTGCTTTTGGATCAAGATGAGAGCGGGATTTTCATGCTTACCCAAGAACTCAGTGAACGGTTTCCTAATATAGGCATTGTTTCATGCGTGGGCAACATTACAGATGAGCAGAAAATAGAGCGTGTATTCAGGCAATGGCAGCCCCAGATCGTATTTCATGCTGCGGCCTACAAACATGTACCCTTGATGGAAGCCGACCCCGAGGAGGCTGTGCACACGAATATATTGGGTACTAAGGTAGTATCGGAAGCGGCTCAGAAAGTAGGAAGCGAATGTTTTGTGTATATTTCTACCGATAAGGCGGTTAACCCGACTTCGGTCATGGGGGCTACCAAGCGCGTTGGGGAGATGATCTGTCAGAGTTTTCAGGGGAAAAGCAGTACGCGCTTTGTGGCGGTGCGTTTTGGGAATGTGCTGGACAGCAGGGGAAATGTCGTTGCGCTCTTTCGAGAGCAGATCAAAAGAGGGGGGCCTATAAAAATTACCGACCCTGAAATGAAGCGCTACTTTATGACGAATCCAGAAGCATGCCTGCTCGTGATGCAGGCTTCTGCCATGGGAAAGGGCGGAGAGGTATTCGTGCTTGATATGGGAAGCCTCGTGAAGATTGTGGATTTGGCCCGGGAAATGGTTCGTCTTTCAGGCCTTGAACCGGATCGAGACATCCAGTTTGTATTTACCGGTATTCGGCCGGGAGAGAAATTATTTGAAGAAGCATTAAACGCCGAAGAGGGAACGACCATCACTCAGCACCAGAAAATTTTCATAGCAAAGCTTCCGTCTTTGGATGCCGCGTTGCTAACAGAAGGACTGCGGCATCTGCAAGAAGGCCTGGCGCGAGCCGATACCCAATCTTTGGTTGATACGCTGCATCGTCTTGTCCACTCATATAAATAAGTTGCGTTTCGCGCGTTGTTTGGTACGATGAAAGCAATGAAGTCTGTTTTCCGCACAATCTTTTTTATCTCTGCGGTTTTTATTATCGGGCAGCCTTTTGTTGTTTCGGCCGACGTTCTTGATCAACGGCAGAAGTTTTTCGTTGATACCACATACGACGTCTCAAAGAGAAGCGAGGTTACGGCTACCTTGCGCAAGATAAGTCCGCAATTCTATTTCTACATTGAAGACGACTGGTGGAACGGACTCAACGCGCAAGACGCAAATGCCGTTTTGGCGTCTCTGTCTCAGCTTGCCGTGACCTTTGAGCGGGACGTGTACCCTTCACTGACCGGTTTGTTCGGGTATGAAAATACGCCCGGCATCGACCGGGATGCCCGCATTACCGTGCTGATACATCCGATGCGAGAAGACGTGCGTGGCTATGTGAATACCGCAGACGGATTTTCCCGTCTTGAGACCGCAAGGTCCAATGAGCGGGAAATGATATATTTCAACGGAACATACGTTACCTCTTCTTTTGCCGTAAGCTATCTTGCCCACGAATTTATGCACCTTATTTATCTGAATCAGAAACAGATTCTGAGGGGCGTGGATGACGACATATGGATACAGGAGGCGTTTTCCGAACTGGCCCCCCTGGTGACGAAAAACAGGGAACAGGAAGAGCAGGAGTATCTTGCAAAGCGCATGCGCGACTTCATCACAAACCCTCGCGATTCTCTTACGGAATGGCGCAACACCTCTGTTGATTACGGCGTGGTGAGCGTGTTTTTTGAATATGTGCGCGAGCAGTACGGTTTGAAGGTTCTGCAGGATGCGGAGTCTTCTGGCAAGAAGGGCATTGATGCGTTAAACGAAGCGCTTGTAAAGAACGG
The DNA here is from genome assembly GCA_964485065.1 of uncultured Candidatus Saccharibacteria bacterium. Classification (GTDB taxonomy): domain Bacteria; phylum Patescibacteriota; class Minisyncoccia; order Minisyncoccales; family UBA10102; genus JACQLT01. The sequence continues at coordinate 23,172 of CAZAHG010000002.1, read as the reverse complement.
GTTCAAGGATACGTTTGCCGATGTTTTTCAGAACTGGGCGCTCGCGCTATTTCTCAATGATTGTTCATACGGAAAGCAGTTCTGTCTGACGGCAGAAGCCGTGCAGCAGTTGCGCGTGGCTCCGTATACAAGCTTTCTTCCCGCATTTGGGACAAGCGAGCTTTCGTTCAGCAGCCAGACGAAGGAATGGGCGGGAAACTGGTATAAAATCAGCGGAGGGCCAAAGGGACAAATGGAATTCGTATTTGACGGCAACAGCCAGGTTCGTTTCAAGGTTCCCTATCTTTTGGAAAAGGCATCGGGCGGAACGTATGAGCAAGGAGTCATGACGATTGATTCTAGTCAGCACGGCACGCTGGTGATCCCGCGGTTCGGAGACGACGTGACAGCACTCATTCTCATGCCTTTCGTGGAGGGAAGGAATACCGGTTTTAACTCAACCACTCCCTCATACTTTTTTTCCTGGAGAATCTCGATTGTCCCCTCGGCAACTCAGGACTCAGGAACCGCAGAAGACTTAAACTCCCAGATTCAGTCGTTGCTCAGCCAGATTGCGCGTCTCCGCAGCCAGCTTGCCGCCTTGCAATCCGGCCTGCCTGCGCCGGCAGGGCAGGTTTCCTGCCAATCATTGCAGAACAATCTCTTCTTTGGCATGAAAGACAGCAACGAAGTGCGCTGCCTGCAGCAGCAGCTCAAAGAAGCTGCGGTATATCCTGAAGGCTTTATTACCGGAAACTTCGGCCAGCTTACCTTGGCCGCCGTGATTCGTTTTCAAGAAAAGTACAGCGCGGAAATATTGGCTCCGCTTGGGCTTACACAGGGAACTGGATACGTGGGGCCCGCCACTCGCGCGAAGCTCAACCAGCTTTTTGTCCAATAATTCTATTACTAATAAATACAACATATGTCTTATTTATTAGTACACAGTGTTGACAAAATATGGTGGTATGATAGGATAGGAGCGTGAGTGTTCCCGCAAGGGAGCCCTACAAAGTTGGCAACGGACCTCCCTCGAGCGAGGCCCTTTGCTTTTTTGTATACCAAAATATAACTGCTACAATGAAATTGGGTCGGAGGCCAGCACTCACAAAAAACTTTGTATTGGAGTATACTCCTCCGGCCCATAAGGGTAAAATGGAAGAAACAATTCAAAAACTTTTGCCGGGAGTACGGAAACAGGAATCATTGTCTCGCCACACGACATTTCGCATCGGAGGACCTGCGAGATATTTTTTTACCGCAACCAATTCGGATGCGATCATCCGGGCGTTGCAGGCAGCGAAGAAACTTCGTCTTTCAGTTTTTATTTTGAGCGGCGGCAGCAATGTCGTGATGTCGGATGCGGGATTTCCGGGTCTTGTTATTCAAATTCGAAATTCAAAATTCAAAATTCGAAATTTTAGGGTAGATGCAGAAGCAGGAGTGTTGTGTTCCTCGCTCGTGAAAGCAACCGTACACAGGGGATTAGAAGGTTTGGAGTGGGCAGGAGGCCTGCCAGGCAGTCTTGGAGGAGCCATACGGGGGAACGCGGGAGCTTTTGGAGGAGAAATCAAAGATGCGGTCGTTTCCGTCGAGGCGATTGACGAGAAAGGCCGGATGCATGTGTTTTCAAAAAAACAATGCAGGTTTTCATATCGCTCCTCGATATTCAAAGAAAAGAAATATATCGTGCTTTCTGCTGTGCTTGGTCTTGTGAAAGGAGACGCGAAGGAACTTTCTAAGATTGCGAGGAGCCATATGCTGTACCGCAAGGAACGCCATCCCCTTGAATATCCCAATGCGGGAAGCATGTTTAAGAACTGCGACGCGAAAAAACTGCCGGTCCGCTGGAAAAAACACTTCGCCAACGTCATGAAGATCGATCCCTTTCCCGTAATTCCCACGGCGGCCATCATTGCGGCAGCCGGACTGAAAGGATTGCGCGTCGGAAACGTGCAGGTTTCTCAAAAACATCCGAACTATATCGTGAACCTTGGAAAAGGACGCGCAAAAGACGTCGTGAGGCTTGTTGAAAAGGTGAAACAGAAAGTAAAAAAGAAATTCGGCATCGTTCTGGAAGAAGAAATTCAGTTTGTATGACCAAAAATCTCATTCGGGGGTTGACACGCTTGCTTGCTGATGAAACAATTAACTAATTCTTTTTCAAACCCATGACACCCACAAAATATTTTATCACCAAGGGAGTCGGGATTCACAAGCATAAACTCAATTCGTTTGAGTTGGCGTTGCGCGACGCCGGAATTCAGAAATTCAATCTTGTAACGGTGTCCAGCATCTTGCCTCCCAAATGCAAGAAAGTCACGATGCAAAAAGGCATGGAGTATTTGTCTGCGGGAGAGGTAGTGTTTTGCGTCATGGCGCGCAATGAAAGCAACGAACCGAATCGCATGATTACGGCCTCGGTTGGTCTTGCGATACCAAAGAACAGCGACAGTCAATACGGATACATTTCAGAGCACCATGTATTCGGAGAGACCGAAGACAAGGCGGGAGAATATTCGGAAGATCTCGCGGCTTCCATGTTGGCTTCTACGCTCGGAATGAAATTTAAGATAGACGACGCATGGGACACGAGGCGCCAGGCCTTTCTCCTGTCCGGAAAAATCGTAAGAACAGCCCACATCACCCAGACCGCAAGGTCGAATAAAGACGGGCTGTGGACGTCTGTTGTTGCGGCGGTCGTATTTATTCCCAATACCAATTAATGTAAGAAGCCAATACACATGACAAAGAATCCATATTTCAAAGAGAAGGTCAAGGCAATTGAGGTGAATCGCAAGAGCGTTTCGGAGCTCTTGGACGCAATGGCGAACACCGGCTTTCAGGGAAGAAAACTTGCCGAGGTTGCGCACACCTGGGAAAAAATGGTGAAAGATCCCCGAGTCACCATTTTGTTTGGCTATGCGGCTTCTTTGAGCACCACGGGCCAGTGGAAGATCGTAAACTGGCTCATTGAGAACCGCTATATTGATGTATTGGTTGCCACTGGAGCCAATCTTTCAGAAGATATCGTAGAGGCGATGGGAAACAGTTATTGGAAGGGCTCTCATCTTGAGAACGATCTTGATCTATTAAAGACCGACGTGAACCGGTACTACGATGTGTACGGTTCTGAAATCGACTATATGGAAATGACGGAACTCATTGCCGAGTTCATCGTAAAGGAACTGGAAGAAAATATTCCGTACTCTTCGCGGGAGATTCTGTATAAATTCGGATTGTGGCTGGGAAAGCGGGGCATTCACAGCATTGTCGCTACCGCTGCAAAATACAAAGTCCCAATTTTCTGTCCTGCCATCGTAGACAGCCCGTACGGGGACGCCGGACTTATTGCCAAGAGCAAAGGATTCAATCTCGTGATTGATAACATGAAGGATTACATAGAGTTCATGTCGCTCGGCAAGAAGATCAAGGATTCCGGAGTTATCTACATCGGCGGAGGGGTACCCAAGGACTTCATCCAGCTCATCGCAGTGACGGCAGACCTTCTGTATGAAGAAAGGAGGATTCCAGGCAGAAAGGCGGAGATATTTCGCGCAAAACGGGGGGCAAAGAAAGAGCTTACGGAAAGCTATTACCCCCACAAGTATGCGATTCAAATCACCACCGACTCTCCCCAGTGGGGCAGTCTTTCCGGCTGCACGTTTGAAGAGGCGATGAGCTGGGGCAAGGAAGCCGAAAACGCCCCGAAGATACAAGTATACTGCGATGCGACCATCGCGCTGCCCATTGTCACGCACGCGATGGCAGAACGCCTCAAGAAGAAGAGGAAGGGCGCTGACCTTACTTCTATCTTCAAGAATCAATAAAATGAACGGAAAGGACTCGGAAGATTTTTCATATCCGCGGGTTGAGCCGTGGAATTTCGGAGGGTTGGATAACCAGGACTATAAAACTGCACAAGTAGTCGTGTTTCCGGTGCCGTATGATTCCACCACGTACTACATGGGTGGAGCGAAACAAGGGCCCTTTGCCCTTATCAACGCTTCCCGCCACATGGAGCTGTACGATCTTGAGAAAGGGAAAGACGTAAGCACCGTCGGCATCTTTACCCTGGAACCCCTGGAGCCTTCAAAGAATTCTCCAGAGGAGACGATCGACAGAGTGGAATCGGTCATTGCTAAGATCATACAGGACGCTAAGTTTCCGCTTATGCTCGGAGGAGAGCATTCGGTTACGCTGGGTTGTGTGAGGGCGTTCCATAAAAAGTATGGAACCGATTTTACGGTCGTGCATTTTGACGCGCATACCGATCTGCGCGATGAATTTCAGGGCACGCGCTTTCATCACGGATCCGTGATGCGCAGAACGACGGAACTTGGCATTCCCGTGACGCACATGGGAATACGCTCCGTGAGCGAAGAAGAAATGGAATATCTTAAAGGCAAGGGCAAAGAAGAAAACTTCGTGTTCTATGCTGAGCGCAAGCATACGCTTGAGGAAATGATAAACACGCTGCGAGAAAACGTATACATCACCGTTGACGTTGACGTGCTGGATTCTTCGGCAATGCCCGCTACCGGAACCCCAGAGCCCGGGGGATTGACCTGGTATCAGATTATAGACGCTGTGCGCGCAATCGGAGCAAAGAAGAAAATCATCGGAGCAGATGTCGTGGAGCTTGCCCCTATTCCCGGCATGGTTGCCCCAGATTTTCTCGCGGCCAAGTTGGCGTACAAAATCATCGGCTTCGCGCTGACCTAGAACGCCAACTCTATCCTTAACTCGGTTAAGTTATCCACACCTAGCGAGAACGCAGTTCTCGCTCCTTTCATTTACAGAACGGTAAAATTGATGAATAATGAGGTAGTTTTATGAATATTCTTGGGAAAATTTTGGGAGATGCGGATGAGCGCGCTGTTTCCAGCATGCGGCCTTTAGTTGAAGAGATCAATGCAAAGGAAGCAGGGCTGAAAGATCTTTCTCTGGTACAGCTTGCAGAGCGTTTCAGCCAGCTGCGCGAGCGGGTCCAAAAGGACCCGCCTACCGGCGAGGCAGGCGAAGCGCTCAATGACGTGCTGCCGGAGTGCTTTGCGCTTGTCAGGGAAGCCGCTCTGCGTACCTTGGGTCAGCGCCATTTTGACGTTCAGCTCATGGGCGGCATTGCTTTGCACGAAGGAAAGATCACAGAAATGAAAACCGGAGAGGGCAAGACGCTCGTTGCAACGTTGGCAGCCGCCCTGAATGCCTTGGAGCGCAAGGGAGTGCACGTGGTCACGGTGAACGATTACCTCGCGCGTCGAGACGCCGCCTGGATGGGGCAGATTTATCACGCGCTGGGGCTGTCGGTGGGATGCATCGTGCACGACACGTCATACCAATATGATCCTTCGTATGAAACAGACGCCGCAAAAGACGCGCTGCGCGATACGACCGGAGGGTTTCGCGTGGAAACGTCATTTCTGAGGCCGGTTTCACGGAAAGACGCGTACGCCAGCGACATTACCTACGGGACGAACAATGAGTTCGGCTTTGATTATCTGAAAGACAATATGGCGTATGATCTGTCCCACATGGTTCAGCTTGGCCGACGAAGCCTTGGCGAAGGCGGCCGGAGGCATGCGTTTGCCATCGTTGACGAGGTGGATTCTATTCTCATTGACGAAGCCCGCACCCCTCTGATCATTTCGGCTCCGGACACGCAGAGTTCTTCCTGGTACCAAGATTTTGCCCGCCTCATCCCAAAACTTAAAGCAAAGACCGATTACGAAATAGACGAAAAGCGCAAAGCAGTCACTCTTACGGAAGACGGCATTGACCGTGTCCAAGGCTTGATTGGAGCAGGAGATATCTACCAGGAAAAAGGGATTAAGTATCTGCATCATTTGGAACAGGCCTTGCGAGCCGAAGTATTGTTCCAGCGGGACCGCGATTATGTCGTCAAAGAAGGACAGCTCATTATCGTGGACGAATTCACGGGCCGCCTGCTTCCGGGCCGCAGATATTCAGGAGGCCTGCACCAGGCCCTTGAGGCAAAGGAAGGAGTGTTTGTGCAGCCCGAATCTCTGACGTTGGCTTCCATCACGTTTCAGAACTATTTTCGCATGTATTCAAAGCTGGCAGGCATGACGGGCACCGCGCTCACTTCAGCAGAGGAGTTTCACAAGGTGTACAACCTTGACGTGATTCCGATTCCGACGAACAAACCTTTGGTTCGCCTGGATTTTCCGGATCAGGTGTACAAAACAGAAGAAGAGAAATTCGGTGCCGTCGTGCAAGAAGTGAAAGAACGCCATGCAAAAGGGCAGCCCGTGCTCGTTGGCACGGCCTCCATTCAGAAAAACGAGCGTCTTTCACAGCAGCTGTCGCGGGACGGCGTTCCCCATGAGATGCTGAACGCAAAAAATCATGAGCGGGAAGGATCGATTATCGCGCAAGCCGGAAGGAGGGGAGCCGTGACCATAGCAACGAACATGGCTGGTCGGGGCGTCGATATCGTTTTGGGAGGGAATCCCCAGGTTCTTAAAGAGGCTGAGCAGTGTCGGAGCCTGGGCGGATTATGCGTCATCGGCACCGAGCGCCATGAAGCCAGGCGCATTGATAACCAGCTGCGCGGAAGATCGGGAAGACAAGGGGATCCGGGTTCTTCTCAGTTTTTCGTATCCCTGGAGGACGATCTCATGAGAATATTCGGAGGAGACAAGTTAAAGGGAATCATGGAAAAATTCCGGCTCCCCGAAGGAGAGCCCATTCAGCATTCCATGGTTTCCAAGGCAATCGAATCGGCTCAGGGACGGGTGGAAGGATTTAACTTTGACGCCAGGAAGCACCTGCTCGATTATGACGACGTATTGAATCGGCACAGGGAAACGTTGTACCGGAAAAGAAATGAGATTTTAAAGCAGCAGGATCCCGCGGAATTGAGGTCCAAGATCATGGCCATCGTGCAGAAGTCGGGACACACGCAAGAACAGTACGAAAAGAAGGAGCAGGAAGTGGGACTTGAAAACATGCGTCAGGCGGAAAAAATCATTCCCCTCCGCGTCATCGATTCTTTATGGGTGGAGCACCTGGAAAACATGGAGCAGCTGCGGGATTCCGTGCGATTGCGCGCGTACGGCCAGCAGGATCCCCTGGTGGAATACAAGAATGAAGGGCATAAGATGTTTCAGGGTTTTCTGCGGACGATAGATACCCTGACCACGGAAACCATCATGAATATGAAGTTCTCTCCCGCCTCCGCCCCCCAGCAAGGCGCGGTTTCGGCGGGCCATCCTGCGCAGTCTATGCTAAAGATCGGCAGGAATGATCCGTGTCCCTGTGGGTCGGGAAAGAAATACAAGCGCTGTCACGGGGCGCAGAGCTAAGATTCTGGTATACTAAAATCACTATGGCGATAAGTAAGAAAAGAGCAAATACGAATAAATACAACATATGTCTTATTTATTAGTATGTAGTTGCGAGAGATAGGATGAAAAACTTTATTCATAAAGAACTTGCCGCAGGAAGATGGTTCGAGCTTTCGTTGAAAGAACAAATGGGAAATATTGGAAGTGAAGTTTCGAGAGCCGCAAATTGGCAAGGAAAGGATGAGAAGCTTTTTCGCGGCGCAGTGGATCGAGCGCTCGACCTTTTTGACTTAACGCTGGAAGATTCGCGCTGGAAGGGTCGCCGCCTGGAGATTGCGAGGGCAAGAGAGGTGTTTTGCGACGCGGTGTATGGGGGAGAATTGTACGACAGTTCTCTCGCAGACCTTACTCGGTATTTTGATCAATTTGCTCTGGCTGCTCAAACACAACGATATCGGTCTTGACGCTGTGGCAAGAAATACAAAAAGTGTCACGGAAGATGAGGTTGACAGATGAGCGCGAAAAGATAGAATAAGGTATATGGTTATTCTTACAATCCCCAAGAAACTAACAAGAAGAGATGATCTTGTGGTAATTCCAAGGCGCGAATACGAGGCCTTGATTGAGCTAAGGAAAATCAGAGAATTTGTGCCTACCGCTGCTCAAAAGAAGGCGCTTGCCGGGGCACGCAAGGAATATAAAGCGGGAAAATATCTTACCCTCAATGAGTTCAGGCAGAGATTGGGCGTTAAGGGTTAGAATGCGCGTATGGAAAGATATCGCGGTCTTTCCAAGGAAAGATAGAGAGCGACTCTCGCAGATTATTGAAGATCTTGCGCGAAACCCTTACGTTGGAGATATTGAAAAAATGCGAGGCGAAGAAAACACGTGGCGCCGAAGGGTTGGCGCTTTTCGTATTTTCTACGAGCTTTTTCCTCAAGAAAAAGTTATTTTTGTATTTCACGTAGAACGCAGAACTTCAAAGACCTACTAAGAAGTATAAAAAGTGCCACGGGAGATAATATGGAAAATTTAGAACAAAGAGTGCAAAAAATAGAGGATAGGAATAGAAAAATGGGAGATAGATCGGAATACATACAGGTTTTTACTACCGTGGCGAAAAGAAGCGATGCGGAACGAATCGCAAAATTCTTGCTGGATAAAAAATTATCTGCCTGTACGCAGATAATCGGCCCGATTACGAGCGTCTATCGATGGAATGGCAAGAGACAGAAATCAAAAGAATGGCTGTGTGTGGTTAAATCAAAGAAAAGTTATTACGGAAAGATAGAACAAGCAATCAAAGAGATTCATCCCTACAAACTTCCCGAAATCATAGCTACGCCGATTGTTGCGGGAAGCAGAGAGTATTTTGGATGGATGCGGAAAGAAATAAAAAAAAGCCCTTGACGCTGTTGCATCAAGGGCGAGCTAGCGGAACATCCGCTGGAGGAACTTGTCCGCATATTCTCGCATCTTCTTATTGAGGAGAATGAGAACGAGCGGAGAAAGGAAGTACCACGGCAACTCGACCGTGGCTGGACTGCGCAGTCCTGGGAATGCGAGAGCTTGCGCCACCGCAATGCCCAGGAAGATCGTTGAAATCAGTCCGAGTACTGCGAGAACCATGATGAGAAACGCTCCTGCGGCGTGCAATTACACACCCCCTTTCTTTGCCAGGTCTTTGTTAGCCCCAGATCTTTCTCATCCAGCGGAGCGGCATGGAGTTCGTGGGGAGGAAGAATGCGATGGGGCAGGCGATCAAGAAGAAGGTGACCGTCTTGAGCCATCCACCCGCGTTGAGGATCTTTGCGCTCTTCAACACTTACGCTCCTTTCCTTCCTTGGTTGTCAAGGTGTAGCTAAACACTATCATTTAATACAAAATTTGTCAAGACCGGTTTTCAATGGTAATATACTACTATGAAATTTGAAGCAAAGTTTCCCAAAGAGAATTTTCCGCTGTTGATGCGCAGATCCGGATATACGCCTGAAGGAACCGATGAGAAAACCGGAGAATGGAGGTTTTCCCGCTACCTTGGGGGCGGAAGTTCGCGCTACCCCCGTTTTCATATGTATTGCGGCATGAAGCTGCAGGAACGCACGGCTTCTTGCAATCTGCATATTGATCAACGGCAGCCAAGTTACCAAGGAGTTTCGGCCCATAGCGGAGAATACGACGGAGAACTTGTGGAACAGGAAGTCGCGCGCATCCAAGCCATGCTTGAGAAAGAAGCATGAAAGATAATATAAGGTACTCAAATGCCAAAAAAGCGAAAACTTATTGTTGCGGTATCCGGAGGATTTGATCCGATTCATATCGGGCACATCCGTCTTTTTGAAGCGGCAAAGAAGCTCGGAGACGAACTCGTCGTTATTTTGAATAACGACAACTGGCTGCGCAAGAAGAAAAGGTATATATTCATGCCAGAAAAAGAGCGTAAAGAAGTCATTGAAGCCCTGAGGCCTGTGGATCGCGTTGTCCTTACTTCTCACACAAAGAACGCAAGCGACATGAGCGTATCAAAGGAACTTGGGATTCTGCATCCTGACATCTTCGCCAACGGAGGGGACAGAAAAAAACACAATGTGCCGGAAGTCACGGTATGCAGGAGGATCGGGTGTGCCATGGTGTTTAACATGGGAAAAGGCGGAAAAATCCAGTCCAGCTCCTGGCTGCTGCGCAAGTACCTGTATGCAAAGAAATTAAAATCTTGAATTGCCACTACCTGGTATGGGAAGATATCAACTGATTGCCGCACTCATTGTCATTCTCCTCGTGGGGGGAGCCGCTTCTTTTGTAAACTGGAGCGCTTTGTTTCCGTTCCGTTTCGGCCTCGATCTTCAGGGAGGTGTTTCTCTTGTATATCAGGCGGATCTTTCCAAGATTTCATCTCAAGACTACGACGAAGTGATGGCAGGCCTGAGAGATGTTATTGAACGCCGGGTGAATCTGTTCGGAGTGACAGAACCGGTTGTGCAGACCGAGGGAAGGGGAGAAGAGGGTCGTCTCATTGTGGAACTTGCGGGAATCAAGGATCCCAACCAGGCAATTCAGATTATCGGCCAGACGCCATTTCTCCAATTTCGGGAAACCAAAGAAAATTATCAGCAGGCGGCCGAGCAGAATGAAGATCCCTTTCAGGACACCGAGCTAACCGGAAAATACCTTAAAAAGGCGCAAGTCGGTTTTGATTCGGTCACGAATGCTCCCCTGATTCAGCTGGAGTTTAACGACGAGGGAGCAAAACTTTTTGAAGAGATCACCGCCAGGAACGTGGGGAAACCCCTTGCGATTTTCTTGGATTATCAGCTGCTCCAGGCTCCGGTGGTGCAAGAGGTGATCTCGAGCGGACAGGCGCAGATTTCTGGATCTTTCACTCCCCAGAAAGCCCGGGAGCTGGTGCGCGCACTGAACGCGGGAGCTCTGCCGGTGCCCATCACCCTTATTTCCCAGCAGTCGGTAGGCCCCACCCTTGGGCAGGTTTCTTTGGAGCAGTCTTTGCGGGCAGGCGTCGCAGGATTCGGATTCGTGCTCCTCTATATGCTTATCTTTTATCGGCTTCCCGGACTTGTCGCGTCTCTGGCGTTATTGTGGTACATAGCCGTCGTGCTTGCGGTATTCAAGCTCATTCCCATTACGCTGAGCTTGGCTGGCATCGGGGGGTTCATTCTTTCCATCGGCATGGCGGTTGACGCGAATATTCTTGTGTTCGCCCGCATGAAAGAAGAGCTGAGATCGCAGAAAAGCTTTACCGCGGCCCTGGAACAAGGATTTTCCCGGGCCTGGCCGTCTATTCGGGACGGAAACGGCACGACGCTTCTCGTAGCCTTTATTCTTTTCCAGTTCGGATCGTCATTTGTGAAGGGATTTGCCGTGGCTCTGTCAATCGGTATTATCGTGAGCATGATTTCCGCCCTGATGGTCACCAGGGTGCTATTGCGCCTTTTGCGCGGCACCATACTTGAACGAATTGTAAAAATATGACGTTTTCCAGACTGGCTCCATTCTTTCTTGCGTTTTGCCTGTTGATGATTGCGGTAAGCTTGGGCGCCCTGCTGTTTTTTGGATTGCGTCCCGGCATTGATTTTTCGGGAGGAAGCATCATGGAAGTTGAGTTCCAGGGAAATCGCCCTTCCAATGACGAGGTGGCTCAGAAACTTTCCGGTCTTACTATCGGACTTGAATCTCTGCAGCCTGCCGCAGACCGGAATCTGATTATTAAGATGAAAGACATTCCGGAGCAGCAGCATCAGCACGTTCTTTCGCTTCTGGGGCCCGATGCCAGAGAATTGCGTTTTGAATCCATCGGCCCTGTCATAGGAAAAGAACTGCGTCAGGACACGCTGTTCATGGCGGCTCTCTCTTCGCTCGTCATCATTCTGTACATTGCTTTCGCGTTCCGCCAGCACGGGGGGGCCGTGTATTCCTGGGAATACAGCCTGGCCGCTTTGATCGTGACGATGCACGATTTGGTGGTGCCCCTGGGGGTATTTGCCGTATTTGGCAGGTTTCAAGACCTGCAGGTGAGTATTCCCGTGATTGTCGGGCTCTTGACCGTTCTTGGATATTCCATCAATGACACCATCGTGGTATTTGACAGGATCAGGGAAAACCTAAAAAGGCGCACGGGAGCCGCGTTGGAAGAAACGGTCGGCATCTCGGTAAAACAAACCCTTGGAAGGTCAATAAGCACTTCGTTTACGGTGCTGCTGGTGCTTGTTGCTCTCTATGTTTTTGGAGGGGCGACGCTGAAACCCTTTGCGCTCGTTCTCATAGCCGGAGTTGTTGCGGGCACGTATTCTTCCATACTGCTTGCTCCTCCGCTGCTCCTTCTTTGGCACAGGAGGAATGGGGCTTGACACGCTGTCAAATTTCTGGTTCAATAGAGAAGAATATATATGGCAATTGACTATCAAAAGCTTTCATTGGCTCTGCTTTCTTCCGTAGACGAGAGAACGAGAGACGTGCTTTCTCGGAGATTCGGACTGCAGGAAGAGGAATCTCAAACCCTTGAAGCAATAGGGCGGAGTTTTGGCGTCACGCGGGAGCGAGTTCGCCAGATTGAGGCCGGAGGGCTCAGACAGATTGAGGAGCGCTTGGAGCTAAACGCGAAAGAACAGAACATGCGCAAACTCTTTGAACTCGTTTCCAGCCTGTTGGCAAAAGCAGGGGGATTCAGACGGGAAGACCTGCTTCTGCAGGAACTGACCGACAGGGTGGCGTCTCTTGAGAACAGCGTTGCTTTTCTTCTGATGTTCTCCAAGGATCTTATGCGAGAGAAAGAAAGCGATGACTTCTATTCTTTTTGGACCAAGAAAAGAGATCTGGGTAAAATTCTCCCCCAGGTTCTTCAGAAACTCAGAGAATATCTGGAGTCGCAGGGGAAACCCCTGCAGTTCAACGAACTTGCGCGTTCCCTGGAAGAACGGGTATTGATGTCGCATTTGGAGATTGCAAAAGACATTGAGCAGACCTTTGAAGGAAGGTGGGGGCTCGTGGAATGGCCCGAGGTGAAGCCCCGGGGCGTGCGCGATCGCGCGTACATTGTTTTGAAACACAAGCAGCAGCCCCTCCATTTTCGCGAAGTCGCCCAACTGATTGACGAGCTCGGGCTTCAGAAAAAACAGGGTCCCACGCTCGTGCAGACCGTGCACAACGAACTCATCAAAGACGAGAGGTTTGTGCTTGTCGGAAGGGGAAAGTACGCGCTTTCCGAGTGGGGGGTGGCTCCAGGCACCGTCAAGGATGTCATCGTGAGCATACTCAAGGAAAAGGGGCAGCCCATGAAAAAAGATGCTATCATACAAGAGGTGCTTCGCTTACGCCAGGTGAAAGCGAGCACGGTGCTGTTGAATCTTCAGGACCATTCTCGCTTTGCAAAAGACGATCAGCAAAGATATTCCTATCGCAAAAACGGATAGCATATGCCTTCGTTCAACGTTCTCTTGAACTTTCTGGGCGCATGGTGGTGGCTCTTTTTTCCCTTTGTGCTGTTTCGCCCGGCGCGCTACTTGTGGCTCTGGTGGCGCCAGAAACTCTGGGATGCGCAGAATCCCAAGATGGTTTTGGAATTGAAATTCCCCCGCATGGTTCCAAAGCCGATTAAAGCCATGGAAAACGTGTTCATGGGATTTTGGCAGATACATGATGGCATAAATCCGAGAGAGCGGTGGTTTGAGGGAAAACAGATACATACTCTTTCGCTGGAAATAGCTTCCATTGAGGGCGCCATTCATTTCTATATCCGTGTTGCGCGGGACAGACGGAAGCTGATCGAAGCCGCCCTGTATTCTCAGTACCCGGACGCAGAACTTGTTGAGGTTGCGGATTATACGAAAAACGTTCCCCAGGACATTCCAAACAAAGAGTGGGATGCGTGGGGCACGAACTACAAGCTCGATAAGCCGGATGTGTATCCCATCAGGACCTACGCAAAATTCTTTGAAGAGAGCGTTGAGACGACGGAAGAAAAACGCATGGATCCTCTTTCGCTTCTCATTGAAGGGCTTAGTACGCTGGGTCCCGGAGAGCAGATATGGCTTCAGCTGATCATTCGTCCGGTTCTCCAGTCTCAATATGCATATCATAAACTGGGAAAAAAGATCGTAGACGTGCTCGTGCGCAGGCCCAAGGCTCCCGATATGACGCTGGCGGGCGATCTTAAGCACGCCACCAGTCTTTTAATCACAGGTCAGCCGCCGGAAGCTCCCGTAGTCCACGAGGTTATTCCTCCTGAAATGAAGCTTACACCGGGAGAGCGAGTGATCGTATCTGCGATTGAAGAAAAGATTGCCAAGTATGGATTTCAGACGTCCATGCGTTTCATGTATATAGCGAAGCGCGAAAACTATTTCAGTCCGGCAAAAGCATTCTGCTACAGTTTCTTCACCCAGTTGAGCTCGTGGAATCTCAATAATATGCGTCCGATGCTGGACACCACCACGAAGGTGCACACCATATTTACCTGGTTTTTGGACAAGAGGCGTCTATTTACCCGCAAGCGCCGCATGTTCAGGAATTACGTGAATCGCGATCCTCCGTACTACCCGGAGTTCCCGATAGGCATGTACCTGTTGAATACCGAAGAATTGGCGACCATATTTCATATTCCGTCCGAAATGACCGTGACGTCCACTGCCGTGCAGCGGGTGGAAACGAAGAAGGGACAGGCCCCTCCTATTATTCCGCAGGAAGAATAATTTGTACTTTCAATGCTAGAAATTAATTTTTTCGGGGAAACAACCTTCCGCAACCGGAAGCAGAAATTCGGCATCAAGCGCGACGACAGGCGCCGCCATTTCTACGTGCTCGGCAAAACCGGCATGGGAAAAACCTCTATGTTAGAACAGATGATCATCCAGGACATTGTGGGAGGAGAGGGTGTTGGATTTGTTGATCCGCACGGAGAAGCCGCAGAAGAACTTTTGCACTTTGTGCCAAAAGAGCGCGTGCAGGATGTGGTGTACTTTAATCCGGCCGACATGGCGTATCCCATCGCGTTCAACGTGATGGAAGACGTGGGCCCCGAATACCGGCATCTGGTTGCTTCGGGCTTGATGTCCGTGTTTAAAAAGATCTGGCCCGACGTATGGTCGGCCCGCATGGAGTACATTTTGAATAACGCGATTTTAGCGCTTCTGGAATCTCCGGGTTCCACGCTGCTTGGAGTAAATCGTATGCTGGCCGACGTTGAATACCGGAAGCAGGTCGTGAATAACATTGGAGATCCGGTGGTGAAGGCATTCTGGACTCAAGAATACGCCAGGTACACCCAGCGCTACGAAGTTGAGGCGACCGCAGCCATTCAAAACAAAGTCGGCCAGTTTATCGCAAATCCGCTTGTGCGCAACATCATCGGTCAGACCCACTCTACCATCAATATGCGCGAGATTATGGACGGACAGAAGATTTTTATCGCCAACCTTGCAAAAGGCAGGATCGGAGAGGATAACTCCCGCCTCTTGGGAGCTTTGCTCATCACCAAATTGCAGCTTGCCGCAATGTCTCGCGTGGATGTTCGGGAAGAGGGACGCAAAGACTTCTTCTTGTACATTGACGAGTTTCAGAACTTCGCCACGGACAGCTTCGTGAACATTCTTTCCGAGGCCCGAAAATACCGCCTTGCCCTTATTCTCAGCCATCAATACATCGCCCAGCTCGGCACGGGCAACGAAGCCAAGGTGCGCGACGCCGTATTCGGAAACATGGGAACCATCGTCACATTCCGCGTCGGGGCCGAGGATGCCGAAGCCCTTGAAAAAGAATTCTCCCCCGATTTTCTCCTGCAGGATTTTGTGAACCTTACGAAATATCACGCGTATGTAAAGCTCATGATAGACGGCATCGCGGGAAAACCCTTTTCGGCAAGCACGCTTACTCCCCAGGAACGTCCCGCGGAGTCCCAAGAACAGGCGATCATTGCTTTTTCAAGGCAAACATACGGCACTCAGGTTGCCCAGGTGGAAGCAAGTATCGCAGAATGGGTTGGAATTCGATCGGCGAGCCCTTCTCCTCAATCCACAGCTCCTTTTGCGCCTCAAGAACAGCCTCAGGCTTTATATGACGCCAGGTGCAGCATGTGCGGCAGGGATACGAAAGTCGTTTTCGCGCCTGACGGCAAGCGTCCGATCTACTGCAAATCCTGCAGAAAAAAACTGCAGAATAAGCGCGAGGGCCGGCAAGACCCCTCGCTTTCTCTCAATCGGGCCAGATCTCTTGAGCCCGTCTTGTTCCATCCTTCGCGGGGAAAAAAAGACATAGACCGGGATGCGGTGCGCAAAGCACTATTCTCAGCCCTTGAACAGAAGCCTGCCGTTTCGCAAGAGCCCAAACAAGGGAAGCTGGAACCCGGACAGACCGTTTCATTTGATTCCCAATGAAAAGCATCGCGCAGGCCGAGGTGCTCAATAAACGCGTGCTTGTCCGATGCGACTTCAATGTTCCCGTAGACGAGAACGGGAACATTCTTGACGATCTGCGCATTGTTTCTGCGCTTAGGACCATCAGCTTTCTTATTGGCAAGGGAGCAAAAGTGATTCTGCTGAGCCATTTAGGGGAACCGAAGGGCCGCGTCGTGGAGCAGTTGAGACTCGACAACGTTCGCTCTCTACTCAGTGAGCATCTAGGCATTTCCGTGACAAAGACCGAAGACTGCATTGGAGCAGCAAGCGAGCGAATCATGGCTGCCATGAAAAACGGAGACGTACTTTTATTGGAAAACGTGCGTTTCCACGCGGGAGAAGAGGCGAACAGTCCTGAATTCGCCAAAGAATTAGCTCACCTCGGAGACTTCTACGTCAACGAAGCGTTTTCCACGAGCCATCGCGCTCACGCGTCCCTCGTGCGGCTCCCTCGGCTTCTTCCTTCGTTTGCCGGATTTGATCTTCTCAAGGAAGTGCAGGCGTTGGAGCCTTTGCTCAAGAATCCGGCAAAGCCCATGGTCGTGGTTGTCGGAGGCACAAAAGTGGAGACAAAAGCAGATTTCCTGGATACGATTTCCAATATTGCAGATAACATTCTCGTGAGCAATCTCATTGCAAACGAGATCGCATCCAAAAGCATTCGTTTTGCGAACATGGCAAAGCTTTCTCTTCCCGTGGACAGCAATCCGGGGAATGGCCTGGAGCTTGATATTGGCCCTGCCACCATTGAAATGTTTTGTGAAGTTTTGAAAAACGCAAAAACCGTTTTTTGGTCAGGTCCCGTGGGGAAAATTGAGGAAGCAGCGTACGAGCACGGATCTCTTGCCCTTGCGCAGGTCATCATAGAAAGCAAGGCCTATTCGGTTGCCGGCGGAGGTGATTTGAACGCGTTTTTACAGAAGAAAGGATTGCAAGATAAATTCAGCCATGTTTCAACCGGAGGGGGAGCGCTGCTCGCGTTTCTTGCGGGCGACAGGCTTCCTGGCTTGGCGGCATTGGGATATTACGATGGAAATTAAAAATCTTGCGGCGGCCGCCGTGCGCATCAGGCAAGCTGCAGTGAGCAAAGAGCGCATTATTCTGTACGGCGACTCTGATTTGGACGGCGTTTCTTCTCTCATTATTCTTGGAGAAGCGATTAAGAGTCTTGGAGGAACAATCGCAGCCAACGTGTTTCCAAACCGGGAACACGACGGATACGGCATTACGCTCAAGGCGCTCGACGAGATCAAGCCACATGCCCCCGCCCTTTTGGTGGTGGCGGATCTTGGTATTACCAACTTTGAAGAAGTAAAGATTGCGAAACGCCTCGGGTTCGAAGTCATTATCATTGATCACCATGAGATTGTGCAAAGCGTGCCCGAGGCCGACATCGTGGTGGATCCAAAGCAGCCGGGAGACGACTACCCGTTTAAGGGATTTGCCGCCTGCGGCCTTGCGTTCCTGGTCGCAAAAGCCGTACTCGGAAATAAAATATCTTCTTCTCTGGAACAGAGCATGCTTGAGCTGGCCGCCCTGGGCACGGTGGCAGACATGATGCCCAAGAAAGAGGATAATTTGGCTATTGTTGAGCAGGGGACGGATGCTTTTTTTGAATCATGGAGGCCCGGCATCCGCGCCTTTCTCGAACAGGAGGAAGAGCTGGTGCGCGAGAACCGACAGCTGGCCCTGGAAAAAATGATCGGCGTTCTGAATGTTCGAGACGTGTCAGACGGGCATCCGGGAGCTTTTCGGCTCTTGACGACGCAGTCGCTGGAAGAGGCGCAAGAAATGGTGGAAGATTTTTCCAAGCAAGGTAAAATCAGGAGAGAGCGCGTGCGCCAATTGGCGCAAGAGGTGAGAAAGCGCATCGCTTCCAAAAAAGACGAACTCTTTGTGTTTGAAGGAGATGAATCGTTTGATTACGAGTTATTGGGAAGCGTCGCCTCCATTATTACAAACGAAGAAGATAAGCCCGTGTTCCTATTTAAGAATCGCGAAGAGGGAAGTCTGGGAAGCGTGAGAGCGCCTTCGGGATTCCATACCGTGCATGCCATGGAGCGGTGCCAGGATCTGCTGGAGCGTTACGGGGGGCATGCTCAGGCGTCCGGCTTCAGACTGAAGAACGAGAATCTGGAAAAGTTTAACGCATGCTTGGCCGAATATTTTAAGACCTATGTCAGAACATAGCGCATTCATTACGTATACGGATGGAGGAGCACGAGGGAATCCGGGACCCGCCGCCCTGGGGGTCGTCATTTGCGATGGCCGAGGAAATATTCTCAAGAAATACGGAGAGTATTTGGGCAAGGTTACGAACAACGAGGCCGAATACCGTGCGGCAATTTTCGCTCTAAAGAAACTCAAGGCCCTCATCGGCAAAGCGAAAGCAAAACAATCTATCATTCACGTCTATGCTGACTCTGAGCTTCTCGTGAGCCACATGAGAGGGGAGTATAAGGTAGAGCATCCCAACATGCAGAAGCTCTTTCTTGAGCTCTGGAACCTGAGAATTGATTTTGGAAGAGTGGATTTTACTGCGGTTCCCCGCGAGCAGAACAAAGAAGCAGACCGCCTTGTAAACGAAGCGCTTGACGCGAAAGCAAAATCAAGGTCGTTTATTTAAATAATTTAAGAGATAGAATATGAAGAATATATTTCTTCTTATGATCTTACTTCTTGTTGCCGGTTTTGCGGTCATATACTTCTACACGCCTGCTACGATTTTGGTAGCGCGCCTTACGCCAAACGGCGGATTATTGCTGAAATACTGTGATTTCCATACGTATCAGGTTGAGATAGGTCCTCACTGCCACTGGATTTGGGAGTCACAGCATTATCACCTGCTGTGAGGTATGTTAGACATTGAGTGTTTAACATTAAAGAAAACCCCATCGGTAAGATGGGATTTTCTGTCCTCGCAGGTCTATAAGCCGAATTCTGTCCCGCTCACAACTGCGTAGCTGTAGGCGGGGACGGTCATCTATCTAGACCCTCGATTGCTCTCGGGCTCATGCGAGCTACCTTTTCACAGAAGTTCAACATGAAAGCAAAACTTCTGGTTTGCTCTTGCACTCAGGTAAGGATTTAGCCGTTTCACTCCCAGGATTACTCTTGGGACTCGCCCCGTCATTCGACGGGGCGTCTTTCGGCTTTCGCCTCAAGACGTCTCTGCTCGCACCTCTCGGATTGCTCCGGACGGGTATTACCCGCTACCCTTCCCCTCGATAAACTCGGGGTGAGTGTTCGGACTTTCCTCCCCGCCAGCAATGCTATTCGCATAGCTTTGGGCGGGGCGACCATCCGACCTGCGAGAACATTTGTTATTATACTCACCTCGCTACCTTTGTCAAATGGAGAAATCAAGATAGAATGAAATACATGACTATACATCAGCTTCTCAATTTTCAAAGCAAAAGCGTGAGCTTTTCTGCTATGTTGCTGGCAGCCTCTTCATTGGTGAGCGCATTTCTTGGACTTATGCGCAATCGCCTTCTTGGAAACCAATTTGGAGCTTCGGGCGAAACCGACATATATTTTGCGGCATTCAGGATTCCCGATTTCATCTACGGCATCGTTATTATGGGAGGGATTACCGTGGCGTTTCTGCCGCTTTTTGCAGAGTATGCCAGCCGGGGAAAAGAAGAAGCATGGGAGTTCGTAAACAACCTGCTCCATGTGCTGCTCGTGGTTCTTGGGGCATTTTGCGTACTTCTTGCAATTTTCGCCCCTTTGCTCATGGAGCTTGTCGCTCCCGGATTCGGTCCTGAGCAAAAGGCGTCTGCCATTACCTTAACGCGTCTTTTGTTCTTAAGCCCCGTGCTGTTCGGCATTTCATCCGTTCTTTCGGGAGTGCTTCAGTACCATAACCGCTTTATCGTATACGCCTTAGCTCCTATTTTGTATAATCTGGGCATTATTGCCGGCATCGTATTTTTGGCTCCTTCCATGGGAGTGCTTGGAGTCGGCGTCGGAGTCATCGGAGGAGCCGGACTGCACCTTCTTATCCAGCTTCCTTCTTTTTTCGCTTCGGGGTTTATCTGGAAATTCGCGTTCCGGCCCAAAGATCCGTCTATCGCAAAAGTATTGCGTCTTGCGCTTCCCCGCATACCAGGAGCAATGGGATACCAGCTCAACGTCATTGTAATGACCGCGCTGGCCTCAATGCTTTCCGCGGGAAGCATTACGGTGTTTGCTTTTGCAAACGATCTCCAGTCGTTTCCAATAAACCTTATCGGAGTGCCCTTTGCCATAGCTTTGTTTCCCGCTCTGTCGCGCGCGTTTGCAGAGAAGAAGGAAGCTGATATGAAAGCCGCTTTCGCTTCAGCCCTTCGGTACGTCATATTGCTTGTTCTTCCAATTGCAGGACTCATGTTTTTGTTCCGTGCCGCCGTGGTTCAGCTTAGTTATGGCGTGGGGAACTTTGATGTTGAAGACACAAGCTTAACCGCGGCACTTTTCGGAGTATTTGCGCTGGGCGTCGTATTTCAAGCCCTTATTCCGCTCCTGGCGAGGGCGTTTTTCGCCATGCAAGACACAAAAACCCCAACCGTCATCGGGTTGTCGTCCGTTGCGCTTAATATATTCTTTGCGGTTTCTTTAATAATGATACTTCAAACCTCCGGGCTTCCCGCATGGCTTAGTTCTTTCCTCGGGCTTTCGCATGGGAGCGATGCGCGGGTCCTTGCGTTTCCATTCGCGCTTTTTCTATCGGGTCTCTTCCAGTGCAGCATGCTTGGATTGTTCTTGAAAAAGAAATTTGACGCGCTGCATGCATAATATTCGCAATTTTGTCATTATCGCCCATGTGGACCACGGCAAGTCAACGCTCGCGGATCGCTTTTTGGATATAACGGGCACGATAGAGAAACGAAAGATGCAGGAGCAGTTTCTGGACTTGATGCCACTGGAGCGGGAACGGGGCATTACCATCAAGATGCAGCCCGTCCGTATGCTTTGGCATCAATACATCCTTAACCTGATCGACACGCCGGGCCATGTGGACTTTTCGTATGAGGTTTCGCGATCCCTGTCTGCGGTAGAAGGAGCGATTCTTCTTGTGGATGCGACCAAGGGAGTGCAGGCCCAGACGCTGGCAAATCTGAGGCTGGCGAAACTTCAGAACCTGGTCATCATTCCCGCGGTGAATAAAATAGATTTGCCTTCGGCAAGAACAGAGGCGGTCGTGAAAGAATTGGCCGAGCTGCTGGAGATTAAGCAGGAAGAGATTTTCAGAATTTCGGCCAAGCAAGGCCTGAATGTAGAACCGCTGCTTGAAGCTGTGGTGGAAAAAGTTCCTCCTCCGCAAGGTAGAATTGATGTTCCGTTGCGGGCGCTTATCTTTGACTCGGCGTTCGACGCTCATCTGGGAGTCGTGGCGCATGTGCGGGTGAAGGAAGGGGAGGTGCGGCAGACAGATAAGCTTTTCTTGCTTGGTTCTGCGACTCCGGCTATCGCAAAAGAAGTCGGGTATTTTATCCCGGGCCGGGAACCGACCCCTGCTCTGCATACGGGAGAAATCGGATACATCGCAACCGGCGTTAAGGAATCGGAAAGGGTGCGCATTGGAGACACCATAACAGAAGCTCAAAGCTCAAATGTCAAAACTCAAAGTTATGCGCAAGCGCTTCCGGGATTTAAAATTCCAAAACCCGTCGTGTTCGTGAGCTTCTATCCTGAAACTCCTACGGATTTTGATATTTTGCGCGAAGGATTTCGCAAACTTCATTTGCAAGACCCATCCTTTACATTTGAGCAGGAGTTCCGGGACGCTCTGGGCAGGGGATTTCGCTGCGGATTTCTTGGGGTTCTCCATTCTGAAATCATCGCAGAACGCTTAAAGCGCGAATTTGGATTGGAACTCGTGCTGTCCCGCCCTTCGGTTGAGTACCAGATTACGGATACCAGGGGCAGAGAATTCTTGATAAAGTCAGCCGGTGATTGGCCGGACCCCAGCCAGATACAGCAGATTAAAGAGCCCTGGGCGCGAATTGAAGTGCTGACTCCTCAGGCCGCTTTTTCCGGCACGCTTCAGGTTCTCGAATCGGTTGAAGGAATGCAAAAAAACGTAAGGTATCTCGGAGACCAGACCGCGGTTCTGGTGTACGAGATTCCCTTGAGAGAATTGATTCAGAACCTGCACGACCGTCTCAAAAGCGCGAGCTCGGGCCTAGCTTCTCTGGAGTATGAGACCATAGCTATGCGCCAGGCCGATCTCGTAAAGCTTGATGTGTTGGTGGCAGGGGTCAAGCGGGAAGAGCTTAGCCAGGTGGTTCCCGCGAGCAAGGCGTACCAGGAAGGAAAAACATTGGTGGAAAAACTCAAGAAGCTTTTGCCAAAGCAGTTGTTCACGGTGCCCTTGCAGGCAGCCCTTGGGGGAAAGATCATTGCTCGGGAAACCATAGGGGCAAAGCGCAGGGACGTAACCGCTCCCTTGTACGGAGGGGACGTGACGCGCAAGAGAAAACTTCTGGACCGCCAAAAAGAGGGGAAGAAGGAGCTTGCCGGAAAAGCCCGCATCCGGATTCCCGCATCCGTCTTTCTTGAAATTTTCAGAAACGAGTAGTAGAATGGCATGGGATGAAAGCGAAACAGAAACAATTTTTACGCCCTCGCACCTCAAGATTCCAGAACCTGTTTCTTGCCGGATTGTTCGTGTTTTTGGTGGTGGGAATCGGAGGGGTGCTGCTGTTTAATAATATCCAGTTGTACGGTAAGACCCAGGAGCTTAGGTCTCGGGCAGAAGAGCTTCGCTTGCAGAAAGCAAATCTAGAGGCCCAGAAAACGCAGCTTCAGACAGACATCACACAGAGTCAAACGCCCGAGTACCAGGAGAAGATTCTGCGGGAAAAGGGATTATACCAGAAGCCGGGAGAGCAGGTGATCACGGTGGTGCCGCAAGAAAAACCACAGGAGGGTCCCAAGAAATCTCAGCGTTTCTGGTGGGATCCGAGAACCTGGATTCAATGATAGTAGTGCGA
>CAZAHG010000001.1:0-28420 GCA_964485065.1 uncultured Candidatus Saccharibacteria bacterium | reverse complement strand
AAGAGACAGATGGCCTTCGAAATTACGCGAAGGCGTAAGCCCGTTGGGGCTCAAAAACGTTGGCATTTTTGTTGCCCCGGGAAGATTTTAACGAGCTTTTCCCGGGCAGCTCGGCTTGCACGCTATCCCTCTCTTCTCTGTCAAAGCAGGCACCCCCTCATAAGCTTCTTCGCATCTCTCGCTCTGCTTCTCGTTTTTTAATAATCTGCCGTTTGTCGCCCTTCTTATGCTTTTTGGCGAGAGCGAATTCTAGCTTGATCTTGCCCTTCATAGTATACAGGCGAATCGGTAAAAAAGTCAACCCCTGATTTTCATAGCTCCCTATGATGCGGGAGATCTCGTGTTTTTGGAGCAGGAGCTTCCGCTGCCGCTCTTCCTGGTATCCTGGCGGAGCGTTTGTCGGCTGATAGGCCGGAATGGTAGCTCCGACCCAGAATAGTTCGCCGCGCTGGGCCACGACAAAGGAACCTGCCAGTTGCGCCCGCCCCAGTTTTATCGATTTCACCTCTTGTCCGTTCAAAACAATCCCTGCGTGAAAGCGTTCTTTTATGTCATAGTCATAAGCCGCCCTGCGGTTTTCTGCAACCACGTTCATGGTGGTTTCATTATACGACCAAATGCGATACTATTGAAGCAATCATGATTGTAAAAGAACTTGAAAGACTGGTATTGGAAGCGGTAGAAACCCTTGGTGGACCTCCTATTCAAGCGGTTGTTTTTGAGCGATCGCAGTATGCAGAACACGGAGATTATTCCACCAACGTCGCTCTCGCGCTCGGCCAACTCCTCAAGCGCGCTCCTCGCGAAGTGGCAGAATCCATGGTTTCCGCCATGCGTTCCAAGGTTGATGCAAAGGGCCCGATTGAGAAAATTGAGGTTGCGGGACCAGGATTCATTAATTTCTTTTTGAGCAAAGAATATTTGTTCGGCGAACTCAACGAAGTATTAAAAAAGAAAGAAGCATACGCAAAAAGCTTTAGCTGGAAAGGGAAAAGAGTCATGGTGGAGTTTACCGATCCGAATCCCTTCAAAGAGTTTCACGTCGGCCATCTCTACAGCAATATCGTGGGGGAGTCGCTCTGCCGTCTTTTCGAGGCCCAGGGAGCCCGGGTGCGGCGCGTGAACTATCAGGGAGACGTAGGGCTGCACGTGGCAAAAGCAATCTGGGGCATGCGCCAGCATGGGATTTCCATGCAAGATTTGGAAAAAAAAACACTGTCAGAAAGAGTGAGGTTTCTGGGTCGGTCGTATGCGGCGGGAAGCGCGGCATACGGAGAACAAGAAGAAGCAAGGCGCGACATCGAGGCCCTCAACGCAAAAATCTTTGCGCGGGACGCATCCGTACGAGAGATGTATGAAAAAGGAAAGAAGTGGAGCCTTGAATATTTTGAGACCATGTATAAAAGACTGGGAACCAAGTTCTCCGCATACTATTTTGAGAGTCAGGTGGGGAAGATCGGCCTCGGCATCGTGGAAGAAGGATTGAAGAAAGGGATCTTTGAAAAAAGCCAGGGAGCCATCGTGTTCCCCGGAGAGAAATATGGACTGCATACAAGAGTATTCGTGAATGCGCAGGGACTTCCTACCTATGAGGCAAAAGAGCTCGGGTTGGCTCCGACCAAATACAAGGATTTCAAATACGATCTCTCCGTTATCGTTACCGGAAGCGAAGTCATTGAGTATTTCAGGGTTCTTTTGAGGGTTTTGGAACAGGTATACCCCGACCTGGCTCAAAAGACCCGCCACGTCGCCCACGGCATGGTTCGCCTGCCCGAAGGCAAAATATCCAGCAGAACGGGCAATCTTATAACCGCAGAAGAGATGATAGAAGGAGTAAGGGGTAGGGTTTCTCAACTCGTGAACTCGCCGGGAAGCAAGATTCAAGAGCAAGAAAAAGAAGCCGCCGAAGAGAACATAGCCCTGGGAGCCATTAAATACTCATTTTTGAAGGGAAACCTGGGCAAGGATATTGTTTTTGATGTTGAAAAGTCTTTGAGTCTGGATGGAGACAGCGGTCCATATCTTCAGTATGCTTATGCTCGCTGCAAAAGCATTCTGAGCAAACTTAGTCCAACCAAGTTTTCATCCAAAAACCTTGACGTAGTCAAGGTTTCGAAAGAGGAGATGGATATTTTGCGGCACATCCAAAAGTTTCCCGAGATTGTGCAGGAGGCCGCAGAAAAGCTTGCCCCGAACGCCATCGCGAACTTTGCGCTTGGCCTCGCCCAGAAATACAACTTTTTCTACAATACCCATCCGGTGCTCAAGGCTAAAACCCCTCAGACGGTTGAATTTCGCCTCTGCCTTACGGCAGCCGCAGCCCAGCTTCTCCAAAACAGCTTGTTTCTCCTCGGCATCAAAACCCCCGAGCGCATGTAACTCTAAATTGAAAATACGGGGAAATAATGATAGATTGCAGGATATGGATTTGAACTTTCCCAAGCTGGAAGAACAGGTATTGGAAAGATGGAAGAAAGAAAAAACCTTTGAGCGATCTCTCAAGCTGAGAAAAGGAGCCCGCCGATTCATTTTCTACGAAGGCCCTCCAACGGCAAACGCGGGACCCGGCCTTCACCACGTGCTCACGCGCGTTTTTAAAGACGTCACGTGTCGTTACAAAACCATGCGGGGGTTTTTTGTTCCGCGCAGGGCAGGATGGGACACGCACGGTTTGCCGGTGGAACTGCAGATTGAAAAGAAACTCGGACTGAAGTCCAAGAAAGATATTGAACGATACGGCGTCGCAAAGTTTAACGCAGAATGCAAGCGGTCGGTCTGGGAATTCAAGAAAGATTGGGAGGCGTTAACCTGGCGCGTGGGATTCTGGCTGGATACCGAGAATCCCTACATCACCTATTCCAGAGAGTATATTGAAACGCTCTGGCGCATCATTAAAGAATTTTCTCAGAGAAAACTCCTCTATAAAGGTTTCAAGATTGTGCCGTACTGCACTCGATGCGGAACCGCGCTTTCTTCTCATGAGCTTGCCCAGGGCTACCAGCAAGTGAGAGAACAATCGGTATATGTAAAGTTCAAACTGAAGAGCGGTCAGCCATTGGGCTCAGCCCTCGTTCCAGAGAATACCTATATCCTTGCCTGGACAACCACCCCGTGGACCCTTCTGGGGAATGTTGCTCTTGCCGTAGGAAAAGATATTGAATATGAAATGTGGAAATCCGGCAGAGAACATCTGATTATTGCGGCTGAGCGCAGAGAAAGCATAGGGATGAGCGGTAAGCCAGAAACAATACTCCCCGGTAAGAATTTGATCAATCTTACATACGAACCCCTATTTCATGTTAAAGAATTAAAATCCGATAAATCACACAAGGTTTATGATGCCGATTTTGTTTCAACCCAAGACGGCACGGGAGTGGTCCATACCGCGGTCATGTACGGAGAGGATGACTATAATCTCGGAACGAAAATTGGTCTGCCTAAATTTCATACCGTTGATGAACAGGGAAAGTTTGCCCATGCAGGACAGGGGCTGGACGGCATGTACGTAAAAGATAAAAAAACCGAAGATTTGATTCTGGAAATTTTAGAAAAGAACGGCAACCTGTTTAAAACCGAAGAGTACGAACACGAGTATCCATTCTGCTGGCGATGCTCCACTCCTCTGCTGTACTACGCAAAGGAAAGCTGGTTTGTGAATATGAAGAAGGTGAAAAAGAGTCTTTTGGAGAATAACGGAACAATTCATTGGATCCCCGAACACATAAAGAATGGAAGAATGGGAGAGTGGCTTAAAGAGGTAAAAGACTGGGCGTTTTCCAGGGAACGCTATTGGGGCACTCCGCTCCCAGTCTGGGAATGCCTGGCATGCAAGAAGTACGCGGTAATAGGCTCCGTGAAAGAGCTGGCTTCTCAGCGATTCTCTTCCAATTCTTACATTCTGATGCGCCACGGCCACTCAGAACGCCAGCTTACCGACATTATGTCCTGCTGGCCGGAGAAAAACCCTATGTCGCTTACCCCGAAAGGAAGCCGGCAGGTTGAAAAAAGAGCCAAAGAACTGAAAAAACAGAAGATTGATCTCATTTTCACCTCAGATCTTCTGCGCACCAGGCAGACCGCAGAAATTGTGGGGAAGATCGTCGGGGTAAAACCAAAGATCGCAGCAGAGCTTCGCGAATTTAACGTTGGCGCGCTGAATGGGAGACATGTGACCGAACTTGGAAAGGTATGGGGAAGGCCGGGAGAGACCCCTCATGAACACTACAGCAGGAGGTTTGACGATCCCATGCCAGGCGGGGAGAGTTGGCGTGACGTACAGAAACGCACCTACGATTTCATTCTCCGGCTTGAAAAACAATATAAAGGGAAGCGCATGCTTCTCATCGGTCATGAACTTCCATTTTCTATGCTGGAGGCCACCATGAAAGGATTCACTCGTGACGAAGCAATCGCGTGGCACAGAAAAAAAGGACTGGGAGTCGGAGAAACGCGTTCCACTTCATTCACTCGTCTTCCTCTGGACGATCGCATGGAAGTAAATCTGCATCGTCCGTTCGTGGACAACAGCTGGTTTTTCTGCGACACATGTAAGAAAGGAAACATGGTCAAGGTGAAAGAAGTGGTGGATGTATGGTTTGATTCCGGAGCCATGCCCTTTGCACAAAACCCAAAACCCAAAACCCAAAACCCAAAATTCATGCCGCCGAAGGAATTTCCGGCAGATTATATCGTAGAAGGCATTGATCAGACGCGGGGGTGGTTCTACACCTTGCTTGCCGTAGCCACGCTTTTGGGATTTAAGGCTCCCTATAAAAACGTCATTGCTCTCGGCCATGTCTTGGATGAAAAAGGTGAAAAGATGTCCAAGTCCAAAGGAAACATCGTAAACCCCTGGGAGATCGTAAACGCGTACGGGGCCGACGCAATCAGATGGTACTTCTTTACCATAAACCATCCGGGAGACCCAAAATTATTCAGCAAGAAACATATTGAAGGATCAATCAGGAAATTCCTTCTTCCCCTGTGGAACTCTCTTGTGTTCTACGAGACATACGGAGCAAAATCGCAGAAGTCCAAATCAGAACCCCCAAAGGCAGAACATATTTTAGACAGATGGATTCTTTCCCGCCTATCCTTTCTTGCGGCAGACATGAAGTCATCTATGGATGCGTACGACATAACCTTCGCCGGCCGCGCCCTGGAGAGTTTCGTAGGAGAAGATCTTTCTCAATGGTATATTCGCAGATCAAGAACGAGATTCTCTCCCCATTCTAAAAAAGAACTTTTAAAAGCTTCCGGAGTGCTTCGATTTGTGCTGGAAAACGTAAGCCGCCTGGCAGCCCCGTTTGTTCCATTCCTGAGCGAAATTGTTTTTGAGCGTTTGGGGCAAAAAGAGAGCGTGCACATGGCTTTCTGGCCAGAACCTAGCCGATCTTTCCTGGATCCCAAACTGGAAACCCAGATGGTTCAGCTTCGCGAGCTTGTGGCAAAAGCATTGGCGTTGAGAGCAAAAGCCGGCATCAAAGTGCGCCAACCCCTCGCTTCGCTCAAATTTTCAATTTCTAATTTTCAATTTTCAACAGAGCTTCTCAACCTCATCAAGGAGGAAGTGAATGTGAAAGATGTGATCTTTGAGAAAACTCTCAAGCAGGAAGTTGAGCTCGATACAAGGATCACGCCAGAGCTTAGAGAAGAGGGCACGGTGCGGGACATCGTCCGCAGGATTCAGGAGATGCGAAAAGCGGCAAACCTTATACCTTCTCAAAGCGTGTTTCTTTGGTACGAAGGGGATTCTCGTGCGCAGGCGCTCCTTGAAAAATACGCGGCAACGATAACTCGAGGTGCCGGCGTTCGGCAGATGAAACCCGGTCGGAAAGAAGTAGCCGTTGCAGAAGAACTTGTTTTGGAGGACGGGAAATTATGGATAGGAATACGTTTATGAGCAGCCGCTACTCCACTTTAGCCGTCGTTCTAAAAACAGAAGCCAGAGGAGAATACGACCTGTGGTGCGTATGTTTCACGGAACGATTCGGCAAAATGCGTCTGCTCGCCAAGGGAGCTCGCAAACCGGCATCGAAGCTCCGCGCAGCGCTTCAGCCTCTCTCGTTCTCCCATATTGAGTTTGTGCAGGGGAAAATATGGAGAGTGGTAGACGTCATGCTTCAGAATCGGCATGAAAGTCTTCGCTCCGACGCAAAAAACCTAAGAAGCGCCCTTGCGATTGCCGCTCTATGCTGCCGTTTTACCGAAGAACAAGACGAAGTTCTTTGGAAGCATTTACTGGAAGCATTAGATATCCTTAATGTGTCGGAAGAACGCTCTCTCATATCTTTCCTCGTCTACTATCACTTTCTCTGGAATCTTCTTTCGCGCTGCGGGTATGCTCCTGTACCCCCTCCCCTTGTTACGTCTTTGCTCGTAGAGCCACTCTGGAAAATCAGAACCCTGATCTTGGGTGCGCAAGAACAGAGAGAGCTTTCCCGGGTTTCGCGCACATACCTTGAACGCGCCGTCGCCCTCACTTCATAGTAAAAGAGATATGCCGAAGAAAGTACTTATTGTGCTGGGAATAGCGGCTCTCCTCATGGGAGGAACATTGGCTTGGTATTGGCAAAGAAATGCGTACTCCCGCGAATACATGAAACTGGAGATTCTTGCCCCGGATGCTGCCGCGGGGGGAGAAGAGATTACGTATGTCGTGAAATACAAGAACAACAGCGATTTTTCCCTTGAGCAGCTCACCCTGGTGTTTGATTTTCCGGCAGGGTCCGTGGCAGCCGAAGGAAATCAAAGGCGCGTGACCAAGGAGCTAGGAGATATCTATCCCGGCCAGGAACAGACAGTTGAATTTAAAGGACGGCTGTTTGGGCGCCAGGGAGAGCGAAAAGAGGCGAAGGCATTGCTTTGGTACCGCCCCAGAAACATTTCTGCAAAGTACGAGGCGCAAACGAGCAGCGTCACCTTGCTTTCCTCAAGTCCCGTACGTTTGGAGTGGGACCTTCCGGGTTCTGCCGAAAACCTTAAAGAGTTTGATTTTTTTCTCACGTATGATTCATCTTCGGACTATCCGCTTTCCGATCTTCTTTTAAAGGTGGAGTATCCCGAGGGATTCGAATTTGTTTCATCCGTGCCCGCCTCCGTGGGTTCTAACGAATGGAATATCGGCCTTCTCAATAAAGGACAGGGAGGGAAGATTGCGCTTCGGGGTCATCTGCAGGGAAATCTTAAAGAAGCAAAGACGTTTACAGCTATTATCGGAAGCTGGAAAGACGGAACCTTTCTCGTTCTCAAAGAATCGACAAGGGCCATTGAGGTTGCTACCCCTCAGGTGCTCGTAACTCAGAAAGTGAACGGGTCTTCCGACTACGTGGCTTCTCCGGGAGATACGCTGCATTATGAAGTTTCATTCCGCAATTTATCGGACCAATCTCTCCAGAACCTCTCGCTCATATCCACCATTGAAGGCCGGGCGCTTGATCTGTCTACCATTAATGCTTCCCTGGGACGGGTTGGGCAGGGCGATGCTTCAATACTGTGGGATGATTCGGGCGTTTCTCAGCTTCAATACCTGGGGCCCGGAGACGAAGGCACGGTAGAGTTTTTTGTAGACGTGAAAGACGAATGGAGCAGGGTAAACTCGCGGGAAAAGAATTTCATTATTCGCAATACGGTGCTCGTTCAGAACGCAAGGAACAGGTTTGACGTGAAGGTGAACACCCAGCTGGATTTGGAGCAAAAAGTTGTCCGCCAGCTGGCGGATGAAACATTTGAAAACACAGGCCCCATTCCTCCTCAGGTCGGCATTCCAACCACATATACGGTCATCTGGCGCGTGGACAGCAGGTATAACGATGCGAGAAATGTGGTCGTAAAAGCGAGCCTGCCCTCTGAAGTGGAGCCCACGGGAAAACAAATGCCGCAATCGGCTCAGCTTTCCTACAATTCAGAAACCCGGGAAGTCGAATGGAGAGTGGGCGATATTGCCGCAGGAGCTGGCACGCAGGACGGGGTCTCATCGGTCGCGTTTCAGATAAAATTCATTCCCAGTTTAGGTCAGCGGGGAACCGCTCCTCAGCTCATATACGAGGCCCGAGCCGAAGGAGAGGACGCGTTCACCTCGCGCCAGGTCTCAGATACCGCCCCCGGTGTTTCAAGCGATCTCCCCGTCCAGTAATCCTTAACTCGGTTTAGTTATCCACAGCTTAACCGAGTTAAGGATAAATGGTAGAGTGGGGTCATGGGAGTTTCAATGCAGGATATTGTTTCTCTTGCCAAGCGCCGGGGATTTATATTTCCCTCCTCTGAGATTTACGGAGGCCTGGCAAATACGTGGGATTACGGCCCTCTTGGCGTTGAACTGAAGAACAACATTAAACAGGAATGGTGGAGACGGTTTGTGCAAAAGCGCCAGGATGTCATGGGCATTGACGCCGCCTTGCTGATGAATCCCAAGGTCTGGGAGGCGTCAGGGCACCTGAAGAACTTTAAGGATCCGCTTGTGGAATGTCGCATGTGCCATCGGCGATTCAGGCCAGATGAAATCGGCGGTATTTCAGAAGAACGACCCGGATCATGGACGTTGCCCCCATGTCCTAATTGTGGTTTGAGCGAGTGGACAGATGCCGTTCAATTCAATCTAATGCTCAAGACATTTTTAGGTTCAAGCGAAGATAGCGCAAGCACGGTATATTTTCGTCCAGAAACCGCGCAAGCGATGTTCGTGGATTTCAAGAATGTCATGGATACCATGCATCCCCGGGTGCCCTTCGGTTTGGCGCAGGTTGGAAAGGTATTCCGCAACGAAATTACTCCCGGCAACTTCATTTTCCGCACCAGGGAATTTGAACAGATGGAGATTGAATATTTTGTGCGCGAGAAAGATTGGGAGGAGTATTTTGAACATTGGCTGGAAGAGATGAAGCTGTGGCTTAAGGACCTTGGGGTTTCGGAAAAGAAACTTCACTACGTCGATATCCCGGACGGAGAACGCGCGCACTACTCAAAGCGGACCGTGGATATCGAATACGAATATCCTTTTGGGCAGGAAGAATTGTACGGTTTGGCATACCGGGGAGATTTCGACCTGCAGAATCATATGCGTGAAAGCAAAGTTGATTGTACATATACAAACCCCGAGGATCCGAAAGACAAATTTGTGCCGCATGTGATTGAACCCACATGGGGCGTTGACCGGTCGGTGTTGGTTGCAATGCTGGAAGCGTATCACGAAGAACAGGCGCCCACGGCGGTCGCCCCGAAGGGCGGGAAGAAGGCGAGAGCGCCAAACGTGTTGTGATGAAATTCCCTGCGTGGCTGGCTCCCGTGAAGGTTGCCATCCTGCCTCTTTCGAAAAAACCAGAATTGGTAAAAGTTGCCAAACCTTTATACGAAAAGCTTTCGGAAAAATTCGTGTGCGAATACGACGAGACCCAAAGCATCGGAAAGCGTTACCGAAGGCAAGACGAGATAGGCACGCCTTTTGCCGTCACCGTGGATTTTGAAACCCTGGAGAAAGACGACGTAACCTTGCGCGACAGAGATACGATGAAGCAAGAGCGGGTAAAAATAAAGGACGTGGAAAAGACGATTGAAAAAAAACTCCATGCTTAAGAAAACGAATCTCCCGTCAGGATTGCGGGTTCTTACGTTTCCGCAGGAAAACTCAGAGTCGCTCACAGCGCTTGTGCTTGTGGGAACGGGATCCAAGAACGAGACGAGAGACCAGAACGGCATCTCTCACTTTTTAGAGCACATGTTTTTCAAGGGCACGGCCAAGAGACCCACCCCAATTGCGGTTGCGGAGGTTCTGGACCGGGTTGGGGGAGCCTACAACGCATTTACGGGCGAAGACTATACCGGATACTACGCCAAGGTTGATGCGCGCCATTTTGAACTGGCCCTGGATTG
The DNA here is from genome assembly GCA_964485065.1 of uncultured Candidatus Saccharibacteria bacterium. Classification (GTDB taxonomy): domain Bacteria; phylum Patescibacteriota; class Minisyncoccia; order Minisyncoccales; family UBA10102; genus JACQLT01. The sequence goes on along the minus strand of CAZAHG010000001.1, from coordinate 18,553 downwards.
GGTGGCCGATATTTTTTTATCTTCTCTGTTGCCCGCAGAAGAGATAGAGAAAGAGAAAGGGGTAGTGGTAGAAGAGCTGCACATGCGGAACGATTCTCCCATGTCCAGAGCGCAGATTCTCTGGCGTCAACTTCTCTATGGAGATCAGCCTGCCGGCTGGAACATCGTGGGAACAAAGGAAAGCATCGCTCAGCTCACGCGCCAGGGACTCGTTGCATACATGAACTCTCAGTATGTTGCTTCCAATACGGTTGTATGCCTTGCGGGTAATCTTCCAAAAGACGCAGAAGAACGGGTTGCGGAGAAATTCAAATCAGTGCCAACGGCAGATTTTCGTCATAAGGTGCCGGTCATAGAAGAACAGAAGGAGCCCGGATTGCTAACCGAAAATCGCAACACAGACCAGGTGCACCTGTGCCTGGGTGTGCGGGCGCTGCCGCTTTCCGATTCCCGGCGCTATGCCCAGGAGATTCTGGCTACGGTGTTGGGAGGCATGATGAGCTCCCGGATGTTCATAGAGGTTCGGGAAAAACGAGGCCTTGCCTACTATGTTTCAACGTACAGCGAAGCCGATCCTGATACGGGATTTGTGATTACCTCAGCCGGAGTCAGAAAAGAAAACGTTGAAGACGCGGTGAAGGTTATTTTGGAAGAATATCGGAAAATTGCCACAGAACAGATTCCCACGGAAGAATTTCAAAAGGCAAAAGATAATTTGAGGGGAAAACTTGCGCTCTCGCTCGAATCTTCAGACGCAAAAGCTTCCTTTTACGGCCTGCAGGAACTTCTTGAGCGCGAAACGTGCATGGTAGAGCAGGTGTATGATAGAATAAACGCGGTGACGCAAGGCGACGTGCTGCAGCTGGCAAAAGACATATTCAAGCCAGCCAAACTCAATTGTGCGCTCGTGGGTCCTTCGCCCGATCACGAACGACTTACAAAGCTTCTTTCGGCATTCTCATGAACAAAGAGCGCATCCTCGATCTTTCCTGGGGCAGCATCGCGAAGATTTTCGCTGCCGTGTTGGGGCTGTATATTTTTTTTATCGTCAAAGACATCCTGTTGTGGGTGATATTCGGAATAGTCATTTCAATTCTGTTCAACCCCATCATTGAGTTCTTCATAAAGTTCAGGGTTCCCCGCGTAGCTGCCGCCGTAGCAACATATCTGGCCTCGTTCGGCTTTCTTGCGTTGATGATCTATGCCACGGCTCCGTTCTTCAGCACCGAGCTCCAGCGCTTTTCAGAGCGCTTTCCCGAGTATTTCAACAGCATTTCTCCTCCGCTCAAAGGGCTCGGACTCGTGGCATTCTCCGACGTGCAGAGCCTGGTAGATACGCTGAACAGGAATGCTACGAGCATCGCCTCGGGAGTGCTGAACGGTCTTTTTGCGGTGCTCGGAGGCATTGTTTCCACTATTTTCGTATTGAGCATGGCATTGTTCGTTTCCCTCGAAGAACGCACGATGGAACGGGCCATCTCATTTCTTTTTCCGAAACAGCACGAAGCGCTCGCATTCAATCTTTGGAGAAGAGCGCAAAAACGCGTCTCGGGGTGGTTTCTTTCCCGCATAATCAGTTCATTATTCGTCGGCCTTCTGACATATTTCACTCTTTTGATTTTTGACGTTCGCTACCCGGTCTCGTTGTCCGTGATTGCAGGTATCACAAACTTTATCCCCATTGTAGGTCCTCTTATTGCGGGATTTCTCATTGCGGTCGTGGTGGCCATGGATTCGCCATTGCGCGCCCTCTTCATGGTGGGAGCATTCACCCTTATTCAACAGATTGAGAATAACGTGCTGACGCCTCTGTTGAGCCGCCGTTTCGTAGGGCTTCATCCGGTTCTCGTTCTCATCTCTCTCGCGATAGGAGGCAAGCTGTGGGGCATCATGGGAGCCTTTCTCGCAGTTCCTCTGTCTGGCATTCTCTTCGAGTTTCTTCACGACTTCGCAGAAAGAAAAAAGAAGGTGGAAGCGGATGCAGATGATTGACAAAGGAAACTCCTGATGGAAAGGAAGTTCTACGTCACAACCGCAATTCCGTACGTGAACGCTCGGCCGCATCTCGGCCATGCCCTGGAATTTATTCAGGCGGACGTCATTGCCCGTTTCCATCGTCAGAAGGGTCAAGACGTGCGGCTCTTATCCGGAAGCGATGACAACGCCTTAAAAAACGTGCAGGCAGCTGAGCAGGCCGGGATGCCCGTGGGGCAGTTTATCGAAGAAAACAGCAGGCTCTTTTTTGAGCTGTCGAAGGCGTTGGGCGTGCAGCTCGACGTGTTTTGGCGGGGGAGCGGCAAGCAGCATCACGCATCAAGCCAGAAGTTGTGGGAGCTTTGCAAGAAGGCGGGCGATATCTACAAGGCCCTTTACGAAGGCCTGTATTGCGTTGGATGCGAGGCCTTTTATACCAAAGACGAATTGGATGATAACCTGGAATGTTTTGAACACCCGGGCCGGAAGCTTGAAAGAGTATCTGAGGAAAACTATTTTTTTAAACTTTCGCGCCATCAGGAGCGGCTCATCAAAATTATAGAGCACGATGAGTTGCGCATCGTTCCCGCAACCAGAAAAAAGGAAGTGTTGGCGTTTTTGAAAAATCCCCTGCGCGATATCAGTATTTCCCGTTCCAACGAACGAGCAAAAAACTGGGGAGTTCCCGTTCCCGGAGACGACAGTCAGAGATTGTATGTTTGGTTTGACGCTTTGAATATTTACCAGTCAGGCGTTGGTTTTGGTTTTGACGAAGGGCAGTATAGCAAGTGGTGGCCGGCCGATGTGCACGTCATAGGAAAGGGCATCATGCGTTTCCACGCCGTATACTGGCCGGCCTTTCTGCTGTCTGCCGGTCTGTTGCTGCCCAAGACCGTCTTTGTGCATGGCTATATCACCATAGACGGGCAAAAGATGTCAAAGAGTTTGGGTAATGTCGTAGATCCCTTCGCGCTCGTCGAAAAGTACGGGGCTGATGCTGTCCGCTACTTCTTTCTGCGAGAGATACCCTCGGCGGAAGATGGAGATTTTACCGAAGAGAAGTTTCGAGTAAGATATAATGCCGATTTGGCGGCAGGGCTGGGTAATCTTGCGGCCCGGGTGTTAACAATGGCGCACAATGTAGGCGTCAAGGCAAGCTCGAATTCAAAGGAGATGAAGCACGCGGGCATGAAAGATCTGATTGACAAAACTCAGAAGGAAGTTCAAGAAGCCCTGAGTGATTTTAGGTTTAACGCGGCGTTGGAAAGTATCTGGAAGGTGATTCATGCTTGCGACAGGTTGATTGAGCAAGAGCGGCCCTGGTCCCTCGACCCTGCTCGGGATCAAGAAAAGCAGAAAGAGACGATCAAAACCCTTCTTGTGGTGCTCGCCACCCTTGGAGAAATGCTGGACCCGTTTCTTCCTGAAACATCAGAAAAACTGGCTCAGCAGCTCAAAACAGGCCTGGGAGAATCTCTGTTCCCCCGGAAATAATATGTCCTATTGACTACTAATTTAGTATCTGTTAGTATATGAAACAGAGAAAATTTATGATCAACTTTCCTGATAAAAGTCGCCTAAACAGCTATCACGGCTATTGGCATTATGAGCTTTCCGCCGGAAAGTTGGTGTTTGCGTTTACTAATTTCAGCAAATCTTGTGTGTTGTAATGAATTAGTGTAACAGCGACAATCGAGCCAGCTTTCCGGAGACGGGAAGCTGGTTTTGTTTTATATCCAAAACTATGAAAAAAATTATTATTTTTGACTTCAATAGAACCATGTATGACCCCGATTCCAAATGCCTTATGAGGGATGCGAGATTTGTTTTGCGAACTCTGTTTCGCAGAGGTTTTTCTCTCTACCTTATCAGCCGCGCCGGGAAATTAAGAAAGGAATTTATTAAGAATCTCGGCATTAGCGAATACTTTTCTCGCGTCATAATCGCGAAAGAAAAAAGCAAAAAGGATTTTGAACAGATAGCCGCGCCGACGGCGATAAACCGGGGGTTAAGTTTCGTCGTCGGCGATCGCGTTCGGAAAGAAATTCGCATCGGTAATTCGCTTGGCTTGCAGACGATTTGGTTGAGGTCAGGAAAATTCGCCGACGAAAAACCGAGAGCAAAAAGTGAATGGCCGACATACATAGTAAGTTCTTTGCGAGACATTTTGTCCATAGTTCATTGATTGCGATTTGGTGGCAGTCTGCTGTCCCGCTTAGCGGGATAGCAATCCTGCCACTAAGCAGCAACATAGTTCGTTGACAACTAAAGAAAGAGGAGATGGCGTCATGTACGAACAAGTCAGGCAGGTCGTCCTAGATTCGGGTCTCTGGAACAACGGGGGAACATCGAGATATGGCTTCATTCTCTCTCCGAGCGTGTACGAGGTCTCGCCAGAAAAGCGAGAAGAACTTGAAGCGCTCGGCGCGGCTCTCCAGGACTGCCTCGCCGGACTCGGCAGAATCGCGGCTATCGCATTCAACCCCAAGCTCTGCCACAGTCTGACATGGGGCATGATCACGAAAGCCATGCACACTGGAGTTCCGGCAATCTATCACGACATCATGTTGCTCAATCCGAGCAGGGTGCCAAGCATCTGCAAGGTAGACATCATGGAGTCGCAAGACGGCAACTTCCGCATCGCGGAGATTGACGGTCACAATAAGCACGGCCTTGGCTACTCAACGCTCGCCGCGAGAATCCGCAGAGCCGTCATGCCAGAAGTCCAGGCTTTCCCAGGCATTGTGTCAACTCTCGCGAAAGAGGCCGCTCGTCGCGGAGAGAGCACAATCGTGCTTCTCTACGCGGACCAAGAGAGGTTCTACTTGCCGGAGTTTCGTATCTTGCAATCTGAACTCGCCACCCACGGAGTCGAAGTCGTCGTGGTCGCGGAAAGCGATGTGCGCGTCGAGGGCGAAAAGGCGATCGTGGGCACGGACGGTAAGGACTACAAACTCTTTGTTGACCTGCCGTTTCTTTACCACAACCGAACGCTGAACGCCCTGCTCGCCGCGCGCTATCGCGCCGGAGAGATTGACTTCCTTATCCCGCCGAAGCCGTTTCTGGGTTCAAAGGCAATCCTCGCCCTGCTTCGAAACGACATCGGCAACGAGGAGCTCGAAGCGATTCTCAAGTCGCAAATCCGCTCCGCATCGCTTGCGCTTCTGCGAAAGTACATCCCCGAAACTTATCTCGTGAAGCGAGCGAAGGAGGAGTACTGGCGCGACAGGTGCAACGGCAAGCGGTTCGTACTCAAAGAATCAATCTCAAGTGGCATGAAGGGAACCGTGTTCATGGATGACCCGCACTGGAACGCGACCATGAAGCGCGCGTGCGACTCGTACTATCGCTTCATCTTGCAGGAAGAAGTGACCAACCGCTCGCGGAGCTTTCAGTACTTCGCGGACGGAGGTTCCCTTCAGCAAGGCGAGTGGTTCATGCGGATTACCGTGCACTACTCGATGCGTCGCGTGGCTGACATCGTTGTTACCGCGCGGCAAGACAAGAGAGTGCACGGCGCGCTCGACTGTCTCCAGTTAGGTTCGATCGTCGTCTAACGGCGGCTCATCAAGGGCTTGCAGCTTAATGTTGCAAGCCCTTTTTTCCTTGACAAGGGTTCTTGGTTCTCTTATACTAAATATCGTGTATATGAATATGATTTCCCAGACAATCAAGGTACAGAAATTGCTTGCGGGCTTGTTGATTATTGTCCCCTTATTGTAGCTGGGAGATTTCAAGAAACGCGTTTATTCAAGTCGCACTCACGAAACCTCCCAGTCGGGGGTTTCTTTTTATGGTGAGCAAAGTCGAACCATGTTTGGCCCAGCCCCGCCTGTCCATAGAGGACGGGCAGGGGTGTGCCAAACCGATTGAGCACACAAAGCAGGAGGAAGCCGTCGTGGACCTAGTCTTCAATTATCCCCAGAAGACCGACTTGGAGCGTCTCAGCATCAAGGCTCAGGCCATTCGCAGGCGGATCAACAGTCCCCAGGTTTCTCGCGAAGAGAAGACGAGGGCTCGAGTACGTCTCGAGAAGACAGAGCAGGCGATCAAATCCCTGCGACGGTGCGCGGAGATGCCGGTGACGGCAGGCTAGGAGAAGCACTCTTCTGCGTAAGGGCTTTCTGATGTTCAGAAAGCCCTTTTTTCTTTACAATGGAAACATATGCTCATAGACACGCACGGACATCTGAATTTCAACGCGTTCAGAAACGATCTTCCCACAGTGTTACGGCGCACATTGGCTGCCGGTATTCACGTCATTATGCCAGGCACCCAGTACACGACTTCGAGGCGCGCGGTTGAAATAGCAGAACAACACCCCGAAGGATTCTATGCCGCCGTGGGTCTTCACCCTATTCATATAGGAGAGAAGCGCAGAGTTGATGTTCAAGAAGTGCAGTCAGTAGAGACCGACGAAGAACCATGGATGACCTTTCAAACAAAAGGAGAAAAATTCGATTACCACGCATATAAAGAACTGGCGAAGAATAAAAAGGTGGTTGCGATAGGAGAGGCCGGCCTCGATTACTATTATGAACCCAAGAGTAAAGAGAGACGCAGGGCTCTGCGCGAGAAACAGGTGCGGGTACTGCAAGAGCAAATGATTCTTGCAAAAGAATGCAATCTCCCGGTCATTTTACACTGCCGTAAGGCTCATGAAGACCTCATCGCCCTTATCGAAAATCAGAAAGAACCGATACGCGGAGTGGTGCATTGCTATACGGGAAATGCTATCCAAGCAAAGCGATTCCTGGAAATGGGATTATATGTCGGTTTCAACGGTCTGATATTCAAACATGTGCCAGCGCTTCCAAGTCCAGAAGAAGTGATAGCGTCAATTCCGCTTGAAAGAATCGTATTAGAAACCGATTCTCCGTATTTGGCCCCGCCGCAAGCAAAAGAAGAACGCAATGAACCCATAAACGTTCATTATGTTGCAGAAGAGATCGCAAGAATCAAAAAAATCTCCTTAGAAGAAGTGGCTCGCGCCACAACCCAAAACGCAAAAACCCTCTTTGGCATATAATTTTGGATTACAACTAAAAACTCCGCAGCAAGTGTTGCGAAGCTATTGACTAGAATTCGTAGATAGTGAGGTGAGTTCCTCCGTTACGTAAACGGAGGAACTCACCAACTTGAGCGAACCGAGGCTAGCCGATGCGAGTGTGACGAACCGGGATTCCCCACTCATCCGCGTGAGACTCATCAGGCTCGACCTCGCGCACGCGCTTGCGCGTCGCCTCAGAGTCCTCGTGGTTGTTCACGAAGATGCCGAGAATCGCGACCACGACTGCCGAAGAGAGTGAGCCATTCGTGGCGGCCGACCGCAGCGTCCGTCGCAGTCGCCGCGCCGATGAGCATGACGAGGCCGAAGAGGCGCCCGCTCCACGTGTATGCCTTGTAGCCGAGGCCGCGGATGTGCCGGATCCCATTGAAGGCGAGCCCGAGGATGCCGGCGAAGTAGAGGATGACGAAGATCGCGCCCAGGGTGTTCATGAGGATCGCGAACTCTTCCTGCACTTTGAGTCTCCTTTTGTTCGCTTGGGACTGTATGCGGATTGGCCGAAGCCGAGTTCCGCCCGCTAAATGAGCTCGTAGGCCGAGCCTACTCAAAAATAGAGTATCATAATAGTATAATTTTGTCAATAGGAAAAGGTTAGAGGGAGTACGACACCCCTTGTTTTTTTATGAGATCGTCTTTCTCTAAAGACACAAGGAGTTTTTCTGATGGGTAAGGAGAGCCTCCTTTTCTGAGCATTCTTTTGATTTTATTTGTGGTTGCTTTTTGTTTCGGCTGGTCCAGCAGAAATCGCATGATGCTGGTGCGGAACGATCGGAAGGATCCTTCAAACCTGCTCTGTTTGGCGTAGTGACGACTTCTTTTATTTATCGCTTTATCTTTTAACGCCATTGCCCCGTAGTCAAAAAGGGCATAGTGCCACTCACGAGCAGTTATACTCTCTTTTCTACGACCGTGAGAAATAGAGTATAGGCACTTCTGCGCAATTTTCAGAATCTCTTTATCTGAAACATTTTTTCTGTTTGGGAAGAAGAAGTGGAGATATACTCTTCGGATATTTGTATCAATGAAGGTCTCTGGATTATTGAACGCAAAGCAGGCAAGAGCCCTTGCCGTGTAACGGCCAATGCCAGGAAGTCTCTCCAATACTTCGGGTTCTTTCGGAAATACCCCTTTGTATTTCTTGAGAATTGTTTGAGCCGTTGCCTTGAGGAAACGAGCTCGCCTCCAGTATCCGAGTCCCCGCCATACGCGCAGAAGGTTCGCATTTGATGTTTCGGCCACCGCCTTAAGGGTCGGGAATTCTTTGAGAAACTCTCTATATTTCGGCACCACCCGCGATACCTGTGTCTGTTGAAGCATGACTTCAGACACGAGAATCTTGTAAGGATCAGAGGTCTTTCGCCAGGGCATGTTTCGCCTGTTTTTTGTGCGCCAGGAAAGGATTTTTTTCTGGAATTTCAGGATTGTCATCTCTCGTATTATACCCTACAATGAACAATATTCTCTATGCGATACGATTCCTCAATAATTGAGAAAAAATGGCAGAAATACTGGGAGGATAAGGGAATGTACAGAGCGGCAGAGGATTCCTCAAAGCCCAAACTGTACGTTTTGGACATGTTTCCGTATCCGTCGGGAGACGGGCTCCATGTGGGGCACGTGGAAGGATACACGGCCACCGATATTTACTCCAGATTCAAGCGCATGCAGGGATTCAACGTTCTTCATCCAATGGGGTGGGACGCTTTTGGGCTGCCAGCAGAGAATTACGCAATCAAGGCCGGCGTTCATCCGAAAGAAACCACGGACAAAGCAATTTCTACCTTTAAGCGGCAGATTCAAGAGCTCGGGCTTTCGTACGACTGGGGCAGAGAAATCGGCACGCACACGCCAGAATACTATAAGTGGACGCAATGGCTATTCTTGCTTTTGTATAAGAACAACCTTGCCTATAAGGCAAAGGCAAGCGTGAACTGGTGCGATTCTTGCAAAACCGTGCTTGCCAACGAGCAGGTGATTGACGGCAAATGCGAACGCTGCAAAAACGAAGTTGTTCAGCGTGAACTGGAACAATGGTTTTTTAAGATTACGGAGTTTGTAGAAGATCTCATTAAAGACATTCAGCAGCTTGATTGGCCGGAATCTACCAAATTGAATCAGTTGAACTGGATTGGAAAATCAGAAGGAGCGCTCCTTCAATTTCCAATTTTCAATTCTCAATTTTCAATTGAGGTGTTTACCACAAGGCCAGACACGCTGTTTGGAGCTACCTATATGGTGCTGGCTCCAGAACACCCGTTCATCCGCCAATTGGCGGATCAAATCTCAAACCTGGAGGAGGTTGAACGCTATATTGAAAATACAAGCAAGAAAACGGAATTGGAGCGCACCGAACTCGCAAAAGAGAAGACGGGAGTACAACTCAAGGGAGTGATGGCGCAAAATCCCGCGAATAAAGAAGAAATCCCAGTGTTTATCGCAGATTATGTGTTGGCCTCCTATGGAACGGGAGCCATCATGGCAGTTCCCAGCCACGACGAAAGAGATATGGAGTTTGCCCAAAAATTTGAGCTCAAGGTCAGCGATGCACCGCTTGTGTCTTTCGACGAAGGAATTAAAAGGGGCGGAGGAAAAAAGAAGACGAATTATCATCTTCGCGACTGGCTCATTTCGCGACAGCGCTATTGGGGAGCTCCCATTCCTATCGTGTACGACCCTGAAGGAAAGCCCCACCCGATTCCAGAAGAACACCTTCCCTGGGTTTTGCCCACCGATGTCGAGTTCAGGCCTACCGGCACCTCTCCTTTAAGCGAATCCAAAGAACTGCTTGAGCGCACGGAAAAGATTTTTGGCAAAGGCTGGAAGCCCGAGATAGACACCATGGATACCTTTGTGTGTTCCAGCTGGTATTTCTTTCGTTTTGCAGATCCAAACAATGCAAAGGAATTCGCTTCCAAGAAGCAGCTCAAGAAATGGCTTCCCGTGGATCTGTATGTCGGAGGAGCCGAGCACACGGTGCTGCACTTGCTCTATGCGAGATTTTTTACGAAGGCGCTTCACAAATTCGGATTTCTGGCATTCAAAGAACCGTTTTCCAAGCTTCGCCATCAGGGAACCATCATTGCAGAAGACGGAAAAAAGATGTCAAAGTCTCTGGGAAATATCATTAATCCAGACAGCGAAATAGCAAAGCATGGGGCCGATGCGGTGCGTATGTACGAGATGTTCCTGGGCCCCCTGGAAGACATGAAGCCCTGGAACACGAAGAATATTGCCGGGATCCGGAGGTTTTTGGACAAAGTATGGACGTTTATTGAATCGTGGCAGGAGAATAGCGCAGAGAATTTGACTCTTAAACGCCGCATCCATCAGACCATACAAAAGGTGGGAAAAGATATTGAAGCGTTCAGATTCAATACGGCAATTTCGGCATTAATGATCTGCTTGAACGAGATGAGGGCGGCAAAAGTGGCGGGGAACAATGCGACGCGCCCCCAAGTAGAGTCGTTTATAAAAATTCTTGCGCCCTTCGCCCCCCATCTTACAGAAGAACTCTGGAGCTTGATTGGCAACAAGGCGAGCTGCCATGAACAGCCGTGGCCATCTTTTGATTCTGCGGTGACGCGGGCGGAATCAGTGCATCTTGTGATTCAGGTAAATGGCAAGGTCCGAGAAACCATTGAAGTTGCACCCGACATCTCAGAGCAGGAAGCGAAACGTCTTGCATTGGAAAGCAAGAAGATTCAAGCCAGGATTCAAGGAAAAGACCCAAAGCGTATCATTGTCGTGCCGGGGCGCCTGGTCAATATCGTCACCGAATAATATGTGCGGAATTATCGGATACGTCGGAAAAGAAAACGCCCTTCCCATTCTCATGGAAGGGCTGAGGCGGGAGAGCTACCGGGGATACGATTCTTCCGGCGTTGTGGTTTTTGGCAAGGACGTGCAGATCGTGAAGGCCGTGGGCAAGCTTGAGGCACTGGAAGAGAAGCTCGGGTCTATGCATGTAGAAGGCGGAATCGGTTTAGGGCATAATCGATGGGCAACCCATGGGGAGGTGACCGAGAAAAACGCGCATCCGCACTCCGACTGCAAAGGCAATATTTTTGTGGTGCATAACGGCATCATTGAGAACTATCGGCAGATTAAAGAGGAATTAGAGAAACACGGACACGTCTTTTCTTCAGAAACAGACACCGAAACATTGGCCCATCTCATTGAAAAGTTTTTCGCCGGGAATTTGGAAGATGCGGTTAGGAAAGCGCTCAGGGTTGTGCGGGGTACATATGGATTGGCGGTGATTGCGAAGCAAGATCCCGGAAAACTTGTGGCAGCTCGGCTCTCAAGCCCCCTCGTACTTTCCATAAACGACTCCGGCGGATTTGTCGCGTCAGATCCCGCGGCCCTTATTGCCCACTCCAACAAAATGGTGTTTTTGGATGACGGCGAAATAGCCGTGATTACGGAAGGCGGTTTTCAGGTGTCTGATCTTTCCAACGTTTCCAAATCAAAAGCCGCAATAGAGCTTGAGTGGTCGGTTGAGGAAGCGCAGAAAGGAGGATATGCGCACTTCATGCTTAAGGAAATCATGGAGCAGCCAGAGTCTATTGTGAACGCTTTGCGGGGACGCTTGGTTTTAAATGAAGGCACGGCAAAACTCGGAGGATTGGAAAAGTTTCAAGAACGGCTTTCGCAGATAAAGCAGGTGCAGATCGTGGCCTGCGGAACAGCTTCTTTTATGGGAAAGATTGGAGAGTACATGATGGAGGAATATGCCGGCATTCCCGCGAAAGCTGACATTGGTTCTGAATTCCGCTACAAGAAATCCATATTGGATGCGAACACGCTTTCCGTATTTATTTCCCAGTCAGGGGAAACCGCAGATACCTTGGCCGCCCTCCATGAAGTGAAGAGAAAGGGCGGATTAACTTTGGGAGTGGTGAATGCGGTAGGATCTACTTTGGCAAGAGAGGTTGATATGGGAATATATGTGCACGCAGGCCCCGAGATCGCAGTAGCTTCCACTAAGGCTTCCACCGGGCAGGTGACAACTCTTGCCCTGCTCGCACTGTTTCTTGGAAGACAGCGCCAGCTTTCTCTGGTCATGGGAAAGCGCATCGCAGAAGAATTATCCCGTATTCCAGATCTTGCGCAGTCAATCCTTTCCCGTGCAGATGAAATAGCCGCAATCGCAGAAAAATATAAACGGTATTCAAACTTCTGGTTTGCGGGAAGGAAATACAGCTATCCCGTAGCCTTGGAGGGAGCATTGAAGCTCAAGGAATGTTCTTATATTCACGCAGAAGGGATCGCAGGAGGAGAATTGAAACACGGAGCAATCGCCTTGATTGACGAAAGCTTTCCTACGGTTGCTATTTGTCCTTCAGACTCCGTCTATGAGAAAATGGTTTCTAACATTCAGGAAATCAAGGCGAGAAACGGAAAGGTGATCGCGGTTGCCACCGAAGGGAACGAAGACATCAAGAACATCGCAGACGACGTGCTGTATATCCCAAAGACTCTTGAAATGCTCACCCCGATCTTATCCATCATCTCTTTGCAACTATTTGCATACTACAGCGCGGTATTGAGAGGGCGTGACGTTGACACTCCTCGGAACCTGGCAAAATCGGTGACCGTAGAATAGTTCGACAAACTCACTACAAGCATGAAACTTTTGGAATATCAGGGAAAAGAATTGTTTGAGAAATATGGAATTCCCGTGCCAACAAGAGTGTTGGTAGATAACCCTGCGCAGGAACTTGATTTGAAGTTTCCCGTTGTGCTTAAATCCCAGGTGCCATCGGGAGAACGAAGAAAAAAAGGAGGTATTGTTATAGTAAAAGAAAAAAAAGACCTTTTGGATTCTCTCAGCAATATTTTTCAAAAGAATATCGACGGATTTCTTCCGGAAAAAGTTTTGGTTGAAGAAAAAATCGATTCCATAAAAGAATGGTATCTCAGCCTGAGCTACGATACAGATTGCCGTGCTCCGGTTGTCGCGGTTTCGCCAGTGGGCGGCACCGGAATTGATTCGGCGCGCGTCTTTGAGCTTTATTGGAAAGGAGATCATTGGGAACTGCCACAGCTTCAAGGTTCGCCTCGGTTGCTGAAAGTCGCGCAAGCGCTTCTGGATTTATTCTTGCAGGAGAACGCCCTGCTCGCAGAAATCAATCCGCTTTTTGAATTGCCTGCCTCGCCGGCAGGCGGGCAAGATGGAAGTTTTATCGCAGGAGATGCAAAGGTAATTCTCGACGACAACGTGGTGAATCCAAGCGATCGTCCGTATCTGGATCTGCAAGGAGACATTGCGATTTTGGCTTCGGGAGGGGGAGCCTCATTGCTGAATCTGGATATTCTTATGCACCATGGGGGAAATCCCGCGAACTATGTGGAATACTCGGGCAATCCTCCGGCTTCGGTAGTGGAAGAGCTCACGGTAAAGGTGCTTTCAAGGCCGGGCCTGAAGGGATGCTGGGTTGTTGGCGGTACCGCGAACTTCACCGATATTTACGAAACCTTGCTGGGGTTTGTGCAGGGATTGCGCAAGGTCAGTCCAAAGCCCACATATCCCATTGTCATACGCCGCGACGGCCCCCGTCAGAAAGAAGCGTTCGCCATGCTAAAAGAGGTAGCCGAAAAAGAAGGGTACAACTTTCACCTGTACGGCCCGGAAACTGCCATGTCAGAATCCGCCCGCATCATGGTTCGGTTGGCATATTCATCATGAGTATTCTCGTAGATATAAACACAAAGGTGTTGATTCAGGGGATTACCGGGAAAGAAGGATCTCGGGCGGCGCGGGAGATGATTGCGTACGGGACAAAGGTTCTTGCCGGCGTCACACCGGGAAAAGGCGGACAAACAACGGAAGACGGGGTTCCCGTGTTCAATTCAGTGGCCGAAGCGCTCAGCCAGTTTCCCGAAGTTAATACCGCGCTGGTGGTGGTTCCGGCTCCTTTTGTCTTGGCGGCGGCCACAGAATCAATAGAGGCTGAGATACCGCTCATCGATATTCTGACAGAAAAAGTACCCGTAGCCGCTGTCGCAAAAATGATAGCCGCCGCAAAGGCAAAGAGGGTGACGCTCGTGGGTCCGAGCTCTGTGGGCATCATTTCTCCCGGCAGGGCAAAGATCGGAAGCATCGGAAGTTCTGAGATGGTGCACGCCATTTTCACTCCGGGCTCCATTGGAGTCATCTCAAAATCAGGAGGCATGACGGCAGAAATATCCCGTATTCTCAGCGAGGCCAGCCTTGGCCAGAGTACGGTTGTCGGCATCGGGGGAGACCTTCTCATCGGAGCCGACTTCTTGGATATTGCGAGATTGTTTGAGAAAGACGAGGACACAAAAGCCGTCGTCATCTTCGGGGAAGTCGGAGGCACCTATGAGGAACAGTTGGCAGCAGCAATGGAATCAGGTACCATAACCAAGCCCGTGGTAGCGCTCATTGCAGGGCAATTTTCAGAAAAGCTCCCCCAAGATACGGTCTTGGGCCATGCAGGAGCCATTGTGAGCAAAGGCAGGGGATCGGCCGCTTCCAAGATAGCGGCCCTCAAGAAAGCAGGCGCTCTTATCGCCAATACTCCGGAAGACATCCCTACGCTTTTGCGTACCATTCTTTGAGAGAGCACTCTCTCAGTTAAAAATATGAAATTCAGAACAAAAATCAGCAAAACAGAGGGCGGCGCGCATTTTATTCGCGGCAAGAACCTTCTGGAACTTATTGAAAAACACTCGTTCACAGATGTGATGTTTTTGTTGCTGAGAGGCAGTTTTCCAAACGAAAAAGAAAAGGCATTATTGGAAGCCATGCTCGTGGCTTCTGTTGAGAACGGCTTAGAGGCTCCTTCTCTGTATGTTCCCCGCGTAGTGGCAGCATCCGGAAACGATATGCATGTCGCACTGGCTGCGGGCATGCTTGCTATCGGAAGCAAGCATGGGGGAGCCGCAGAAAAAGCAGCTAAGTTTCTTTATGATCATAAGGAGGAGAAGGCGGAAGCCGTGATTGAAGAGCACATCAAGGATGTGATTCCCGGGTTTGGGCATAAGATATACAAGGAAGGAGATCCGAGGACCCGGGCATTATACGAAAAAGCAAAAGCCCTGGGATTCCCTTGCCGTTTTTTTGATTTTGGTTTTGCAATTGAAAAGGAGCTTGAGAAGAAAAAAGGAAAGAAACTTCCTTTCAACATCGACGGAGCCATCGCAGCCGTCATGCTGGAACTTGGGTTTGACGCGCGTCTGGGCAAGGCATTCTTTCTTATCGCAAGGATCGTTGCAATGGCCTCGCACGTGAAAGAAGAGATGGAACAGGAAAATTCGTACTACCGTCTTGATGAAACCGAAGTCCAACAAGAGGAATAACCTGCCTGCGCAGACAGACAGAAAGCGCATCGTGGTGATGGGCGGAGGCACGGGTACCTATACCGTGCTGACCGGACTGAAGAAATATCCCGTGTATCTCACGGCCATTGTTTCCATGGCAGACAACGGAGGTTCCACGAAAATTCTTCGGGAAGAGTTCGGCATATTGCCGCCAGGCTCCGTGCGGCCCGCAATAGTTGCTCTTTCCAATGCCGAGCAGGCCTTATCCGACTTGTTCAACTTTCGCTTCGAAAATGGAACAGGGTTGAACGGCCACAATTTCGGGAATCTGCTCCTCACTGCTTTAACAAAGCAACTCGGAAGCTTTGAGAAGGCGATCGAGGCGGCCGGGAACATCTTGGATATTAAAGGAAAAGTAATTCCTTCCACGCTCCAGGATTGCCATCTGTTTGCGGAGCTGGAAAACGGCACGGTCATTGAAGGAGAAACGAACATTGATGTGCCGCGCCACAATGGTAACTTGAAGATACGAACAATATGGACGGAACCTGCCGCAAAGGCAAACCCCAGGGCCCTGCAAGAAATCAAGGAAGCCGACCTCATTGTCATTGGCCCGGGAGATCTGTATTCCAGCATTCTGCCGAATATACTGGCGAAAGGCATGAAGGAAGCTTTGAAAACGAGCAGCGCAACGAAGATATATATATGCAATATTATGACGAAGTTTGGAGAAACCACGGGATTTGATGCCAGAGACTTTGTTTCCGCGATCGAGAAGTACCTCGGCAAGGGAGTCCTTGACTATGTCTTACTGAACACCAGAAAACCCTTGGCTTCCCGCATCACAAAGTACGAAAAAGAGAAGGCGGCATTCGTGGAGCTTCACGAGGAAGACTTCAAGGGTTCTGAGTTCAAGGTGATAAAAAAAGACGTGTTGCGAAAACAAGGCCTCATTCGCCACGATTCGGAGAAGTTGGCGCAGGCATTGCTTTCACTTTTATAAATTATGCAAGCGGTGATCATCGCAGCAGGAGAATCCAGCCGTTTCTGGCCCTTGAATCAGGGTCATAAGTCACAGATTAAGCTTTTGGGAAAGCCCGTCATTTTCTGGACCATCAAAGGACTTGTCGAAAACAACATTACGGACATCGTTGTGGTGCACGGAGCAGCCAGTACCCTTCCTCAGGAGTTGGGCGACGGAAAAGATTTGGGCTGCACCATATTCTATGTTTCCCAGGAGCAGTCCTTAGGTACCGGCAACGCTCTTTGGCAGACTCGAGATCTTATTAGAGGTTCATTTCTTGTCGTCTGGCCGAGTAAGGTGAATACAAAAGCCATGGTGGAAGAGATGCTTTTGAAACAGCAGCAAGAGGGAGCCGATATGGTCATGGTGGGAACCGAAACAAAAACCCCCTGGGATTATGGCATAGCCAGGCTGGATGCAGGCAAAGTAAAAGAGATTGTGGAGAACCCAGTCCGGGGCAAAGAGCCTTCGAACATAAAAACCCTGGGAGCGTATTTCTTCAAGCAGGATTTTTTCTCATACTACGCAGGTCTTTCCCGCCATCATGAAGCAGATTTCATTGATGCGATCAACTGGTACCTGAAAGAAAAGACGGGTTCTCTGGTCATGCTCAAAGGAGATGTGCCGGCGATGAAATATCCCTGGGAGCTGTTCTCCGTGCTGCAGACGCTTTTTGAATCTCCGTATTTCAAGCCGGGAATAGCTTCTTCGGCCCGCATTGGGACGAATGTGATTATGGAAGGCCTTGTCTGCATCGGAGAGAACGTTATCATCAAGGCGAACACCGTCATTGAAGGTCCTGCGTATATTGGTGAAGGATGCGAAATCGGGTACGGTAACGTGTTGAGAGGGCCCGTCAATATTGAGCAGAACGTGAAGACAGGAGCTTTCTGCGAAATTAAGCATTCTATTTTCCAGGAAGGGATGCACACGCATTCAGGATATTTTGGAAACTCCATACTAGGGAGCAACTGCCGTTTTGGAGTTGGATTTATTTCCGCAAACAAGCGGATTGATCGCGGAACCATTGAGTGCGAGGTAAAAGGTAAGAAACTGGATACAGAACTCTCGGCGTTTGGTTTTGTCGCGGGCCCTGACGCAAGATTCGGCATTCATGCCGGTACCATGCCGGGTATACTGGTGGGTTCTGGCGCCATTGTGGGGCCCGGCACCCATGTGATGGAGAACGTGCCGGACAACACGACGGTGTTCGTTGCGCCTGGTATCAAGAAAAAGAAGCGGTGATGAAAACGGCATCGCTATGCGAAGCATTGCGGGCAGGAAAGGTGGTGGTATTTCCGACAGACACGGTCTATGGGTTGCTCGCCGATGCCGCCAATAAAAAAGCCGTGGCAAGAGTGTTTGCCATAAAAAAGAGGTCAAAGAAAAAGCCGCTTCCCTTGTTTGTTGATACGATTGCCCGTGCAAAAAAGATAGCCCTCATTTCAAGAGCACACGAAGCATATCTTAAACGCAGGTGGCCAGGACCTTTTACTGCGGTGCTCGATCGAAAGAAAGGAGGAGAGCCGTTGTACGGGGTCGCTTCAAAAACCATTGCGCTACGCATCCCCAATGTTCCGAAAATCAGATTGCTGATGCGGCAGCTTGGGCGTCCTTTGGTTGCCACGTCCGCCAATATCGCAGGAAAGCCTTCGTGCAGAACTTTGCAAGAAGTGAAAAAGCAGTTTGCACGGAAAAAGGTAAGGCCAGATATTTTTGTTGATGGCGGAACGCTTCCAGGCACCCCCTCTCAAATCATTGATATGACAAAGAGTACGTATATTGTGTTGCGCTCATTATGATTATCCTCGGCATTGAAACCTCGTGCGACGAAACCGGCATTGCGGTGGTGCGGGGGAATAAAAAGAAATTGACGATTCTTTCCAATATCGTCGCCTCTCAAATAGAAGTGCACAAGAAATGGGGAGGCGTGATGCCCTTGCTCGCCAAGAGGGAGCATCAGAAAAATTTGGTTCCGGTGCTTTTAAAATCGCTCAAGCAAGCGGGGCTATACAAGAAAATCCTTAGTCAGAATCAATCCGCTGGCTTTAAAAAAAAACTGGCAGACATTCTAACAAGAGAACCCTTGCTTTTGCCTCGGGTTTCTCGTTTTCTTGCTTCTTGTAAGATTCCCGAAATTGACGGTATTGCGGTGACGAATCGCCCCGGCCTAGAGCCCGCTCTCTGGGCAGGCATTAACT